>NZ_JAAXMS010000004.1:600000-756015 GCF_012290005.1 Crateriforma spongiae
GTGACTTCGCGGACAGTCGCCTGATAGCCCTCGGCAGTGATCAGGATTCGTACGCTCTTGCCTTGCACGAACCTTTGATCACCACGAATGATCAGAACCGACCAGTTTCCATTTGCATCAGTGGTGGTTGCGGTCTGTCCAGGGGAACGAAACGGAAACATTGACTGAGCAAACTTCGCTAGTTCACCCAGGACATAGACCTCGGCAGATTCGATCGGATCACCAGACTCATTCGTCACAGTTCCCGCGATCGCAATGCCGATGTCGCCCTGCGCAACGTTAGCAGATGCAGGCTCTGCTGACAAAAGCAGCAAACATACTAAACCAACCGATCGCATCAACGCACGACGCATCGTCTTACCCCTGCTGTGTTTTCCAGCTCCTCGCTCGCGGCCATCGAAAACGTACCCGCTAAATGCCAAATAGAGACAGCGGGATAATTGAAGAACCAACAAGCATTCGTGATCCACAGGTCTTGATTGTATGGAACCAGGTCACTGATGTTGGCAACGACAACTCCACTTTTGGAAGTGCGCTTCGGATGGCTCAGGTGGACTGCGTTTGCGTGTAAAGTGTCGCGTTGATGACGTTTTCCGGCCGCCGGATCGATCCGGATGGTGTCGTTACTTCGACAAGCGTGTCAGCAACGCGCGGGCGTCGTCTTCTTCGGGAAAGGCGACGGAGCTGTTGAGGGCCGCCTGGACGAATTGTTTGGCGGCGTCCAGTTCGCCAACGGATTCGAAAATGGCGGCGGCGAAGTATCCGACTTCGGGTGAAAATTCGCCACCAAGGATTGCTTTTCGGATGACTTGTTCGGCTTCCTTGGTCTTGCCGATCCGAAACAAAGCCCACGCGTAGGTGGCCACCGCGGCGCGTCCCTTCTGAGTCTTCGTGTTGGAGTTGCTTTTCAACAGTACTTCCGCATGACGCAGCGCAAGTTGATGCTTTTCAGGTGTGTCTTGCGATAGCAATGACAGTACCAAGCCATTGGTCGCGTCGAAGCTTGCCGGATTCTGCTGGTGCAGTTCCGCGAAGATCTTCTCGGCGCCCACAGAATCACCTTCAAAACGTTTGACGGTTCCCAGCATCGCGTTGACTGCGGGAGAGTCCGGCACCAGATCTTTAGCGCGATTGACGCATTGCTGCATCAGTTGTTGCTCGCCCGCCGCCATCGCCCACAGTCCCACGGCGATCTGTGTTTGCGCGTCATCTTGACCAGCCTGCTTCGCATTCAGCATCGCCTTCTTTGCCAGTTCATGCTTTCCATCGGCCTGATACATTCGCCCCATGGCGACTTCGGGAACGACACCGGACTTTGAAAACGTGCTGAGGTTCTGAAGCGTCTGTTTGGCAAATTCATAATCTTCCAGCTGGAAATGTGCCGCCGCCAGCCGATTCCAGGCCGCTTCGTTGCGTTGGTCCAATTCGATCCAAGCACGAAGATGTGGTTTTGCCGCGGCCCACTTTTGACGTCGTTCATAGATCGTGGCCAAGCCGGCATGAGCCGTCGCCGTCAGTTTGTTTTTCCGAGTCTCATTACGATCGTAGTTTTCCGACAGCTCCAACGCTTTTTCGAACAACACCTTTGCTTCAGCGATGCGTCCCTCGCCGATGGCCAGTTCCGCAAGCATGTTCCAAACCTCCGGGTCGCTGCCATGATTCTCGGCGGCACGTTCCAGAGCGGTGCGTCCGCTGCTTCGGTTTCCGGTCGCGTAGGCAAGGCGAGCAAACATCACTTCGCCCGGCGGCAGATCCGGATGCTGGTTGTATGCCGATTGGAACAACTCCATCGCGGCTGTGGCGTCACTTTCTTTGAATGCGGCCAGTGCCTTGTCCAGCAACGGTTGCGCCGGGTGTGGGGCCTGCTGGGTGGTCGCCTGAGTGCTGTCAGCGGACTCTTGACCATGCAGCGCCGGACTGACCAGCAACAGCATGCAGACAATAGCGAACAGTTTCATCGGAATCTTCACGGGGGGGGGGCGTGCAACAGTGAGATCGTGCAGTTTAGATCAGACGGGAACAATTCGAACGTCTGATCCGGGCCAGATCGAACTCATCCGACGTCAATCGGTATGGTTCGATCGGTTGATAGCGAAAAAGCGGCCGGCCCGAGTGCAATCGGCCCTGGCACCCATCGGCGATTTTGTCAGGGGCGATTCGTCCGTGCTTGGCGTGACCAGGGCCACGTTGGCGAGGGAACGTTCGTCACAACGTGGGAATTGAAAACTCGTTGCAACAAATTGCAATCTCGGCTAGCGACGTCGGTTCCGATGTCGGGATCCGACCCTACGACAAGCCGTGTCTAGTCTCGGCTGCTGTTGCGAATGGCGCTTGGAAGGTAAACGTCGCCACTGGGTTCATCGGTCTGCGTGGCGTCATCCGAGTCGGCGCCTTCGTTCGCGCTGAACGGGGAAGGGCCAAGGTTGATCGTACCGGTGTTGGTGGGCGTCAACACATCGACCGTGTTGGCGAAATCGATATACCGTCCAAACTGGTCGTAGACCAAGTCGTCGGTACGGATGCCCACTTCGGGCAACGGGATCTCATCGCGGACGGTGAAGACGCCGTTGTTGATGGTGACTTCGTAGTTGCCAAAATCAAGATCGCCCATCGGATTCATGGCGATGATCGGATACTGCCCCAATTCGGCATCGGCGAAGGTTCCCTCACTGGCCAAGTCGACCTGGTCAATCGTGTCTGCATTCTTCAAGCCGGACGCCGTGAACTCCGTGCCATTGAACACGAATTCGACGCCAATCAATTTTGACTGGTTGTTCGCCGAAATCACCAGCGGTGCGGGAGTGACCATCAATCCACCGGAAAGCGATCCGAGTTCGATGTTGTAATTGGTGGCGTCGAACCCATTGCCGCCCGCAGCAATTCCCGATGCGGCCAATTCATAGCTGCCAACGTTCGCGGTTGCGGCGATGCCCGGCGAGCTGAAACTGACTTGTTGGATCGTTTCGCCGTTCTTCAGCCCGATCGCTTCGAAGCGAGTGCGGTCCAACATCGAATCGCCGTAGGTCTTCTGCTGGCTCAAAGGATTGACGACCAAATCGGCCGGTACGACTGTCAATCCACCATTGGAGAACGAGATGTTGTAGTTCAGTGGATTGAAAGTCCCTTGTCCGCTAACGTTCAGGCCGACCGCGTAGGGAGTCTCCATGACATCGGCATCGGGACGGGTGCCAAGGCTAAGCCACTGAACCGGACCGATCATTTCACCATTGACCAGGCCTTCGACAGTGAAGTCGTTGTCAGGGAAGACAAACGTGTCGCCGTAGGTCTTGGTGTACGTGCCGCCGGTCACGAACAAATCTGCTGGCAGGATCGTGAAGGTTCCGCTGGCAGTGCCCAACAATCGGTACTTGGGATCCAGGTCCGACGCTTCGACGTTGATGGTGTAGGTTCCCGCATCGGAGAACTGGGTCAGGTCAAAATCGGTTCCCACTCCGATGCTCTGCAGTGTGTCGCCTTCTTGCAACACGCCACGCGTGATTGACAGACCAGGATCGATTGGAGTTTGACCGTACGTCGACTGGCCGTCGTTGGCGGTGAAGAACAATCCGGGGGTGAGGTCGATCGATGCCAGATAGAACGAATAATTAGCGTCAGGAACGCCTTGGTATTGGAAGCCTTGCAGCTCTTCCACCGCCAGCAAATCGTTTTGCTCGCCAATCCCTAAGCTATTCAGCAAATTACCGCTCTCGTCGAACAGGTTGCCACCCGAGATTCCATTGAAGCTGGAACTGTTGCTGATATTTACGCCGGCCTGCAGCGGTAAAAACATTCGCAATTCGCCACCGTCACCAGTGTTGATCTGCGATCCGGCCTCAAGGTTGATCGAGGAAGTGCCGGGGTTGGCATCGAAGGATCCGTTGTTAAGGACAATCAATGCTTCTCGTCCGGAGATGACGGAGCCCGCCAAATCAACATCGACTCCGCCTGTGCTGCTGTCGCTCAGGATCACGGAGCCGGAATTGAAGGCAATGATCTGTGAATTGGTCAGCGAAAGGAAGGTTCCGTTCGTGGCTTCGTTGTTTTGCGTGTAGAAGATCTGAATATCGCCATCGGCATTGGTCAAACTTGCTTTGTCCATGACAAGCCCGAATGGGTTGACCGAATTGTTCACTTCTTCGTCCAGGTTGAAAAAGATCGGCCCCGACCCGGTATTGCGGATACTGGCACCATTGGTAAATCGGGCCGATCCAACGGCACCGCCAAAGATCCCGTCTCTCGAGGTAATCGAAGTGCCGGGTCCCGAAATATCGAGCGCAGCATCACTGGACTGGATAGATACGCCTCCGATGGCCACGCCATTGCCCTCGATGGTGCTGCCACCACTGACGGAAACAGCCCCCACTCCAAGCAAACCACTTTCCGGGCCAATGAAAATCGTCGAAGACGAAATCTGGGAACCACCAGTGATGCTGATCATCGCGTCTCGATTGGCCGTTGATCCAAAACCGGCGGTCCTCAAACCGATCTGCGAATCTGAACCCGTCGCTGTCAGCGTGACGTTGTCCAGATTCATACGTGCGGGGCCGGGTTCACGCTGAGCGGGATTGGAATCTTCCGTATTATTGAAGATCAGCTCTAACGAACCATCTGCGACATTAATGGTGGTACCGGGGTTGAAATCAATATTTCGACCAGCTTCGAGCGTCAATTCACCCGTACTGGTCAGTGCCGTGATGATGTCGGATCGAATCTCTAGATCGTTACTGAACTGCAGAACCAGATCGTTGCCCGCGTTCAAGATCGCCACGATGTCATCGGGATCAATGAAGGTGGTGTCGGCGGGGAAATCGCTAAACGTCAAATCGCCGGTCAGTGAAAACCCTGAGGAACTACCAAATGAAATCAGCGAAACGCTACCGACACCGGGGCGGATGTCATTCGTGCCGATTGAATCAGCTTGGTTTCCAACTGCCAGCAGCGTCCCTCCGGAATTTAGACTGACAGCACTGCCGAGCGCATCGGATCCGGGAAATCTCAGGACATCAAAGAAAGTGGTCAAGCCACCGTTTTCAAATCCGGTATCGTCAACTCCATTGAACGCCGCTTCGGCGAACAGATAAATCGCACCGGAGTCCGGCGAGTTGTTGAATGCTCCGTCGTCACCGGTAGCACCGACCGCTAATCCGTGGCCATCGATTTGGCCAAAGATGTTGTTGTTGGCGGTGTCTGCGAAGAAATCGCCTGGCCCGGCGAAAGCAACCGATGCGCCAAATCGATCTCCTGCCTCAATGGCGAATTCGGGACCAATCAGATTCTGAGAACCCGCGAAATCAAAAGCAAGATCGAATGTGTCACTCGAAGGCACTCCGACCGCCGGGACGCGGTAGACGTAGACGTTACCCGCATCCATCGACAGGTTACCGACGCCGTCGTCGCCGGGCGCACCGACAATCAGATGATTTCCGTCATTCGTCAATGCGACAGAAAAACCGAATAAATCCACAGCGTCCAAGTCGACGACCTGCCCCATCCCCGATGTCGCTCCATCTTGAATCAAAGCCCGGAACGTTGGCATTTGAGACAAGTTGTCCGGATCAAGATCAAAGACGTAGGCCGCTCCCGTGCTGTTGCCTGAAAGATCCGATGCGCCTTGGTCTCCGATGGCGCTAACCGCCAACCGATTTCCTGCGTCATTCAAGTCGACCGAAAAACCAAATCGATCCGTAAAGCCCAGATCCAATTCAACTGGGGCGCCAAACGTATCCGTCAGCAAGAGTTCCAGCGAAGGAAGTTGACTCAAGTCCGTTTCGTCGAGTTGGAACAAGAACACCGCGCCGCGGTCTTCTGGATCGCCCACCGCCAAGATGTCACCGGCGCCGTTGAGCGCGAGCGAGTTGCCGAAATCGGAATCGGAAAGATCGATGTCCAGGATCGTCCCGTCACTTAGCCCCGATCCGGAACGTAGGACTTGTCCCAGCACGGGATCCGATGCCAAGGTTGTGTCGACATCGAACAGATAGATCGATCGGTTGCTTTCGACCGCCAATCGTTCGCCGGTCCCGCTCAATGCAACGGCGCCACCGAATCCACTGAAGGCGGGCAATTCAACCAATCCGCCCAGCGGCGAATCGTTGCTAATCGATTGGGCCAAATTGACCGTTTGCTCGAATCCGCCGCCGCCGAAATCGAACAAATGGAAACGATTTTGGTCCGGGTTGCCGACCGCCAGTCGGTCGCCGCTGCCGTCAAGTGAAACGGATTGGCCGAACGTTGAATCGCCGCCCTGGAAGGTGTCGCCGGATGCGAGTGGCGTGTCGTTGCGGATGACCTGTTTCAGATCCGCCGTAACGCCAAGGTCGTTGGTATCCAGTTCGAATAAGAAGACGCTGTTGAGATTGAAGTCAGACGGCTGTCCAACGGCCAAGCGGTCGCCGGCGTCATTGAACGAGATGCCGCGACCAAATTCACCGCCGGCGACCAAAGACAAAGTGCTGCTGTCAGCCAGCGTCACACCACGACGAAGCTCCTGGGCCAAGTCGGGTGTCTGGCTCCAATCATTGGCGTTTAACTCAAACAGATAGACGCCACCGCCCGCACCGTTTCGCTCTCCCACCGCCAGCCGGGAACCATCGGCGTTCACATCCAGGCCATAACCGATGGGCGAAAACGGAATGTCAAGCGTCGAGGCATCAGCCAACGTAGTTCCATCTTGAATCGTTTGTGCAAGTGTCGCCGGCCCCATGAATCCGCCGGCACCGAATTCAAACAGGAAGACCTTGGAATCGCCCGATGCTCCGGCCGCCAGCCGCTGGCCGTCTTCGGTCAGCGCGATGGCACCACCAAAGCCGCTGTTGTCGCCCAGCATCAACGTTTGTCCGCCGCTCAGAGATTGTTGATTGCGGATGACTTGCGGCAACGAAAGTGGAACCACCGGATCGGTCTGATCAACCTCGAACAGATAGATTGCACCGGAGTTCATGTCCATGTTTCCGACGCCATCATCACCCGCTGCACCGATCGCCAGCAGATTCCCGTTGTCGGCGATGGAGATCGAGCTGCCGAACATGTCTTGATCGTCCAACTGAAGCGTTTCCAACCCGACCGGCGTATCAATGCCCACACCATTGCGAAGGGTGGTCACCAGGGTGGGCACGGTGTTCAGGTTGTCTTCGTCCAGCAAGAAGAAATGAACTTGGCCGAATTCGTCACCAAATTCAGGGCCCAGCGAACTGACGGCAAGTTGTGTTTTGTTCGACCCTAGTTCGACTGCAAGTCCAAGGCCTGACACGTCTGGCATCGTGGTTGAAATGGCATCGGTGCTGAGTCGTCGGCCTTCATAGCGGAACGAGGTCCCCGTGAATTCCAAATCAAACAGCGACACGGCCCCGGAATCTTGTGCCACGCGGTTGTCACCATCAAAACCCGGTGCACCCACCACGACACGCGTACCGGCCGCATCCAGCGCGATGTCCGCTCCATAAGATTCGTTGCCGATTTCGATGGTCGTGTCACCGATCTGTACGCCGTCGGAGACTTGAATCAGCAAGTTAGGCGCAGCGGTCAAGTCCGATGGGTCCAATTGAAAACCGAAAACGCCACCGTTGAGGAATCCAAGATTTTCGGCACCGACGCCCAGAAGGTCGCCGACAGCGTTCAGTGCAACGCCGCTGCCAAACTCGGCTTGCCCTACTGAAACCGGTCCGCCGGCACCGTTTTCGACCAACTGTCGGAACCTTGCCGGCTGACCAAAGTTTTGACTGATCAGGTTGAATAGATAGACGCCGCCCGCGCGGTTGTTCAGCTCGGGGGCACCGACGGCTAGGATGCTGCCCGATGCGTTCAACGCAACACTTTCGCCGAAGCCGGCCGCGTCCAGGTCACCCAAAGTGGTTAGCGTATCGCTGCCCAGTCGTTGCGCAAGATTAGGCGCAGCGGCCAGATTGGTCGGGTTGATTTCGAACAGATAGACGAATGAATTGGTGAACCCGTTGGCACCGACCGCCAGACGGTTTCCGTCTTCGTCCAACGCGACGCTGGTTCCGAAAAGATCGCCGCCCAGTTGTGCGTTGATGGAATTCGATTCGTTGGCACGCAGATCAAAGACGCCACCGCCCACCAACGGTGTGCCATCGCGAATAACGATCGGCAACTCAGGTGCTTGTGAAAGATCGGTGGTGCTCAGCTGGAACAGATAAACCGCACCCGTATCGTCCAGCAGGCTGAGTGATTGGTCGAAGCCCAGGAAATCGTCTCGCGATGCACCGACCGCCAGGATGCCGCCGGGGCCGTCGAAATCAACCGCGCTGCCGAAGCGGTCGTCAGCTTCCAGTTCCAGCGTGCCGCCGCCGGAAAGTGCCGCACCATCACGCAAGATCTGTGCGAGCGACACGGAATCCAGAACGCTGTTGGTATCAAGATCGAATAGGTAAACCGCGCCGGATTCCCCTTTCAACACCGAACCGCCATCGTCACCGATCGCTCCGACCGCCAAACGATCACCCGCCGAGTTCAGGCCGACCGATACACCGAACCGATCAAAGGCGTCCAAGAACGTGTCGCCGGAACCCAACAGCGAAAACGTGATCATGTCCATGCCGGACGGAGCGGTATCGACGATCACACCATTCTTAGGATCCAACAGCACGGTGCCGCCGCCGGTTTGAACTTCGTCGGTGGTTTGATACTGAAGCAGACCTGCCGACGACAGTTCAACGAATCCGCCGGTCCCGTCCGCTCCGCTGCCGCTGACATCCACGCCGCCGTAGAACTGTGTACGGTCATCGCTCCAGACGATTGCCGTTCCGCCTTGCCCGCTTTCACCGGTGGCGATGATTTGGCTGCCAGGGCTGATCAAAGTCTGCCCGGAGTTGGCCAGTTCGTCGGTTGTCAGGTCGCGGCCGCCTTGGTATTCACCGCCGACACGAATCGTCCCACCGTCGACCGCACCGGATGCGTCAAAGGTCGCCCCCAGCATCGACGTCTTGGTGCTGCTGGACACGTCGATCGAACCACCGTTGCCTGTCGCCCCGGTTGCATCCAGTGTTGCCGACGTCACGATGCGGCCCGGTCCGGTGATGCCGATGGAACCGCCATCGACACCCGACACGTCGATGTCTCCCGCGGTCGTTGCGGTGTAGGCATTGGTTGTTTCGATCTGCACATTGCCGCCAGTCCCGGCATCCGAAGATGCGTCGATCGCCGCGTATTGGTCAACCGTGTTGGATTGGATTTGAACGTCACCGCCAGACTGCGTGCCACTGGCATCGATGCGTCCTTGAACGAGAGCGTCATTGGACGTCACGGTGACCGAACCACCGGTGGTTCCACTGGTGTCGATGGTTCCAATGTGATTCAGTTGTCCGGTGTTGACGGAGACGGACTGACTGGCCGCGATCGTCCCGCTGTTGAAGACCTTGCCACCTGGGTTGGTCAGGTAAACCTCGCCGCCCGCCATCACCGCACCGGTCGCACGAATCGTACCGGTGTTGTTGATCAAGGATGCCGTTTCGCTGTAGCCGTTTTGCAGCGTGGCCATGTCCGCTTCGACATGCGTGACGCCGTTGCTGTAAGTCACGCTTTGACCACTGCCCACCGTGACCGATCCGCCCAGGCTGTTGATCGTGCCGGAGTTATTGAATTGGTTGGCGATGAAGTGCGCGCCACCGGATCCCGTGTTGATCGTTCCCTGATTGACGATGTCCGCCGTGGAAGAACCACGGAACGTCATCGGACCGCCATTCATGAAGTCTTTGGTACCGATGTCAAACGTCGACGCGGTGAACCCATTGGTGTTGACCACACCCGATGGCCCCACCAACACACCGCTGGGGTTGACCAGGAAGACGTTGCCGTTGGAGTTCAATGCGCCATGAATCGCCGACGGTGTGTTCGGCGTGGTCACGCGGTTCAGGACGGCTGACGATGCCGACGGCAAATTGAAGTTGGCTGTGTTGCCTTGGCCGATCGAAAAGCTTTGCCAATTGATCACCGCTCGATCGGTCGACGCGTTGACGTTCAACGTCGATCCGGCGTTGGAGATCGTCGCGGCCCCGGCGACCACATTGCCGCCGGTCGGGTTTTGAGCGGATGCGGTGGTTGCCGTGCTGACGGCCAGCACGCCGCCAAGAACCAAGTTACGAAGTTCGGCACGCTTTTGTCGTCGGCGTCGTTGGCTCATGGCGTTCAATTCGTCGCAAGCGCCTCGGCCAACGGATCGTTGCCGGGCAAGCAGGATTCTTAAAAACAGTGCGGATCGAGAAAGCGTTGCTGAACCAACCGTTGCGGTTGACTCAAACGGACTCCCTGGAGCGTGGCTAGTTTGGATAGCCCCCCCAACAGAGTCAAACTTTTTCTGGCAACGCGGGGCAATGTCACCAAAACCGGCGTGTTATCGGAAAAACCCAAGCAATCCGGTCGTTCCGCATCCTGGTACGCGTGTCCCTGGAAACCCCCGTTTCTGTCCGCGTTACCCTCCGATCCGGGTGGCAGGTTTCCGATCTGAATGCTGCTCGGTCATAGCGCACGATGCCCCATGCCGCGCCCCGTTAATCGCCCTCCCTTGATGCACTGCCGGACGCGATCGGCCATTGGTGAAGGATTACCAAGGATGAAAATTTCATGGAGACGCTCCGCGTTAGCCGGATGTCTGGTCGCCGCCGCGCTGGTCACTCCTGCCACGCAAACGCAGGCCCAAAACTACGAACGATACAAGCCGCTGTCGGTGCCGAGCCACAGGTTCAATCAACCGACGGTTCAGCCTGAATCGCTGGCCCCGGTCGAAGGAAGCGACAAAGTGCTGGTGGACGCGCTGGCGGGCGTCATCATTCTGGATCATGCCGACAAGGTGGACGCCGAAGATGCCCATGATGGGGTCGCCGGGATCCAGCATGACTTTGACGATCGATCGTCGCTGGTTTATGGATCGGGCGTCCAGTCGATCGTCTACCGCTATCTTGATGGACCGGTGACGCTACGTCGGCTGAACCAGATGTCGCGCGACATCATCACCTATTACCGCAAGTGCGGTCAGCCCGTTGTCGACGTCGTCATCCCCGAACAGAAGATCACGTCGGGCGTCGTCCAGATCGTCGTAACCGAAGCACGAATCGGTTCGGTCACGATGACCGATGGCTGTGTGTTTGAAGCGGAAGATCTATGCCATTGGGTTCAGTGTACACGCCGCGGCGACAAGATCTATGAAAGTAGACTGAACAACGACTTGTTCTGGTTGAACCAGAATCCGTTCCGACGTGTTTCGGTCGACATGCGGCCCGGTGATATCGAAGGCACGACAGACATCATCTTTGACATCGATGACGTTTGCCCGATACGAGTGTATTCCGGATACGAAGACACGGGCGTGCGGACGTTGGGCCTGGAACGGTTGTATGCCGGAATGATCTATGGCAATGCATTCGGCAAAGGCGGCATCCTTAGCTATCAGTACACGGCCGATGCGGAGTTTTATCGGCTGAATGCTCACAGCGTCAGTTATGCCCAACCGGTGAATCGAAAAATCAGCTGGAACGCCTACGGCAGTTGGGCCGGTGTGACGCCAACGATCCCAACGGTCAATCAAGACGGTGAAAGCTGGCAACTGGGAATGGGCATCACCCATCACCTACAGAAGACTCGATGGGTGGACACCAATTGGTCGCTGGGCGTTGATTTCAAACAGACGAACAACAACCTTGAATTCGGCGGTCAGTTGGTGCAAAACTCGGCAGCCGACTTGATCCAGCTTCGATTGTCGTTCCAGCATCTTCGCCGTGGGTGCCGCGACCAGTACGGATTGCTGATGTGGGATTCGTTTGTCGGTCCCGGTGCCGGATTCACCGGCGATCACAATACGGCCGCTTTCAATACAATTCGTGCGAACACAACACCGGACTATTTCTACACACGACTGCGTGCCGAACGCCTGTGGAACGTGCAGCAGAACTGGCAATTGATGGGGCGTTTTGTCGGTCAATTGGCATCGGAACGACTGTTGTTCAGCGAGACGCTCGGCTTCGGCGGCTATGATTCGATTCGCGGCTATGATCAGCGTGTTTACAGCAGTGATGACGGCTGGTTTGCATCGCTCGAGTTCGGTCCGCGAATGAAACGTTTCGGTTGCTGTTCCAATCCGAACACCTTTCGCGCCTTCACGTTTGTCGACATGGGCAGTGGATCGAACATCGATCCGTTGCCGGGCGAATTCGGCGACGAGTTCTTGATCAGCATGGGCCTGGGAATGCGTCTGACGCTGACCGATCGGACATCCCTGCGAGCGTCCTATGGTCACGGTTTCGAAAAGATCCCCGGTGCCGCAAGTCGCGACCGGGTCCATATCGGCTTCGTGTCCCTGTTCGGTCCACGCGTTCGCTAACGCATCGCTACCCCCCGTAGCTGGACTCGCCAGAGTTCAGGGCCCGACACGCCCGCCCACGTAGCTGGACTCGCCAGAGTTCAGGGTTAGCTCCACCGCCAATCGACGTCTTAACCCGACTTCGCATTCGACTCGTCTTCCTGGACCAAGATGTCGCCCGGCTGGCATTCCAAGACACGACAGATCGCGTCCAGAGTGCTAAAGCGGATCGCCTTGGCCTTTCCCGTCTTCAAGATGGATAGATTGGCCAGGGTGATGCCGACTTCATCCGCCAATTGGGTCAACGAGATCTCACGCTCCTTCATGACCCGACTCAAGTTGACTTTGATCGCCATCGATTCACCTCAAATCGTCAACGATTGTTCGTCGCGCAACCTTGTGCCGTGCCGAAAGACTTCGGATAGGACTAGCATCGCAAGCGCGACCACCAACAGTTCCAGGTCAAGATGGATTCGTCCGTTGAAGTTGAATCCTTTGGGGCGAGCCATGATGTCGACAAATCCGGACATCGCCAAACGCCCGAAGCAGACGATCAATTCAAACGCAAGAATCAGCAGCCCGATGATGCGAATTCGACGCGCGTTTGCGACGGCGAAAGGATCGTCCTGGTCCACCGTTTTCATGATGTCGCGGAGCTGCTTGATAAAGAACAGGCCGACAAGAAAGCAGGGCACGATCACCAACGCGGCGAATGCGCGCTGAACCAAGCCGGCCCGAACGCCGTTACCCGACTCAGGGAACTGCAGCGTGACCGGGACTCCGTCGGGGAAAGCAAAATCAAGTGATCGCCCTTGCCGGTCATGGACCGAGAAGGCCGTCGTATCAATGTCGCTGGCATACCCCAAAACGGCGAAGGAAAGTTTTTCAGAGGGTGCCGCGATCAGAAACAACAGGCAGGTGGCGAACCCAAGCAAGGTAAGCCACCACCAGCACGCCAGGACGAATTTTAAGCACCGAAAAGAGAACGGCTTTGACGACATCGAGGACCTCCATTGGATTTATCGCTAAACGATAAACTGGGGGCTCGGTCGAGGCAACGGCCGATTTATTGTTTTGCGATAAAAACTTTGGTCGTGATTCACGCCCCATATCTCAAGCCTTCATCGGTCAATGCCGTCAGGATGCATCCGGAAACATCAGGATCGATCAGCATTCCGATTGAACAACCCGCTGAATCCCGGCGTGGGAAGGCGGAAAAGACGCCTGACCCCTTTTTCGTGCTTGACCCCTTTTTCTTGCTCGCCTGACCCCTTTGGCTTGCTCGTGGCGTCAGAGGCGTCGGGGGCCATGCCAAGTTCGGTCAGGTAGGACAGTTGTGCGGGGCTGTAGGCCATTTCCGGGAAACCGTATGTCGAGGGTGATCGAAACGTCCGGTTTCCCAACGTCCGCACCCACAGCGGCCTGTCCCGGTTCGGAGGTTCATCTTCCTCCGTGAATGAATTGCCTAGTGACTGCTCATGTCTTGAACTTTTGATTAGTCTCAGTCGATGGAGAGAACCGCCAAGATGGCGGTCCAAATGAACGTGAGCAAAAACTAGGGGTCAATCGTGGCGGTAACTTTTGAAATTCTTCCCGGTGGCGACGCAGACTACCTCCGGATCCTTCGACGGATCAGTGAATCGGAGGTCGCCAAGGAGTTGGGGATTAAGGGACTAAAGATCGACTTTGCTGGCGACATATTGCCCGAATGCAAACTCGAAAGCTTCGAAGAGATCGGCGATCATGTATTGATTCCCCAACTCCTGGAAATCAACGGAAACGCAATTAAGGCGCTTCGGTGGGGAACCGACGCGTTACACATCCAGATCCACCGGCAATTTGACTATGGCGCAGGAAAACAGCCACGGAATCCCACCATCTCGTTGAATGTTCAGGATCGAAAAACTCGTCGTCCGGATCAGTTGCCTTTATTGGTGGCAGTAATTCAGAACGCGTGTGGTGAATTCAATCCGTCCAATGTCGACTCAATTCTGGACCAAGATCAGCGGGAACATTTTGATGCACGAGAGAAAGCACTTCTGCGATTGGAGTCGCTGCAAGCGAGCTTGATAGAGAATCTGGAAAAAGCGAAGGCGAAACACTATGAAGAGGCGATCGCCGAGCGGCAAAAGATTGCACAAGAGCTAGAGCAATCTCGAGTTGAAATCGAAGGAGAGCGGAACGCGGTCCGTCAGCAACTGGAGAAAGATCGTGCAGATTTTGAACGGTTAAAGGCAGATTTTGATGACAGGACCAATACTCATGTAAGACGGCAACTTAGCTCTGATCTCGAGAAGATGCTGGCGACGCGGATCTCCAGTTTCTCCTTGAGCAAAGAAACTCGAAACCGATTCTGGGCCGTTGGGGGATTCTTCTTGGTATTGATCGTTGCTTTCGGCACGCTTGCCGGATACCTCTTGTTCCAAGAGCGAAGCGAGACCGAAGGACTTGACTACTTCCTGGCCTCTCGACAGGTTGCATCAACGGTCGGCTTCTTCTTGTCAATTGGGTTTTTCATTCGCTGGTTAAACAATTGGGCTCAGCAGCATGCGGACGAAGAATTGCGATTGATGCGTTTGGAAGTTGATCTCCAACGTGCGAATTGGCTTGTGGAGTTGATGTTTGAATGGGATGAAACGAAAGCGAATGAGATCCCCGAGAGTTTGCTGCGAACCATGAGCGCGAATTTGTTCACAGAAAGTGAGCGAAGGGACGACACAGTTTTGACCCCGAGTGATGCGATCGTTAGGACGCTGGCTGGGCTTCCCAACTCGAGCGCCGAGCTAGAGTTTCCTGGTTGGCGAATCGCATTGAACCGGAAGGCGATGAAGGAGCTTCGTAAACAGTCTGGATCCGGAGGTGATTGACGCGTCGCTTCAAATGTTTTGAGGGAACAAAGGGGTCAGGCGTCTTTGGCAAGTGATCCAGCCGGAGCATTGGTGTGCAACGATGCTTGATGAAGCTGCTGCGAGGCGGCATTGTCGGTGGGCGGCCAAGACGCACGCTTCGCGTTCGGGACGATACCAGGCACATGCCACGAGGAGATTTGGTAGGCCGTGCCAAACGCAACGCAGTTCCGGCGGAGACGTCGTGATTTAGGGTTCGGCGGTTGTTTCTGTAGTGCTTCGTCGCTGCGCTCCGCGAACCGGCGTACGTTGAGACTGGGTATGGAGAGCAATACCGGTGGTGCTTCGTCCTGTAGCTGGATGCGCCAGCATTCAGGCACCACCCCTTCCGTCGGTCCCGTACATCACGCCCTGTCTCCACCACAACACGCTTCAATGATCGATCGATCGATTTCGGTGTCTCTTGTGAGGAATACGACTCTCTGCGCTTGTCAACCCGCAGGCGTCACCGCAACAAAGACGCCTGACCCCTTTTCGAGCGTCTGACCCCTTTTCGAGCGTCGGCGGGGTCGTCGTGATCTAGAGTTCGGCGTTATTGCCGGTGCCTCGTCGCTGCGCTCCGCGAACCGGCGTACGTTGAGACTGGGTATGGAGAGCAATACCGGGGATGATTCGTCCCGTAGCTGGATGCGCCAGCATTGAGGCACCACCCCTTCCGTCGGTCCCGCACATCACGCCCTGTCTCCACCACAACAAGCTTCAAGGAGCGATCGATATCGGTGTCTCTTGTGACGAGTACGACTCTCTAGGCTTGTCAACCCGCAGGCGTCACCGCAACAAAGACGCCTGACCCCTTTTGGAGCGGCTGACCCCTTTTGGAGCGGCCATCGGTTCGAAGCCGCTAGGAGGCTTCGTCGTAGTAGCCGGGTTCGTCCTTGCCGTCGCCGTCGAAGTCGCCGGTGACCGGTTGGCTGTCGGCGCTGCCGCGTGGCACGACGATGCGTTGGTCATTGGCGGTCAGACGCCGGTCACCGTCGGTGTCGATGATCCAGGTGTCGCCGCGGACCACGGCGATTTCGTCGATGCCGTCGCCGTTGAAATCACCGACCACCGGCTGGTCACCGGGCTTGCCGAATTCGATGGGACTGTCCTTCGATGTCCAGCGACCGTCACCATTGTCATCCAACAGCCACTGGCCGCTGCGGAAGACAGCAATCTGGTCGATGCCGTCGCCGTTCCAATCACCGACGACGGGTTGGTCGACGTGTTCGCCATACTTGAACACGTGGTCGACTTCGTCGGCACGCAGATCACCCCGATTGCCACGTCGCAGCAGACGCTGTTTTTTGTGGTCTTCCGTTTCTTCTAGTATTCGCGCGGCGGCCAGACGGGCGATGTCGACTTCGGTGCGCCGTCGGTTGGCGGGGTCGGGAAGCCCCGGATCGATCTCCACACGTTGTGGATCTCGGTTCCACTCGCGTCCAAAGATCCCGACATCGTCTTTGCCGTCACCATCCCAATCGCCGACGACTGGTCGGTCGTACTTGGTGCCCAATTGGACCCACAAGTCGCCTTCGTCCCAGACGCCGTTGCCGTTCAAGTCGATGTACCAACGGCCGGCGACATAGATCGCCGTTTCGTCGATACCATCGCCGTTAAAGTCACCGGTCAATGCGATCGCGTCTCCACCGCCCAGGTTGACGCCGGACAACAGATTCACGCCATCGCCCGACATCGCCGACCATGTGCCGGCGGCATATTCGCCTTCGGTCCAAGCCGGATCATTGAATTCCGCGCCGGCGGTGCGAACGATGCCCGAGCCGGCGTTTTCGCCGCGTGGGAACCCGGCGTTGATCACGCTAAGGTGCCAGCTGACAGCCCATTCGATCGGGTGCAGCGCCAGCGTGCGAACGGTGTACGGCGCGGCGTATCCGACCAGCCGGATCGGGCGATCAAACGTTTCGATCGGCGCGACGACTTCGGGGATCGATTCCGGGTTTTCCGTCAGCGGCGGCGGCAGCGTGGGATCGACCAAGATCTCACTGAAGTTGTTCGACGCACTGGTTTCCCCGGCGGCGACGGTCACGTTCAGAATCGCGTCGCTGCCAGGATCCGTGGCTTCGCTGGCCGATAGGGTTTGGAACGTGATCAGTGCCGCCTGATCGACGATGACATCCGCCGGGTTGATCGCGACGCCGCCGGTCGAACCGGGCGTGTCCAACGCATCGATGTAGTCATCGGGCTGGACTTGGTAGACGTGATAGGTACCCGGTCGCAGTCCGGTGAACTCGTAGTAGCCGTTGGCGTCGGTGGTGATGCGCACCAATCCGTCGTTGTAGATGCCGGGCAGCATTCGATCGGAGGTGAAGATCTGGCCCAGCACGTTCCGCAGTTCCAGTGTGACGCCGGACAGCGGTGTGTCGTCCGCGGTGAACATCCCGTCGCGATAGTCACGCAGGTCTTCGGCGCTGGGGACGAACTGCAACTTCAGCGAATCGCCGTCTTGAAAGACATAGCCGCTGATCGTTGCCGGCGGGACTTCCGGGAAGTTGTACTGGACCGCGTCGTCACCGCCGCGGAGTTCGACAGCGACAATCAAGTCATCGCCGCCGACGGTTCCGCCGTGGCTGCCGACGGTCTCGCCACCGTGGAAGTAGCCTTCGGGCTGGAATTCGCGAACCGAGTAGACGCCCGGTGCCAGATCGGTGAACTGGTAGTATCCGGACGCGTTGGTGGTGGTCCGACCGGCGACTTGGCCTTCGGCGTCAATGATTTCGACGACGACGCCGGACAGAGCCAGTTCGTCACCATCGAATTGGCGATCCAGGTCTTGGTCGCTCCAGACGTATCCCGAAAGACTGGCGGGCAACTGTTCGCAGAAGTCGTAGTCGACCAGTGCGACGCCGGCCATCACGTCGACCGACATGTGATCTTGGCCCAAGATGGTACCGCCACCGCTGCCCAGTTTCTGGCCGCCTTGGTAGTAACCGTCGGGTTGGTGTTCAAAGATCTGGTAGGTGCCCGGGGCCAGGTTGTCGAACTGATAATTGCCGTCGGCATCCGTGGTTGTCGTCGCCACGATGTTGCCGGCTTCATCGATCAAGTCGACGCGAACGCCCGCCAACGGATCTTCTTCCGGATCGTAGACGCAATCACGGTCGGCGTCGACGTAAACGGTCCCCGAAAGGCTGGACGGCGGCAGTTCGCAGAAATCATAGTCGGTCAAGTCTTTGCCGATGCCGATGTCCACGGCCATGTGGTCGTCGCCCAAGATTTGGCCGCCGCCGCTGCCCAGCATCTGCCCGCCTTGGAAGTAGCCGTCGGGCTGATGTTCGATGACTTGGTAGGTTCCGTGTCGCAGATTGGTGAATCGATAATTGCCGTCGGCGTCGGTGGTCGTCGTCATGACGATGCGACCGTCGGCGTCCAACAGATCGATGCGAACGCCTTGAAGCGGTGGTTCGTCGTCGTCTTGGAAACAATCACCGTCACGGTCGACGTACACGGTGCCGGCCAGGCTGGACGGTTCGAGTTCACAGAAGTTGTACTGGATCAGTCGATCGCCCCAGGAGATCGGCACGCTGCTGATCGTGTCTTGGACCGAATCGTCGCCACCGGCCGATCCGGCTTGCTGCCCGCCTTGCAGCCAACCGGCGGGCTGAATTTCGCGGACCGTGTACATGCCGGCCTGCAGATGTGTGAAGCTGTAGTGCCCCGATGCATCGGTTTGTGTTGTGGCGATCAAGTTCCCATCGGCGTCGTACAGTTCGACGGTGACGCCATCGATGCCGATCTCTTGTGGATCAAACACGCAATCGCCGTCGGCGTCGTTGTAGACGTATCCGGAAATTTCCGCCGGCGGACGTTCGCAAAAGTCATAGTTGACCGCGACTTCACCGGAGGCAAGGTCGACTTGGCCGATGCGGTTGGGGCCGTCCGACAATCCACCCGCGGATCCCGGTTTGGATCCGCCTTCGAAGTAGCCTGCGGGGGTTTCTTCGATCACCGTGTAACGGCCGGGAACCAAGTTGTCGAACTTGTAGTTTCCGTCCGCGTCGGTGGTCGTCATGGCGATTTCGTTGCCACTGGCGTCCAGCAAGCGAATCACGACACCCTCCAGCATCGGTTCACCGGGATCCAGTTCACAGTCTTCGTCCAAGTCGACGTGGACCCGGCCCGCTAATGACGCCGGCAGCAGTTCGCCGAAGTTGTATTCGACGCCAAGGTCACCTTGTTTCAATTCGATGGCGGCCAAGGAATCACCGTCGCCGCCCAGCTGGCCGACATGCGTGCCGCGGATCGTGCCGACGGAATCTTTACCGTCGTAGTAACCGTCTGGTTGGTGTTCGCGAATCGTGTAATCGCCCGGCAAGATGTCGGCAAAGCGATAAAAGCCGTTGGCATCGGTGGTGGTCGTCGCGATCACGTTGCCGGATGAGTCCACCAGGTCCAATCGCGTACCGGCAATCCCGGTCTCCGATGCATCGCGTTGTCCGTCATCGGAGGCGTCGTGATAAACGTAGCCGCTGATGTCGGCCGGCGCGGCTTCACAGAAGTTGTATTCTGTGCCGTGGCCGCCGGCGATCATCACGATGTCTTGAATCAGGCCGCCGTCGATCGAATTCCCGACCGTGACCGTTCCGATTCGACCGACGTGGGACGATCCATCAATCAAACCATCGGGTGTGATTTCGCGGATACGGTACTGGCCTTTGGTCAGGTCGTCGAAGAAGTACCGACCGTCGACATCGGTGACCGTTTGAGCGATGAACTGGCCGTCCATCGTTTCCAAAATGATCTCGACGTCTTGCAGCGGCGTGTTCCCTTCCGCTTCACGGATTCCGTCGCAATCTTGGCCGGGCCCCAGCAGATAGACATAGCCGGAAAGCGATCCCAGGGGCAGTTCGCCAAAGTTGTATTCGATTCCGTCGTCGCCGCCGTCCAGCTGAACACCGACGATGCTGTCACCCGGGTTGATGGCCGATCCGACCACGGTCCCGTCGATGGTTCCGGCCGCGTCGGTTCCGTCCTGCAAGTCGACCGGCTGGTCCAACTGGACGATTTGGTAGTTGCCCGGTGCCAGGCCGGTGAATTGATACGCACCGGCGGCGTTGGTCGTCGCGATCAGACCCGACTGCGCGGCGATCGTATCGACGGGGATCAATTCAACGCGGATGCCCGACAATGGGACTTCGCCGGGATCACGACGGCCGTTGTCGTTGTCGTCGCGATAGACGAATCCGGACACCGATGCCGGATCGGCTTCGGCAAAGTCATACAGGATCGCTTCGGTATCACCGTCGACGATCAAGATGTTGGACAGTGAGTTGACGTTTTCAACGCTGCCGACCGTTTGCCCGTCGACTTGACCCAGAACCGCACCGACGCTGAACAATCCGTCGGGTTGTGCTTGGACGACTTTGTATTCGCCGGGCATCAGACCCAATGATTTTGCAAACTCATAGTGTCCATCGGCACCGGTCACGGCACGCAGCCCGGTATCGACAAAGGAGTTGCCTTGTTTTTGATACAACGCGATTTCAACGGCTTCGAGGACGCGTTCGCCTGATTCGCGTTTCAGGTCCAAGTCGTTGTCGACCCAGACGTATCCGCTGATCGATACCGGCTTTGGTGTTTGTACCGTGGTTCCGACGGCGGCTGCGCTACGGTTGGGACGGCTGTCGATATGGGTGCCTTCGTCCGGCGGCAAGTCCAAGCCGTGGCTGGACGCGGGATCGCCAAAGTCGTTGACGAACAGCGCATCGGCGACCGACGTTTCGTAGTGCGGCGCGTTGAAGGTGGCTTCCAGAATGGAATCCTGGAACTCTTGTCCCGATGTGATCACGTCCAAGCCGGCGTTGAACGTGTCCAGGTCGGAACTTTGCCGCAGGACTTCGTCGACGTCCATCGTGAACTCCAAGCGGTCACCGGCTTGGAAGTTGGTCAGACGCAGGATCAGTTCTTGACCGCCGTCTTCGACAAAGGCTTGCGCGGTGGCGACCCGACCATCGGCCGTTTCAATCTTGACGATCTCAAAGTCGTGGGCACCGTTTTTTCCGAGGCCGCCGATGGCGGTGTCAAAGATCGGATCGCCGATGCTGACGCCGTCGCCGTATTTGTCGGTGTTGATCCGCAACTCGGTCAGTTCCGTCCCCGGGGCACCACCGGTGAAGGACAAGATGAATCGGTCGCCGCGTGAATCACTGCCGACGTCTTGGTCCGATTCCAAGTAGTCCGTTTCCAGATAGACCACACCGACATGAATCGGATCGGCCGCCATCAACCGTCGTGATTCCAAGCGTTCCGGATGCAGACCGCGTCGTGAGACCGCCGCACGGGATCCGTTGGCGGGTGTCGAAGCGGTTCGTTTTTTTCGTTTCCGTTTCCAGATCACGTTGGATGCCTCCGTGCCCCTGATGGCAGTGTGACGCCCATCCGATGGGCGACGATTTGATTGGCGGAAAGGATGGATGGGGGATCATCGATCGCCGGGATGATGATCCGTCGATTGGACGTTTGCGGTTGCCTGGCGGACTTAGCGATCCAGACGGTTGGGCCGTTCGACGATGCGGTCTTCGCGACCGGCCAATTGCGGAACGGATTCCTGAAGCGAATGCAGATCCCAGCGGCGGATCGTGGCGTCATAGCTTCCGGAATACAGCCATTGGCCGGCCTGGGCGACATCGCTGATCGTCCCGCGGTGTCCGGCCAAATGTCCGATCAGTTGGCCAGCGTCGGTGTCGATCAAGTGGATGCGATTGTCGCTGCCACCGGCTGCGGCAATGCGGCTATCCAGCATCGTGACGCAGAACAAACGACAGTTTCCGACGTGCACGCGGCGGGCGATCTTGCGATTGTTGACGTCAAAAACCACCACGTCGCCGTCTTCGCCCACCGAAACCATCGAATCGGAACCGCGACGGAACGCCATGCTGCGGATCCGGCCCCGGTGCAACGAGTGGTCACCGTTGGCTTTGACCGGATCGGTGGAAAATAGATGCACGTCGCCCACGCGACCGCCCACGGCCATGACTTTGCCGTCGGGGCTGAAGGCGATGCTGCGAAGGTCGCGACATCCACAACGCAGCTTGGTTTGTGCGGCCGGCTTTCCGATCAGAAACACTTCTTCGTCGAATCCGACCGCCGCCATTTGACGACCGGACGGATGGAATCGGACGCAGGTCAGCGCCGGGGCACCGTCGATGTGCTGGGTGGCGGCAAAGTCCGCGGCGCTGTGACGGATCACGATGCAACCGTCGTTTCCGGATGAAACCAGCCGGTGTCCGGAATCGTCAAAGGCCAGTGTCCGAATCACATCGCGATGGTGATGCGTGGCATCGTCGGTCACCGTTCGCACGACTTCCATCGTCTCCGCGTCGATCAGGCGGATGGCCAAGTCGTCGCCGGCGGCGGCGATCAGACGGCCGGCCGGATCCGAAGCGATCGCGGTGATCACCACCGATTGGTCGTCTTTGGTGACGTGTCGAAGTCGCAGGACTTGGCCGTCGTGCGGGACTCGCATGTTGACGGTCAGCTGCGTGGCATCTGGCGGCGCAGCGCTGGACGGCTGTGTCCAATCGACGGGCGAAGCGATCAGTGCGGCGGCCAACATGCGACGAAGGGCGGACCGACGGGACACGATTCGGGGCAACCGCGACACATCGGCGGGGCCGGACGCCCGGGATGGATTCGATGGCATGGATCGGACCGTGGGGGAATTCGGGGGCGAAACAACGATTCCCACGCCGGACCTTGGTGACGGCGGACCGCGACAACCGGCAGGGTCGTCTGCGGTACCGGCGCGTCGGTGGCGCACGGCGTGGCTTTGTCGTTCATCGGCCCGCCCGTTGGCCCGCATGACCCGAATAATCGGAAAACTGAGTGAAACACAGGTTTCCCCGGCCGCGGCGTCGGATCAGCCCAATCGTGTCCATTTTGACGGCACCACGACGCGGTCACGGTTCACGGTTGTCCAGTCCATTTGGGCGGCGATGTGGCGATGCAAGCGGTCCGTTTCCCATTCGCCGGCGGTCGGCAGATCGCCGATCCCCAATGACCCGGCGGCCCACAAGATCACGTCTTGCGGGTCAACGCCACAGCGACGCAGATGGTCCAGCCGCGTATCGCCGTGACGTTTGGCCAGTCGACGTCCGTCGTCCCCGATGACCAGCGGGACGTGAGCATAGCTGGGCACCGAAAGCCCCAATGCGTCGGCTAATTCGATTTGCCAGAACGTGCTGTCGATCAAGTCGTCGCCGCGAACGACTTCCGTCACCCCCATTGCATCATCATCGAGGATCACGGCCAGTTGATAGGCCGCTTCACCCGTCTTGCGTGTCACCGGAACATCGCCCAAGTCGCGTCTCGGGTTCAACGACTGGGAACCGGCAACGGCATCATCAAAGTGCACGACTTGGTCGCGGACTCGAAATCGCCAGCAATACGTGCCTTCCGCTGGGATCGGATCGCCTTCGGTCCAATCGCTGCATAGGCCGGGATAGACCATGTGTCCGAATTCGGCATGCGGTGCCGATGCGGCGCTTTCGATGTCGCGTCGCGTGCAAGTGCACGGATAAACGCGGCCCAGAG
The DNA here is from genome assembly GCF_012290005.1 of Crateriforma spongiae. NCBI lineage: Bacteria > Pseudomonadati > Planctomycetota > Planctomycetia > Pirellulales > Pirellulaceae > Crateriforma > Crateriforma spongiae. The sequence continues at coordinate 623,746 of NZ_JAAXMS010000004.1, forward strand.
ATCGCAGCTTGGCGATCGCCTGGTCGTATCGATCGGTACGTTGCGTTTGGATGTACGGTCCGCTGGGGCCGCCGACATCAGGGCCTTCGTCCCATTCGATGCCCAGCCAGCGCAGATCGTCGATCGCTTGTTGGATCGCCCAGGGTTTGACGCGAGGCGAATCGATGTCTTCGATCCGCAGCACCATCGGGGCCGATTGCCGGATCATCGACCAATGTGCGACCAAGTACGTCCGCGCGTTGCCGGGATGCTGGGCGCCGGTGGGCGACGGCGCCAGGCGACCTTTGACCGACGTTTTGTCGTGCGGGGGTTTTGTGGCAGGCGTTCTTTGGGGGCGGTCAGAATTCGGCATTGCCGGGCGTTCGAGGGAACGGAATGACGTCGCGAATGTTGGCCATGCCGGAAACATACTGGACGACGCGTTCCAAGCCCAAGCCGAATCCGGCGTGCGGGACAGTTCCGTACCGCCGCAGATCGATGTACCACCAATAATCGTCTTGATTCAATCCGGCCTGGTCCATTCGGCGGGTCAACACGTCCAGTCGTTCTTCACGTTGGCTGCCGCCGATGATTTCACCCACGCCGGGAACCAACACGTCCATCGCGGCAACGGTTTTCTCGTCATCGCTCAGCCGCATGTAAAACGGTTTGATGGTCGATGGATAGTCGGTCAAGATCACCGGGCCGTCGACATATTTTTCGGTCAGATACCGTTCGTGTTCGGCTTGCAGATCGACGCCCCAGGAAACCGGGTATTCGAATTTCGCGTCGGCCTTTTCCAACACGTCGATCGCATCGGTGTACGTCATGTGACGAAACGGTGCTTCGGCAACGGCGGTCAACTGGTCCAAGATACCCGGCTGGATTCGCTGGTTAAAAAACTGCATGTCTTCGTCACAGCGATCCAGGCAATCCCGCAGCAATCGCTTCAAGTATCGTTCGGCCAACGCCATGTTGTCTGACAGGTCGAAGAAGGCGGCTTCCGGTTCGACCATCCAAAATTCGGCCAGGTGCCGACTGGTGTTGCTATTTTCGGCGCGGAACGTCGGTCCGAACGTGTACACACGGCCCAGTGCGGTGGCATAGGTTTCCGCGTTCAGTTGGCCGCTGACGGTCAGATAGGCGGGCCGATGGAAGAAGTCCAATTCGTGATTGACGGGTTTGCCCGACGCGGCCAAACGATCCAAGTCCAGCGTGGTGACGCGGAACATTTCGCCCGCCCCTTCGCAATCGCTGGCCGTGATGATCGGCGTGTTCAGATAAAAGAAGCCTTCGTCGTGAAAGAAGTCGTGCGTCGACCGGCTGATCGAATCACGGACCCGCATCACAGCACCGAACGTGTTGGTTCGGGGCCGCAAGTGGGCCCATTCACGCAGTTTTTCAAAGCTGTGGCGTTTTTTCTGCAGCGGATACGTTTCGCCGTCGGCCCAACCCAAGACGCGGATCTCGTCGGCCTGCATTTCAGTCGCCTGGCCTTTGGCGGGCGATTCGGCCAAGCGTCCGATCGCGACGATGCTGCACCCGGCCCCCAGGCGTTTGATTTCCGATTCGTAGTTCGACAGTTCGCCGGGCGCGACGACCTGCAGACTGCCGAAACAGCTGCCGTCGTTCACTTCGATGAAACTGAACCCGCCTTTGGAATCACGGCGTGTCCGTACCCAGCCGCGAATTTCGACATCGGGTCCAATCGCTGATTCTTTTCGGGCTTCCGCCACAGAGGTCCAAGTGCTCATCTTGTCTTCGTCCTTGTTCCGGGCACTCTCGTAGGAACGCTCTGGGGTTCAATGTTGGAAACGGGCTTATCTTTGCAAACCGGTATTGTCGCTAGCAGCCGACTTTATCATTGGAATCCGCAAGGCGGATGAACTGATTAGACCTTCGAATCGGTCGGCACAACGAGTTCGGCCGCAGGCTCTTTGGCTGGCATGATCTTCTTGATCACGTTGCCGTAGATTTTGATCCCCGATCCGATGGTGGCAACGGCCAGCGCGATCACCAAGATGGAGTTGAACAGAAATCGCGGAACCCCACTGCCAACGGCATCGCCGATGTAGCTTCGCTTGTTGTTCATGATCAAAAACGTCAGGTATGCGATCGGCAACATCGTAAAGCAGACGGCCGATGCCGCGACCGGGAACCAAATTGGCAACGTCGCCACAACGCCCAGGATGCCGATCGCGGGAGTCAGGGCGAACAATCGGAAACGCTTTTTGGTTTGTTCCAGCCCCAGCATTTCACAGAAAGTGAATCCGCAAACGACCATGTGCGTGCTGATCGCACCGCAGGTCATCCCGATCAAGCCCAAGTCGAAGATCACGCGGCCGGCGTTTTCACCAAGCACACCACCAAGCGCCTTGGCCGCGCCCAGCGGGCGAATCGTTGTGTTGACGACATCCGCGCCGTCATAAACTCCGCCGACCTTCATCGCGATGATCACCAGCGAGGTCACCAGCACGAAGGGCAAGAACATCGTCATGCCCAAATCCCAGCGGGCAAGCTTTTTGTGGTGAACGCCCCAACCCTTTTTCAACAGCGAGTACGGGTACAGGAACGTCATGTTGATACCGACCGCGGCACCAAGCATCCCCAGCACTTGGGTGACCGTGCTGTTGTTCAGTGAACCATCGACGTTCCACAGGTTCGGGATTCCGTACCAGCCGATGAAGCCTTTGAAGATCTCCCCCGCTTCGGCCGCCACGACATCAATTTTGGCGACCACCACGATTCCGAACATCACGACGACCAAGGCAATGCAGCCGCGTAGAAACCACTCGTAAATTCGAACGCCCTTGGAATCGCCGCCGTAGTTGAACGTGGTCACGATATTGATGCACAAGATCAAAATTCCGATCCCGAAACTGATTGCCAAGCCGGCTGTTGTGAACCCCAGACCCAAGGGCGTGCTTTCGCTGGTGACCTTGCTCAGGTTCGCTTTGGCCTGGTCAATGATCGCGGGATCATTCGTTTTCATCGCCTCGTCGACGGCGCTGCTGGCTGCGGTGATTTCTGGCGGGATGCTAACGATTTCCTGCAACGCACCCAGGTCACGCGCGGCACTGGCGGCCAAACCATATTGCGGAAAGTGCCAAATGATCGACGACATGATCGTGCCAAGCGCCCACAAGACGACCAGCCATTTTCCGATCTCGCGTCCGAACGATTTGTAAGGCCGTTCGCCCGTGGTCAAAACCACATTGCTGAGTGCACCGAGCATCATGACGCCCAAGAACATCGCAACCGGCTGGACCCACAACAGTTTGTATCCAAACGATGCACCGGCGATCACGGATGCCGCAGCACTTCCGGCGCCCAATGTCATGGCGCTTTGCAACAACCCGGGCCCGGTCCGTTTAATGTAGCCCAACGCGGAAGATGCAAAGGGCAGCCCATTGAGACGTTCGAGCTCAGCGATCTCAGCTTTCATTGCATCCGAAACGGCTGCTTGTGACGAGCTTGCTTGTTCTGACATTGCTGAGTCCTGAGGGGGGCTGTCAACACAGGGGGGAATGGAGGCAACGCGCAGAGGACATCGATCGAAGTACCGCCTGACGCACAGCGAGGGATCGACAGAATATCAGACGCTGTGGGCCGACGAAACTAGCAGGAAAGGTTCAGCGGGGGCGCAAAGATCATCCACCCAAACACAACGACGCGCGAGACTCAGTTGCAAGCCTGAGAATGGTTGCAAGCCAGAGAATCGGTCACAAGCCTTGCACCGTCGCCAGCGTTGGCGTTGAACCCCGTCGGCAGCGTTGGCGTTGATCCACTGTGACCGAGCCGGAAGGAAACGACCGCCGATGGTTCGCGTTTCGTCCCCAGGTTTTTGCACAGATGCGGCGGAGCCATGATGGATAACGGGCGAAGTCTTCACCGCGGGATACCCACCGGGCGTGAAATCGTGCCAACATGTCGCACGCCCAAAAAACTTACCGAATCGTCCGACAATTCGGCCTAGGGTTTCCTTGTCGGATGCAACGGTCGGCGATGCGGGGGCGTCGTTGATCGATGGAAGGCACCAGCGATCCGGCGACCCATCTTTTCTGACCGTCTTATTCGGGGCACCCAATCATGCGGATGACGCTGTTCAGCTTCGTCGTTTGTCTGACCGGTTTACTTGCCGCATCAGGCTTGTCCGGGCAAAGCGAACCTGGTGGAAAGTTGCGACTGCGGCCGGTCAACGTCGCCACCAACGGCGGCGACGTCGGGAAAGAATTGCGTTTCAACGATTCGCGGCTTTCACGGCAAACCGCCGGACGCACGGTCCCATCGCCGGCCCACAACGCGGATCGGATGCCGACCCGCGAGGTCAGGGGCAATGCCGATCAAACGTCTTTTTCGCCCAGGTAGCGTTCGGCATCCAGAGCGGCCATGCACCCGGTGCCGGCTGATGTGATCGCTTGACGGTAGTAATCGTCGGCAACGTCACCGGCGGCGAACACTCCGTCGACTTCGGTGTTGGTCCGGAACGGCTTGGTCCACTGCAGATAACCTTCGTCGTTCATCTTCAGGGCGTCTTTCAGGAACGCCGTGTTGGGCGTGTGTCCGATCGCAAGGAACAATCCGCCGACGTCCAAGTTTTCCGTTTCGTCATCCACGGTGCTCTTCAGCCGCAACGCGTTGACTTGGTTGCCGTCGCCCAAGACTTCGTCGACGACACGATTCCACTTGATTTCGATGTTGGGGTGATTCATCGCGCGGTCCTGCATCACCTTGCTGGCACGCATTTCGTCGCGACGGATGATCATGTAGATCGTCGCGGCGTTCTTCAGGTTGGCCAGATACGTGGCTTCTTCCACCGCGGAATCGCCACCGCCGACGACGGCCAACGGCTTGCTGCGATAGATCGGCAAAGCGCCGTCGCAGACCGCACACGCGCTGACGCCCTTGTTTTTGTAGGCTTCTTCGCTGGGCAGGCCCAAGTAATTCGCACGCGCGCCTGTGGCCACGATCACGGTATGAGTCTTCACCGATTCGCCGCTGCCGGTGTGCAGCGTGTGGACGCCGCCGCTGTTGAAATCCACGCCGACGATGTCATCGGAAACGACTTTGGTGCCGAAATTCAGCGCCTGTTGCTTCATCAATTCCATCAGCTCGACGCCTTGGACCGCGTAGTGCGGCTGGCCGTCCTTTTCGTGGCCTTGGGGGACCATGGGCAAGTTGTAATGCCGGTCCTTGTCAACCGCGGATTCGACGAACGCGCGGATGTTACCGGCGGGAAAGCCCGCAAAGTTTTCCACTTCGGTCGTGTAAGCCAATTGTCCCAGCGGGATCATTTCCGGTTTGACGGTTCCCTCGTACAAGACCGGGTTCAGGTTGGCGCGGGCGGCGTAGATGGCAGCCGACCAGCCGGCCGGTCCACTGCCGATGATGATGGTTTTTTCGATGGAGTCAGCCATGGATCTGTCTTTCCTCACAGAAGGTGAATGCTGGTGTCGTTGTCGGATCGTTCGTGTCGCTGGGGGGCCATCGACGAAGGCGTCATCATTGCAATGACCAAAGGAACCGGAGGAGTGCCAAAGCGGCGCCGCGTGGATCAAAACGCCCGTCATGCCGGGGCGGCATTTTGGGAATCGGGCAAGCCGAATTTTGCCCGCCGGGGCTCCGCAGCGCCGTGTGCGTCCGGTTCGGCAGCGTTAGTATAGGTGGCCACCAATATCCGCCCCAGGGGCGACCATTGCCCGGAATTCCGGCGTCAAAAACGGACCTAATTTCCGGCACCGCCTGAACCTTTTGGCGTGGTGGAAACCGTCCGACGCGTTTGCCGCGACGATCCGCCCGGTCGCCAACCCTTTGCCGTAACCATCGCCAATGAGCACCCTGATTGTCGCCGTCGCTTCGATGCTGGGCTTTCTGGTCGCCTATCACACGTACGGCCGCTGGCTGGCGCGAAAGCTGTTCGCCCTGACCGACGACGCGGTGATGCCCAGCGAAGAATTGCGTGACGATGTCGATTACGTTCCCACCCGGCGTAGCATCGTTTTCGGTCACCACTTCACCAGCATCGCGGGAACCGGCCCGATTGTCGGCCCGGCGTTGGCAGTGTTTTGGGGCTGGTTGCCGGCGCTGTTGTGGGTTGTTTTCGGTTCGATCCTGATCGGCGGTGTCCACGATTTGTCGGCTCTGGTGATCAGCATCCGCAACAAGGGCCAGTCGATCGGCCAAGCGGCGGGGCGATTGGTGTCGCCGCGGGCAAAGATTCTGTTTCTGACCGTCTTGGCGATGGCTTTGTCGGTCGTGCTGGCGATCTTTGGTTTGGTCATCGCGGTGATCTTTGCGTTGTATCCCGAATCGGTGTTGAGCGTTTGGATCGCGATGCCCGTGGCGGTGATGATCGGATGGTGGGTGTACCGTCGTGGCGGCGGGTTGTTGATGCCCAGCCTGATCGGGCTGACGTTGCTGTATATGGCGGTCTATGTCGGCGCCTACGTGATGCCACTGGACTTGGCCGGGATCTTGCCTGCAGATTCAAAGTACTTGAATCCGGTGGTCGTATGGACGGTCATCTTGTTGGCCTATGCCTATGTCGCGTCGGTGTTGCCGGTCTGGTTGTTGTTGCAGCCGCGTGATTACATCAACAGTCTGCAATTGTTTTTGGCATTGGCGTTGATCGTCGTCGGTGTGGGCGTGGCGTCGACCACCGGTGCGGCCGACCTGACGCAGTCCGCGCCGGCGATCGCCAAAGAGATCCCGGCTGATGCGCCACCGATCTTGCCTTTCCTGTTCATCACCATCGCATGTGGCGCCTGCAGCGGGTTTCATTGTTTGGTCAGCAGCGGAACGACCAGCAAGCAATTGGAAAAAGCCGGTGATGCGCAAGCGGTCGGCTATGGCGGCATGTTGCTGGAAGGCATGTTGGCGGTGATCGTGATTCTGGCGTGTTGTGCCGGTGTAGGAATGGGCAAAGTCACACGGACGGTGGGCGAAGACGGCATTGCCTCGTTCAGCCGTCAAGCGGCGACGGGCCAACAGGCTTGGCGAGACTACTATCGCACCGGCGCCGATGGCGATCCCAACGCGGGATGGAAAAAGCAGGACTTGTCGAAGAAATTGGCCGCGTTCATCGACGGCGGAGCGAACTTTTTGACCGCCGTCGGCTTGCCGCTGAAGCTGGGCGTGGCCTTAATGGCGACGCTGGTGGCCTGTTTCGCGGCCACCACGCTGGACACCGCGACTCGATTGCAACGCTATGTCATCAGCGAACTGGCACTCAGTGCTCGCGCACCGGTGTTGGCCAACAAGTACGTGGCGACGGCCATCGCAGTGGTCGTGGGGCTGTCGATCGCCGTGTTCGCCGGAGATCAGCCGGGCAAGGGCGGTTTGATTCTGTGGCCGCTCTTTGGTGCGACCAACCAGTTGCTGGCCGGGCTGGCACTAATGGTCGCGTTGTTTTATCTGTCACGACGCAGCAAGCCGTTGGCTGCGATTCTGTTTCCGATGATCGTGATGATGCTGATGCCGGCCTGGGCGATCACCTATGACCTGTATTGGAACTGGATCCCGTCGGGGTCGACGGTGTTGGTTTTGTTCGGCATCGTGATTCTGGGGCTGCAGGTTTGGATGGCGGTCGAAGGCGTGTTGTTTTGGCGACGATGCCGCGGGGTTTTGGAACCACCGCCGGAGATGCCCGCTGGTCGTGCCGCCCCGCTTCGCGAAAACGTCGCGGTCGCGCAGAATTAGACGCCACAACAACGTCGACCGATGCGTCGATTCACGATCCGCCGTTTTCCGCCCAAACCCGTTCAGTCTGCGTTATGCGTTGTCTTTCCGGTATCCAGCCGACCGGTCGTCCCCACTGGGGCAACTATTTCGGAGCCATCCGCCAGTACATTGATCTGCAAGAGGACAACGAAGGCTTCTACTTCATCGCCAACTTGCATGCGTTGACGACGGTCCGCCAGGCCGATGCGTTGTGTGAAAACACGATCAACGCGGCGATGGATTTGTTGGCGTTGGGACTGGACCCGAAAAAGGCGACGCTGTTCGTGCAGTCGCAGGTGCCGGAGGTCAGCGAATTGTGTTGGATCCTGATGACCGGCACACCGATGGGTTTGCTGGAACGATGCCATGCCTATAAAGACAAAAAGGCAAAGGGGCTGGCGGCCGACGCGGGGCTGTTCAATTACCCCGTGTTGATGGCGGCTGACATTTTGGCCTACGACAGCCAGCTGGTGCCCGTCGGCCAGGACCAGATCCAGCACATCGAAGTCACCCGTGATTTGGCCCAGGCGTTCAACCATCACTTCGGCGAAACGTTCGTCATCCCCAAAGCCCAGACGCTGGTCCATGGTGCGAAGGTGCCCGGGACCGACGGGGAAAAGATGAGCAAAAGTTACGACAACACGCTGCCGCTGTTCGGCGAAGTGAAAAAGATCCGCAAACAGATCATGCGGATCACGACCGACAGTCGCCCGATGGAAGACGCCAAGGAACCCGAAGGCGATCACTTGTTCCAGCTGTTCCAGTTGTTCGCCGAACAAGATCAGATCGACGAAATGGCGGCCATGTATCGTCGCGGCGGCTTTGGGTACGGGGAAGTCAAAAAAGCGGTGGCCGAAGCCAGCGAAGCCTACTTTGCCGACGCACGGCAGCGCCGCGCGGAACTAGAATCTAATTTGGACTATGTCCATGAAGTCCTTCGCGATGGCGCCCGGCGGGCCCGCGAAGCGGCCGCGTTGGTGCTGAGCCGGGCGAAGAAGAATTGCGGACTGCAGGAATCGGTTTGACGTTTCCGGCGACGCAATCGGATCGCCGCGGTTCGATCATGTTGCGGCCCCAGTGACCTTTGGCTCCGCCGGTCTGCTTACAAGGGATGCGACGGGCGATGGCCACACTTGGGATCGGTACCACGATTGTGGAATGTGTCCGGATCGCCAACATGATCGACCGACACGGTGAACAGTTTTTGTTGCGCGTGTACACGGGATCGGAAATCGATCGCTGTGTGGAATCGGCTCAGGCGTCACAGATGTTCGCCAGCCGCTGGGCGGCCAAGGAGGCGACGTTGAAGGCGATGAATTGTTACCGCCAACAGATCATGTGGACGGACATCGAAGTCGTCGTGGATCGCGCGACCGGGCCGTCGATCAGTCTGTATGGGCGAGCCCAGCAGTGGGCTGAAATGCACGGCATTGAAACGCTGCATGTCAGTCTGGCGGCCTGTCGGACTCACGCCACCGCCTACGTCGTGGCGACCGATGAGGATTAGGTGACCGGCTCGGCGAGCGAAATCGATCGGCGACTTTGCTCTGCGATTCTCCAATTCGCCTCACGCCCGACACCACCTGTCACCCGCCGGCCCTCCACCCGCCTACCTCCACCAGCCCGGTGCTTCAAACCGTCGCACAGTGTGCAGGTGTGCGTCAGCGTCAATTGTCGGTTCGCCGGTCGGGTGGTTACACTCGGGGCCCCGCTACTCTCCGATCTCCGCCGATCTCAGGTTTTTCGCATGACTGCGCTATCACCGACCGAATCCACCGAAGCGCTTTGCCGCCGGGCCCGCGACGAATTTGAGTCTCGTTTCGGTCGTCCGGCTACGATCGTCGTCGCGGCTCCCGGTCGCGTGAACTTGATCGGCGAACACATCGACTACAACGACGGTTTTGTATTGCCGATGGCGATCGAGCGATACGTCGTGATTGCGGCCGACACCAACGACGACGATGCGGTCCGTCTGTACAGCGTGGATCTTCGGCAAGACGCCGCCTATCAGACCGGCCATGACCACCAGCCGGGCGAAAAGGGCTGGTCGAAGTATCCCCAAGGTGTCCTGGCGGGTTTTGCGGGGCAGGGCATCGACTCGCTGGCTTTCGACGCGGCTTTCACCTCCAACGTTCCGCTGGGCGGCGGATTGTCCAGTAGTGCGGCGTTGGAAGTCGCCACCGCGACGTTGGTCGAAGCCATCAGCGGCAAGACGCTTGGCCTGGCCGACAAAGCGCTTTTGGCTCAAAAAGCCGAACACGATTTCGCCGGCGTGCCGTGCGGGATCATGGATCAATTCAGCAGCGTCTTTGGCCGCGATGGCGAATTCATGTTGTTGGATTGCCGCAGCCAAGAAATCGAAGCGGTGCCGTTCGCCCGAGACGACGTGTCGATCGTCATCACCAACAGCAACGTCAAACACGAGTTGGCCGGCGGCGAATACGCACAACGACGTCAACAGTGTGATGAAGCCAAGCAAATTCTGGAGGCCGACAACTGGCGTGACGTCTCCGCCGATGATCTAGCACGATGCAAAGACGAACTGGGCGACGAACGGTTCCGACGCGCGCGTCATATCATCGGCGAAATCGCACGAACCTTGGAAACCGCCAAAGCGCTGCAAAGCGGTGATTTGGATACCGTCGGACGGCTGATGTATGACAGCCACAACTCGCTGCGCGATGATTACGAAGTCAGCTGTGGTGAATTGGACTGTCTGGTCGACTTGGCCGAAAAGATCGGCCCCGAGGGTGGCGTTTACGGATCCCGTATGACGGGCGGCGGTTTCGGCGGCTGTACCGTCAGCCTGGTGGATTCGGCCAAGGCATCCGACGTGATCGCGGCCATGGCCGACGGCTACGAAAAAGCGACCGGAAAGACCGCGGACGCTTTTGCCAGTCGCCCCGCACGCGGCGCTCATATTGTTCAAAACGATCTCGGCTGATTCGCTCAATGCGAATCCCTGTGAACAGATTTTGCCGTCTCGGATCGTATGTCTGTCATTGAACGATTTTGCGTCGGGGTTCAATCCGGCGCATGATGCCCCCATCCCACCTTGCTTCCCACCCCATCTTTCCCGACGGGTCTTGGATCCATGATGCGCATTTTGCTGGCTGCCTTTTTCGCGGTGTCTTTCGCTGCCACGTCGATCGGTCTTGCCGACGACCGTCCCAACGTTTTGTTGATCCTGGTGGACGACCTGAAGCCGGCGATCGGCGCGTTCGGCAACGAAACGGCCCAGACGCCGAATCTGGACGATCTGACACGTCGGGGCATGCGTTTCGACGCCGCATATTGCAACCAAGCCGTTTGTGCACCGTCCCGGTTCACGTTGATGTTGGGATCGCACAGCACGTCCACGGGGCTGTACGGGCTGGGCAATCGGTTGCGTGAATCGCATCCCGATGCGGTAACGATGCCCCAGCATTTTGCCGCAAACGGGTATCGCACCGAATCGTTGGGCAAGGTCTTTCACATCGGACACGGGAACATCGGTGATCCCGAATCGTTCCAGGTGCCGCACTTCAAAGAAAAAGTGATCGAATACGTCGATCCGGCCAGCACCGATGGCGGCAATCTGACTCGCGAAGAAGCCTTCTTTACCAACCAGAAATTGGGCGAAATCAAGTCGCTGCCTCGCGGCGCCGCCTATGAATCACCCGACGTCGCCGACACGGCCTATGCCGACGGACGGGTCGCCGAAGAAACCATCCGGCGATTGGAAGCCGCCAAGAAACGACGCCAAACCGAGGGCACACCGTTCTTCATCGCCACCGGTTTCGCGCGACCGCACCTGCCGTTTTCGGCCCCGAAAAAGTACTGGGACCTGTACGATCCGGCCGAGTTGCCCATGCCGGACAACGAGCAGTTACCACAAGGTGCACCGGAGGTGGCCGGCAAACGCGGCGGTGAAATCAGCAATTACAAGCCGGTACCGGAAGAGCGTGAGGCGTCGTACAGCGATGATTTGAAACGGAATCTGATTCACGGTTATTACGCGGCGACCAGTTTTGTCGACGCACAAATCGGTAAAGTCGTCCAAGCGGTCGACCGACTAGGCTTGGACGACAACACGATCATCGTGCTGTGGGGCGATCATGGTTTCCACTTGGGCGATTTGGGCATTTGGACCAAGCACACCAATTATGAACAAGCCAATCGGATTCCCATCGTGATTGTCGCGCCGGGAATCGCGGAGCCGGGATCGTCCACCGGTCAATTGACCGAGACGGTCGACATTTATCCGACGCTGGCGGAACTGGCCGGCTTGCCGAAACCCACCGGTCCACAGCCGATCGACGGTGTCAGCTTGGTGCCGGTGTTGAAAGACCCCGATGCGCGTGTTCGCGATCACGCTTACCATGCGTACCCCAAAAAAATGATGGGACGCGCGATTCGTACCGACCGCTATCGCCTGGTCCAATGGAAGCGAATCGGGGCACCCGACTTGGACGCGGAATACGAACTTTACGATTACCAATCGGATCCGCTGGAAACGAAAAACTTGGCCGCCGACATGCCGCAAGTAGTGCGTCGCTTGTCGGCGATTCTGGCAACGTACCCACAGGCTGTCCCGCGAGCGGGAACGAAATCTGCCGCCGGTAAAAAGAAGAACGGCAAGGGGCAAGCCAAGCCAAAGGCCGCTGCGGTGGACGCCCAATCGTCCACCATCGCCGGTCGCTGGTCAGCCAAGCGTGCGAACAATTGGTACCGCCAAATCGATTGGCCACTGGGCGCCAACTTCGTCCCGTCCACCGCGATCAACCAACTGGAAATGTGGCAGGAAGCCACCTTCGATCCGGACACGATCGACCGCGAATTGGGCTATGCCGAAAAGATCGGTATGAACACGATGCGGGTGTTCTTGCACGACATTCCTTGGCGAACCGATGCCGAAGGATTCTTTCGCCGTGTCGACCGGTATCTGGAGATCGCCGATTCGCACGGTATCCGTACGATGTTCGTTTTCTTTGACGGCGTCTGGCATCCGAACCCTGTTGCGGGTTTACAGCCACAACCGTTGCCCGGTGTTCACAATTCCGGCTGGGTCCAATCGCCCGGCCGAAAGATCTTGGACGATCCCGCCGGGCAGGACGCACTGAAGCCTTATGTGCAATCGGTGCTGCGTCGCTACGCCGACGATTCACGAGTGCTGATCTGGGACTTGTTCAACGAGCCGGACAATGGCAACGGAAACTCCTATGGCCTGGCCGGCCAGAACTTGGAATTGAATCCGGATGTCAAACGACAGCGGGCCCAAGAACTGTTGGAAAAAACGTTCCGCTGGGCTCGAAAGGTCAATCCGTCACAACCGCTGACGGTCGGACTATGGACAGGCGACTACATCAATCGTCCGCGACCGATCGACCGCTTGGTGCTGGACAACAACGACGTCCATTCGTTTCACACCTATGGTGGGCCGCAGACGGCGCGTCGCAAAATGGAGGGTCTGTTGGCTCTGGGGCGACCTTTGTTGTGCACCGAATACATGGCGCGTGGCAACAACAGCACCTTCGCCGGCGTGTTGCCGATCCTGAAGGAACTGAACGTGGGGGCGTACAACTGGGGTTTCGTCAACGGCCGGTCTCAAACGATCTATCCTTGGGATTCTTGGCAAGCCGCCTACACGTCGATGCCCGATCCTTGGTTTCACGACATCTTTCACACCGACGGTCGGGCCTATGATTCGGCCGAAACGGACCTGATCCGCCGTCTGAGCGAATCGAAATAGTCGTTTTCGTGCGGGTTTTCGGATAAATCGGGCTTTCGCGTCCCTTGGTGAACTTCGTATCACGCCAGACGCACCTGCCGGCTTTCCCGACTCGAGCTTCACGATGAAACGACCGCGATTCCGTCCGTTTGATGTCCAACAAATCCTGAAACGCCTGACACCCATGGTGTGCTTGGCCGTTTTCGCTGCTGTGACGTTGACGTCCACCCAGTGTGGTTGCCTGGGAATCGCCGCCAACCTGATGCACGCGGTGGGAGCCGACAAAATCCCGCCGGAATACGAGAACTACAAAGACCTGAAAGACAAACGGATCGCCGTCGTCACGCTGACCGAAGCCAGCCGGTACAGCAACGACACCGCCAGCCGTTTCTTGAGCCGCCAGGTGGGGCAAATCTTGACCAGCGAATTGAAAGACTTGCGTCTGGTTCGCGAAGACGAAGTGCAACAGTGGCGCGACGAAAACGGCTTTGACAACATGGAATTTGCTCAGCTGGGCAAAGACCTGAAAGCGGATCGAGTGTTGGTCGTTGACGTGACAGATCTTTCGCTGCGTGACGGCCAGAGTCTTTATCGCGGCCAATGCAGCGCGACAGTCGAATTGATCGATCCCGCCGACGGCAGTTTGTTGTTCTCGCGAGACATCGACGAGTTCACCTATCCGGAGAACGCCGGCCAGCACGTCAGCGAAACGACGGAAACGAAGTTTGAAAAGCTGTACCTGTCGGTTCTGGCTGCTCGCGTCGGCCGACTGTTCCACCCGTATGATTTCGGTGAAACCGTCGCCCTGGACGGCATGATCGCCAGCCAGTGACCGTGCGGGCGAACCCAAAGTCGCCTTTCGCTCCGCCGAAAGAAGCGTTGTTCCGTTGGTCCTAAACCCGCGGCTAGCGCCTTGCGGCGCAGGAATCAGCGGCAAAGCGCTAGCCGCCGGTTCGGTTAACAACCAGTCGAAACAGGACGCTACAGAACCCGCGGCTAGCGCCGTGCGGCTCACAGAGTCGCCTTTCGCTCCGCCGAAAGAAGCGTTGTTCCGTTGGTCCTAAACCCGCGGCTAACGCCTTGCGGCGCAGGAATCAGCGGCAAGGCGCTAGCCGCCGGTTCGATTGCCAACGAGTCAAATCATGACGCTACAGAACCCGCGGCTAGCGCCGTGCGGCTCACAAAGTCGCCTTTCGCTCCGCCGAAAGTAGCGTTGTTCTGTTGGTCCTAAACCCGCGGCTAGCGCCGTGCGGCGCAGGAATCAGCGGCAAGGCGCTAGCCGCCGGTCCGGTTAACAACCAGTCGAAACAGGACGCTACAGAACCCGCGGCTAGCGCCGTGCGGCTCATATGGTCGCCTTTCGCTCCGCCGAAAGTAGCGTTCTTCCGTCAGTCCTAATCCCGCGGCTAGCGCCCTGCGGCGCAGGAATCAGCGGCAAGGCGCTAGCCGCCGGTCCGGTTAACAAGCAGTCGAAACAGGACGCTACAGAACCCGCGGCTAGCGCCGTGCGGCTCACAAAGTCGCCTTTCGCTCCGCCGAAAGTAGCGTTCATCCGTTGGTCCTAAACCCGCGGCTAGCGCCTTGCGGCTCATGAAGTCGCTAGCGTCGGGCGTGTTGGCGAAGTTTCCCGAACCCGTGGCTGGCAAAGAAACGCGACCCCACCACGAATCACGACGCCAGTCGATTCAGAATCTCAATTCCCCGGTGCAACGTTTCGTCACTCGCGGCAAAACTGATTCGGAAATGAGAATCCCGTTCGCTGAAGATATTGCCGGGAATGATCAGCAACCCCGCTTCGATCGCGCGGTGCACGAACGCTTCGCCGCTGGATCCAGGGGCTTTGGGAAACGCATAAAACGCGCCGCCGGGTTTTTCGATTTCGTACTTTTCCGATAACCCCTGCATCACCAAATCACGTTTGTGGCGGTAATCATCGATGTGTCCGGTCAAGGGAACGTTCAACGCCGACAGCGCGGCCCATTGTGCAGGCTGAGGGGCGCAGACGAACGAATACTGCTGAATCTTCAGCATCGTCGCGATGATTTCCGACGGTCCGTGGACGTATCCGACCCGCCAACCGGTCATCGCATGACTCTTGCTGAAGCCGTCGATCACGATCGTCTGGTCGTTGTCGGTCGCCGGCGAATAGAACGGCGCGTCGTACATGAACTGGGAATAGATTTCATCGGACAACAACGCGATGTTTTTGTCTTTCGCCAATAACGCCACGTCGCGCAATTCTTGTTCCGTCGCCGTCACGCCCGTCGGGTTGGCCGGGCTGTTGACCAGGATCATCTTGGTTTTGTCAGTGATGGCGGCTTCGATCCGATCAACGTGCAGCCGAAAATCGGGATACGAATCGACCGGTACGGGAACCCCGCCACACAGCCGAATCAGTGCCGGGTACATGACGAAATAGGGATCCATGAAGATCACTTCATCGCCCGGGTCGATCATCGCCAGCATCGACAACACCAGTCCGCCGCTGGTGCCGCTGCTGATGAAAACGTCGCGGTCGTCGTGCCGGAATTGTTTCTGTACGCGATTTCCTATCGCATCACGCAGCGGTGCGATCCCTTGCGTCGGGGAATAGGCGTTCTTGCCGTCACGGATGGCTTGGATCGCCGCGTCTTGGATGGGCTGCGGCACATCAAAATCCGGCTGACCGATCGACAGATTGACCGGGTCTTTCAGTTTGGCGGCCAGGTCAAAGACTTTGCGAATACCGCTGCTGTCGAACGTCGTGGTGCGCTGGGCGATCCAAGGGTGCATAGGGTTTCCGGCGTCGGATAAGATTCAATGATGGCGAAAGGTCGAACGGCGTAGGATTCTAGTCGCTCGTCCCGATTTCGCGCAGCCGACCAACGGCTGGTTCTGTTCCCCGGCATTGAACCCAACGGTTATCGTGAGCGATCTGCGTCCCGTCGAACCGGTCGTACGCATTTGCGGCGTCATCGCAAAACAGGCAGCGTGGCGTCAGGAGGCGATTGATTGGCTGGTCCAGCGTTGGGGGCCGGTTTGTGAAACCAGTCAGCCGCTGGCCTTCGAAGCCGGCGGGTTCTACACGCCGACGATGGGCGATGGCCTGGTCAAACAGGTGGTCGCTTTTGAGGGCTTTGCGGATCCTGCCGGACTGGCACCGTGGAAGACTTCGACCAACCGGTGGGAATCCGAATTAGCCGAACGGATCGACGCCGATGTGCCGCGGCCGATCAACTTGGACGTCGGCTACATCACCCAAGCCAAGTGGGTCTTGGCGACGGTCAAGGATCGGGACCACCGGATGTATTTACGTGACGGCATCTTCGCCGAAGTCACCTTGAACTACGTCGGCCGGCGGTGGATCCACCACCGCTGGACGTATCCCAGTTATCGCACGGATCCGATCGCCGATTTTGCGATGCGTTGCCGTGATCGTTTGCGTGACCACATTCTGGCCAACGGGCTGACGCGAACCGTCACGGCTTGAATCGCTTGGCGATCGTCCGGATTTAGAACCCGATTCCGAAGGGCCCCAGTGGTCCGATCGGGATGTCGATCCGCAGACCTCCCAGCGGTGCGACCGGAACCGGCGGAACGGCGTAGCCGCGATAGAAGTAATCGCGGGGACCATAGATCGGCCCATAGCCGTAACGATAGCCGCGTGCCGGCGGATACGGGACGGCGACACCGTAGGGTGCGATTGGTGGAGCGGGAATGTCGATCTCCAATTCGAATCGTGGACGCGCCGGCACGTATCGGTATTCCTCGGTGATCGATGGGCGATACGACGAATACGGATCGATGGTGGCTTCGGGCACCGGCATCACCGGCCGCGCGATCACGCGGTCGCCGCCGGATTGGATCGGCGCCCGGCCGACGACGCGACCACGGGTCGACGGCGACCAAGTTTCCGGGGTGATTCCGGCACCTTGTTCCCAGGGTGAGAGCGCCGTATAGACTTCGCCCGTCAAAACGTCACGCAGTTGACGCACCGCGTTGAATTGATCGGTCGGCATCCCTTGGCTCATCACGTCGCGGATCGAACGTTCCAGCAAACGCAACGACTGGCTCATCGCGCGAATGGTTTCAATGCTTTGTTGATCGTCTTGGTCGGCCAAATCGCGAACGTCTTGTGCAACCTGATTGACGGTGAACTGCCACTCGTCGGCACGGTTCACGCTGCTGGGCAAACCACGGATCAGTCGCGAAAGCCGATCGATCGACTGAACCAGCTGATCAAACTCGGGCGTCGAATCATCGGCTGCCTCGGCGGAATCGCTGGCCCGCCGCGTGTTGTCGGTGTCGGTCGCTGCATCGGCCGAGTCGTTTTGGGATGGTGCGTCAAAGACGGCGCCGGATTCGGCGTCGGCGCCCGACAGTTCATCCGGTTCACCGACCGGGGCCGGCAGTTCACCGCCGTAGGTGATTCCCGGGGCAATGTCTTGGCCGCGGGCCGAATCGACACCGGCAAACAGGCAACCGGCCAATGCCAGTGCGGCGTATCGTTTCAATTTCGTGCACACTTTCGAAGGTCTCCCGAAAGTCATCTGGGGTGGGTCCGAATCGGTCGGTTGCAACGATCGTGCCGCTGGGGCGAATTAGCGCAAACTGATCGTTTTTTGCAGTGGTTGCAGAACGCTTTCAATCAAATACTCGTCGACCAAATCGCGACAAAGTGACGACAGGCGATCAAATTCAGACACATACGTCTCGGTCGGAGCCAAGCTGTCGTAACGGCGGACCGTCAAATAAACGCTCAGCTGGTCTTCGGTGAATTCGCCCGTGCGGATTTGGTACGCATTGGTCCTTGATTCAAAGCCGATTCGGCACTGTGTTCGGCATTCTTCGTCCAGCGAAAACTGGATCGCCGGTTCATTCGATAATACCTTGCCATAGGGCAGGTTGGCGAATTTTTCCAAGCCCGGCGCGATGCCGATCGCCTCGGTCAGGATTTCGTTGTGGTTGCCTTTGTAGGCAAAGTCGAACCCCAGCATCACGCTCAGCGATTCGCAATCCAGGGGGCTGACGGACAGTTCATAGGGCACCAAATCCAAAACGGCCCGGTGTTGCTGGCACGCCGAATCATAGGATTCCGGATTGACCACGCCGCTGTTGACTCGCTTCGTCTCCGTTCCGACCCAGCGATACGTGCCGTTGTCCTTTTCTTCTTCCAGGACAAACTCGTTCGGCTCGCGACTGTAGAAGTTGACCATGCTGGGATAGCGACGACGAACCTGTTCAAAATAGTGCAGCACCGATTCGCGGGTCTGCGGCAGGCTCATTTCGGTGCTCAAGTTCATGTTCACGTAATACTCGTCGCAGTAATCGCTGTATCCAAGCACGTGGCATGTTCCTTTCGATCATCGATTTATGAAAAAGTGACGGTGTCGCGGTACGACGGCGACACGTCAATAAGATGGGCATTGCCCGACAAGGTTGTGGACTTGTTCGTGGCCGAGTCCACACGGCCAGCACCGTGACGCGTCCAAAACGGACGAGCAACGGGCATGTTCAACGGAAGGGGCGTAACGGAATATCGAGTTCATTATGGTCGATTGGGCTGATCTTGCTGGTCGCTGCTGCCAGGCTGATCGGCGTCTTCTGGCTGATCAGTCGGGTCAGACGGATCGCGGTGACGACGGACCAATTCGTCGACATTCCGGCGAATGTTGCGTCGTAACTGTTTTGTCTTTTCGTCCTCGATGACCGGCAGGACCAGCCGGTTGTAGTCCAACCCGACTTGGCGATAGTTAGCGTCTTCGGGGAATCCGATGTCCATGGTCGAACGCCCCAACAACCCCGCCACGGTCGCCATCGCAACGTCGCTGACGCGGACGTCCAGCAATGATCCGTCGCGGATCTGGTTCAGTCCCAACATGCGATGGTCGTCCAAAAATTCAGTGACCTTCAAGACCTGGTCGTCACGGTCGAAGCGTACCAGCGTGGCCATCGCCTGGACCAAACTTTGCGGTTGGTCGGTTTCATCCAGTGTCCGAACGGCCAAATCACCCGCCGCGGGTACATTGCGATCCGACGCGTGGAACAGCCATTCGGGGCGATCCGAATCGGAAGTCTTCAGCAAAAACGATCCAAACAAATTGGTTCCGTAAGATCGCGATGCGTTCCCGTTCAACAACAATCCGCCTTGGCTGCGACGCAATTGGTTCAGCATCGCGCGCTCGGTTGCCAGCTCCGGTGCAAAATCTGGGTCGGCCGCCGCCATCAGCAATGCCGTCAGTGCGGGACGAGTGTCGGGGCCCATCACCGAACGGAAGTTGGCGTTGGGCGTGTTCAAAGCCTTTTGAATCGCCCGGCGTCGGTCGTCCGTGGTTCCTTCCAGCGAACGCAGCAGATCAGGAACCTCGCGGTACATCATCACCACTTCGCCACGAACCCAACCGGAATCCCCCATCAGCTTCTTCGCGACCGACCAGCCCGGCATGTCATTTCCGGTACCCGCCAGGAATGCCGTTTCGATCGAACGTTGATACTGATCCTCCAGTCGAGCCAGCAGGCGGCCCAGACGCAGACGCACTTCCGGGTCACCCGATAGAGCTTCGCCGCGTTGCAGAATCGGAACGATCGGATAACCGCTTTCCAACAGACTGGACGATGCTCGTTCGCGGACGGCAAAGTCGGACGATCCCAGTTGGTCGATCAACGTCTCGATCGTCTCCAACGCCGGACCAAACTGTTCGGCCAATTCTTGCCGACTTTTCAATCGTGGCGATGTCGCATCGGATGTTTCCCGATCGGGGCTCTCCGGTGCAACCTCTTGTGTGTTCGCATTTGGCTCGTCACTGGCAGATTGCGAACGCAGCGGTCCGGTGACCGATCGCCACTGGCGTTCGGGGTCGGCTTCGGCAAAGACCTGTTCGTACCGATCGGGCGACAGCGGCGCGATGTGGGCGATCGGTTTCGGTGGTGATGTGCTGGCTTCCGTCTGGCCGGAGGAATCTGCCGGATTCGACGACGCCGACGGGGGCGTGGTGGCTTGCTGTGCCACGACCGAAGAGTCTGGAATGCCGGCCATCGTCAACGCCGCCCAAGCGAAGGCGGTCATGATCGGCGACGTTGCTGTGCGACGCGGATGCATTTCGCGTTTAGTCACGATCATGGCCTCGATGATGGAAAACGCGGATGTCGAACAGGAGAAACCAGACTTCGGCGGGGCGGTCGCGGCGGCGTGAGCGTTGCGATGCAGTCGATATCGGTCGGGCAGGGCGATGCAAGCTTTGCGGGCCCGGTGGTCGGCGGCAAGGAGTTGTCGATCGGAGAAGTGAACGAAAGGGGGACGACGTCGGCACGGAAAAGGCAAGATTGCATTTTCACCCACATTCGCCAGCTTGGAAAGTGGAAAAGGGCTTGCTGGCCAGATTCGGCCCGGCTAGTCTTGGCGATCGTCGGATCTGGGGTCCCATTCAGGTTCGACTCGTATTTTAGGGATTTGCGGCCGCTTGCAGCCTTACCTGCTAAAGAGCCAATCGAGATGTCATTGAATGTCGATTTCCGGGCCAACGGCTCGGGCGACTCTGCGGGAGTCGATCTTTCTGAACCAACCGCCAAGGCGAATGCCTGCGAAATCCAGCGGTTTGGTATTCCCGGCGATTCTTCGCCACGGCCCGTGCCGGTGACGCATCCGTCGTCGTACGGATTGTCCACGCAGTGCGTTCATGCGGGCGAACCCCGGCAAAAAGCCGACGGTGCGATCACCACGCCCATCCACACCGCGTCGACGTTCACGTTTTCGTCCACCGACGAGCTGATCGACTTTGTCGAAGGTCGTCACGAGCGTGAAGAGTACGGTCGATACGGTTGTCCCAACGAGAAATCGGTCGAAGCCAAATTGGCGGCGCTGGACCGCGCCGAAGACGCGATCTTGTACAGCAGCGGCATGTCCGCCTTGGTCGGATTGTTGATGACGTCGCTGGGCCAAGACGACGAGATCGTTTTCTTTGACCAGTGTTACCATCGAAGTCGACAGTTTTGTGCCCAGCACTTGGCCCGGTTCGGTGTCCGCACCATCCAAGTCCCCACTGGCGACATGGATGCGATGGCCGCCGCCATCACCGACCGTACCAAATTGCTGGTCAGCGAATCGCCCACCAACCCACATTTGACCGCGATCGATCTGGACGCCTTTGCGGACATCGGTCGGCGGTTCGGTGTGAAAACCTTGATCGATGCCACGTTGGCGACACCGGCCAACGTCCGGCCGCTGGAACATGGCATCGATTTCGTTTTGCACTCGGCAACCAAGTACTTGGGCGGACACAACGATTTGCTGGCCGGTGTGTTGTGCGGTCGCAAAGAAGACCTGGACCCGGTGCGGGCGATGCGCGGATGCCTTGGCAACATCAATTCGCCACACAACTTGTATTTGCTGGAACGCGGCTTGAAGACGTTTGACCTGCGGATGCAGCGTCACAACGAAAACGGCATGGCCGTCGCCCGGTTTTTGCAGCAGCACCCTCGGGTCGATCGAGTGTTTTATTTGGGGTTGCCCAGCCATCCGACCCACGCGATTGCCGCGGCGCAGATGTCCGGCTTTGGCGGCTTGGTCACGTTCACAATCAAGGATGCGGATTGGCGACAGACGTCCCGTGTGGTCGACGCGACGCGAATTGCGCGAATCGCACCCAGCCTTGGCGGCACCGAATCGTTGATCGAGCAGCCGTACGTGATGAGCTATTACCACTACACGGCCGAGGAACGTCGGCAATTCGGCATCACCGACAACATGATTCGCTTTTCATGCGGGATCGAAAATTCGGATGATCTGATCGCAGACCTGGATCAGGCGTTGTCGGCATGAGCGAAGGTGACAACGCACGCTCACGCAAGACAAGCTTTTGCACCCGAGCAATCCACGTGGGTAACGGTTTGGACCCACAGACCGGTGCCGTCGTCCCGCCGGTGCATTTCGCATCGACGTTTCGCCAACCCGGTGCCGGCCAGTGGGGCGAATTTGATTATTCCCGCAGCGGTAATCCGACGCGCGGAAGGTTGGAAACCACTTTGGCAAATTTGGATTCCGCGGTCGGCGACGATGAATCATCCGGCGGCGGGGCGTTGGCCTTTTCCACCGGTATGGCGGCGATTCATGCGGTCACCATGCTGTTGCGATCGGGCGATCACGTCATTGCCGGCAGCGACCTGTACGGCGGTGCCTATCGATTGCTTCACAAAATTTGTGATCGTTCCGGCATCACGCCGACCCTGGTCGATGCCACGGATCCGGCGGCGATCGAAGCGGCCATCAAGCCCGAAACGAAGCTGATCTGGGTGGAATCGATCGGCAACCCTCAGATGACCGTTCCCGATTTGGCGGCGATCGCGGCCATCGGTCGGCGTCATCAAGTGATCACCGCAGTCGACAATACATTCGGAACGCCCGCGCTTTGCCGGCCTTTGGAATTCGGTTTCGACATCGTGATGCACTCGGCCACCAAGTACTTGGGCGGGCACAGCGACGTGCTGGGCGGGACACTGGCGACCGGACGCGAAGACGTTTATCGCGAATTGGCCTATGTCCAAAATGCAACGGGTGCGGTGATGGATCCGATGTCCTGTTTTCTGGTGGCTCGGGGGTTGAAGACGCTGGACCTGCGGGTGCGACGACAAAGCGAAACGGCGATGCGTTTGGCGTTGTGGCTTTCCCAGCATCCGCGTGTGGCTCGGGTGTTGTATCCCGGCCTGGAAGACCATCCGCAACACGACCTGGCCCGATCACAATTCGATGGTGCTTTCGGCGGCATGTTGACGTTCGAATTGGATGCGTCGTTGGAGACGACCGCAAAGGTATGCGAATCGACGCAGTTGTTTCATCTGGCGGTCAGCCTGGGTGCGGTTGAATCTTTGATCGAACAACCCGCGACGATGTCCCACGCCAGTTACGACGCGACCGATCGTGCAAAGTTCGGCGTCACCGATGGGCTGATCCGTTTGTCAGTGGGCTTGGAGTCCTTTGACGATCTGCGTGACGATTTGAACGCGGCGATCGGTTGAACTGTGCTGCCGTGCGATTCACGCGGCCCACCGCACGTGCACCCAAAGGTCGTACCCGGCCTTGCGCCAACGCCGGAAACACCACCGGTGGACTAGAAACGCGAATCCGTCGGCCACCAGATAGTGGAACCCGGAAATGCCAAGGACCATCAACAGGTTGCTTGCGTTCATGGAAATCATGATGGACAGTTGTCCGGCTATTTGGAACAACCAAGCGAGAATCACGAATAGGAACGCCCACATCCAAGACCAACCGGCCCCGCGAAACGCCGCGGCCCAGGCGATCAATACCGGCGGAAAGATGTACGACGCATAGCCGAACAGCATTTGCCAAAAGTTTGAATCGACGATGTCGTCGGCGTCCCAATACCATTCCACCAACGTCCGATAAACACGTTGGCTTAGAAACACGCTGGCGGTCAACAAAGTGACGGCCATGATGCCGGCGATGGTCCATTGTCGGTTCGGCAATATCAATGGTTGGTTTCTTGCAACCAAGTGAGTCTGCACGATGGGCGCCGCGGCGGCCATGACAAATGCGGACAAGAATAAGCTCAGTAGCTGTGATTGACTGACCATCAAGACCATGACCCACCGGTTGATGGGATTCAGTTCCGGATAGCTCGGGACCACCGCTCGCAATCCCATCACACCCACGATGACAATCGCGACGGTCAGCCATTGATACCAGCGCAACAGACGCGGCACGGGCCATAGCGCCGCGATGACAACTTGCACGGTGACGACATTGGCGATTTGTTCGGCGATGCCGGAAGCCGGAGCAAACGCCCACATCCATTGTGAGCTTGTCGAGAAGAACGGTGACCGGTTTCGAAGCCACATCATCACGGACGCCAAAATGGTCGCGATGGCGAACACCGCCAGAAGTCGGCCGAGTGCCGTCAATAGCGATCGTCGCGCATCGTCAGACTCGCGCGATATCCGGTCGCCGACGGGCAGCGAGTTCGCTTCGCGGGTTTCTGACATCGGCTCACTTGTTTCAAACGGCATTTTCCGGGTCTTTTGAACAACGCAGGCTAGCGGAACCACCTGTGCGTTGCTGCCCCGATCGGCGGTCGCCGGATGGATTCACTGTCAATCGACTGCTGCGTCGGCTCGCTCGGCTGACTGAGTGCCCGGGTTCGCCGATTCGGCTGGGGCTCCCCAGGCACCGATCAATCGGTCATCCTTAGCCGTTGGCCCGGTTCGTCCCGGGTCGCTCGCTGCCCTCCCAAGCCCGCCGAAACGATTCATCTGGAAATCATGCCGCTCGAAGTCATCAAGTACCCCCACCCGACGCTGCGATACGAAAGCAAGCCGATTCGCCGCGTCGACGCCGAATTGAAATCCATAGTCGCGGAGATGCTGGATTTGATGTACGAATCCGAGGGTGTCGGGTTGGCCGCCAACCAAGTCGATCTGCCGCTGCGGTTGTTCGTCTGCAACCCGACGGGCGTCCGCGGCGAGGGCGAAGAACTGGTCGTCATCAATCCCGTGATCAGCAAACCGCGTGGCACCGAATCGGGCCAGGAAGGCTGTCTCAGTCTGCCGGGAATGTATGGCCAGGTGAAGCGATCCAAAACGATCCGCTTGTCGGCGTTCGATTTGCAAGGCAACGAAATCGATCGCGTCTTGGACGGCTTTTTCGCTCGCGTGGTCCAGCATGAAAACGATCACTTGAACGGCGTGCTGTTCTTTGACCGCATGCCCGAACAAGCGACCAAGGAATTGATGCCGGCACTGGACGAATTCCAAGCCGATCACTTATCGCGACAGCGTAGCGGTTCGCTGCCGTCGGACGAAAAATTGGTCGAAGCGTTGTCGGCGTGGGAAAAGAAATACGCCTGAGAAAAACAAAGGATGTCTTCCAGTGGCTGATTCCAAGTTGCGGCTGGTGCTGATGGGCACCGGACCGTTTGCGGTCCCGTCGTTTGATCGCATCGCCGATGGTCCCCACGAAATCGTCCAGGTGATTGTGCGCCCATTACCGCCGGTCAAAAGCCGTGGTGGTCCGCCGCCACAACCCGTGGCCGACTGGGCAGAAAAGCGATCGCTGACCGTGATTCGTCCCGACAGTATCAACGACGATGAAACGGTACAGCAGCTTCGATCCTTGCGTCCGGATTTGCTGGTCGTATGCGACTATGGCCAGATTTTGAAACCCGCGGCGTTGGAAACCGCACCGCTGGGTGGAATCAATCTGCACGGTTCGCTGTTACCCAAGTATCGCGGCGCGGCTCCGGTTCAACGTGCCGTGTTATCTGGCGATCGTGAAACCGGCGTTACCGTGATTCACATGACGCCGCGTTTGGATGGCGGCCCGATCTTGGCGCGACGAGTGACCGAGATTCGTGACGATGAAACCGCCGGCCAACTGGAGCAGCGCTTGTCGACGATCGGCGTGGATGCCACGGTCGAAGCGATCGACCGGTTGCTGGATTGGGATCAAGAATCAGTCATCGGCGATCCACAGGATTCCTCGCTGGTCAGCAAAGCACCACGACTTTCCAAGGCAGAGGCCCAGATCGATTGGCAACAGTCCAGCCGCATGATCGATTGCCATGTCCGCGGGATGCAACCGTGGCCCGTGGCGTTTTCGTTCTTTCATCCGGGCAACGGTGGCAAACCGGTTCGGGTGCAGATCCGCCAGGTCACGCCCATGAGTGACAATGGCCCAGGCCAGTCGCAACCGGGCCATTTGGTATCGGGTGAAGGATTGTGTGTGGCCAGCGGCGACGGCGTCTTGCGGATCGATCAGATCCAACCGGCCGGCAAGAAACCGATGACCGGCGCGGCGTTTGCCAACGGCTATCAACCCGGACCCGACGCCTGTTTCGCAGCCACTTGCGGTGATGCGGCGGTCGGTGGCAAAGGCGGGACGACTTGATCAATGGCCGAATCACCCGAACGCATTCTGTCGGTCAGCGAACTGAATGGCCATTTGAAAGCGGTGGTCGAAGCCACGTTTCCGCCGTTGTGGGTGGCCGGGGAGATCAGCGATCTGGCCAAGCCGCGCAGCGGCCACATGTACTTCACGCTGAAAGATGAAGATTCACAGATTCGTGGCGTCATTTGGCGCAGCACCGCGGCACGAATTCCCTTCGACCTGACCGATGGCCAGGCGGTGTTGTGTTACGGCGGGCTGGAAGTCTATCCGCCTCGCGGCACCTACCAGATTGTTGTTCGAAAAGTCCAACCGCAAGGCGTCGGCGCGTTGCAACTGGCGTTCGATCAATTGCGGACCAAGCTGCAAGCCGAAGGATTGTTTGCGGCCGAAAGAAAACGAGATCTTCCGGTGTTTCCCGCACGCATCGCGGTGATCACCAGCCCGACCGGTGCGGCGATTGCTGATTTCTTGCAAGCGGCGTCGGCGCGATATCGTGGCACGGAAATCTTGATCGTGCCGGCTCAGGTGCAAGGCGTGGGCGCGACGCCGTCAATCTTGGCCGCGTTGGATGCGGTCGACGCGATGTCGGATCCGCCCGACGCGGTGGTCCTAACGCGTGGCGGCGGAAGTCTGGAAGACCTGTGGTGCTTTAACGACGAAGCCGTCGTGCGGCGGGTGGCCGATTTTCCACTGCCCACCGTGTCGGCGATTGGTCACGAGATCGACGTCACACTGTGTGATCTTGTTGCCGACGTGCGCGCGTTGACGCCGACCGATGCGGCGACCAAAGTCTTGCCGGATGCCAATGCTTTGGCCGGTGCCATCGCGGGTTGGCGTGAACGGCTGAGCCAGCGGATGCTGAGCCAGATTCGTGAACATCGATTGCGTTTGGACGGACTGTCCAAACACTCGGTGTTGAAGAGTCCGATGGAGTTTCTGCATCACCGCAGTCGCATTCTGGACGAACTGGACAGTCGCGGCCGCGTCGCGATGGAGCGTCGTTTGCAAGCTGCCGAACGCCGGGTGGCTACCGCCGCAAGTTCGCTGCACGCGCTTTCACCGCTGGCAGTGTTGGGCCGCGGGTACAGCCTGACCTATGGCCCGGATGGAAACCCGATGACCGATGCCACATCGGTCAAGCCAGGCGACGTCATTCGCACGCGGCTATCGGAGGGTCACATCGAATCGACCGTTCAGTCGATCAACGATGCGAAATAGACCGCCTGATCGGCTGTGATAAAAAATTTCACACGGAATTGCCTGCCAACCATCCTTATCAAAACCGGCGTACCGCAGTGCTGGCATTTGGTAATCCGGCCTGTGGTTCTTCCACCGCTTGGGACGCCGGCGATTTTGAAACCGCGTCGTTATAAACTCCGGCATCGCCGTTGTTTGTGGCTTCGTAACGTTTGAACCGTCGGCGAAATGCCAGCCTTTCCCCGGTGTTTTGAGCCCCATTCTTGTGGCACTTCGCGCGCACTTCCTCAGGGAACATCTTCGATTCGCGACGTCCAAATTCCATAGCCCGACATAATCTCGGCATGTCGATTCTTAACCTGCGGTGATTCGCACTGGGGATGCGAATGTGGGTATGATCATTCGCAGACAGTGAGTGTCAATCTTCCCCACGGCCCCCGTGGCCGGTGAAAGGACCAACGCTATGCGCTTCTTGATCTTCCCGATCGTCGCCTTCGCCATGCTGATGTCGACCACGATCGTTGCTGAAGACGCCAGCATGGATCAACCGCGCACGGCCGGCAGCACGTGGCGAGGCAGTCGCATTTGGATCGGACCGGATTGGTGGGCCAACCCGCTGACTGATTGGCGAATCCGTGACGGCGTGGTGCATGCCGCCGCCGGCAAAGATCGCACGTTGTGCTGGTTGCCGGCGGAAGTGGAAACGGATCCTGATTCGGCGGACGGTCAAAATCTGGATCTATCAGTCGACGTTGCGTTTGTGCCAAAAAAGGGCGACAAGAGCTCGCGCCCGATCACCGCCGGCTTTCGCATTGGACGCCGCGGTGGCATTGCCGAATACCGGCACGCTTTGGTGTCGGCAACGAAGTTCTTCGACGCGGGACTTCGATCCAACGGAAGGCTTGTTCTGGGATCCATCACCAGCGATGAATCCGTAACGATCGGCGATGCCTCCATCCGGCTGACGCTGACTGGGAAACGAAGCGGCCAGCGGATCGCATTGACGTTGTCCGCTGATAACGGACAGCAGACTTGGCAGATTCAAGACACCGTTGACTTGGACCAAGTGATAGGCGGCATTTCATTGCTGGCCGACGGGCCGCCACGAGCCGGTGGGTCTCGCCCTGCGGCAATGTGCAAGTTTGCCAATGTGGACCTGAAGGGATCGTTGATCTCGTCGCATCCGGATCGTTCGTTCGGACCGATCCTGTGGTCGCAGTACACGCGAGATCAAAACCGTGTCCGATTGATGGTGCAGTTCGCGCCGCTTGGAAAGGGAAATCGATCCAAGGCACGGCTGTGTCTTCGTGGCGAAGACAATCAGGGTGATTTTCGCGAATTCGAAAAACAGCCCGTTGAAAAGCTCAGCCGCACCGCGGTGTTTACGTTGGACGATTGGGCCGGGGCTGTCGATCGAGACTATCAGATCCGGTTTGATTGGCTTGGGCAGACTTATCGATGGACCGGCACGATCCGAGCGGAACCGGCGGCGGACGAACCGTTCCAGCTGGCCTGCTTTTCTTGCGACAACGGATACCTGTTTCCGATTCCCGCGATGGTTGGGCAGGTCAGTCGGCAAGATCCCGACATGATGTTCTTTGCGGGCGACCAGATCTACGAAAGTTATGGCGGCTTTGGTGTCGTACGTAGTGCCGATACACCGGTCGCGATGCTGGATTATTTGCGAAAGTACTATCAA
This sequence comes from Crateriforma spongiae, assembly GCF_012290005.1. Taxonomy (NCBI): domain Bacteria; kingdom Pseudomonadati; phylum Planctomycetota; class Planctomycetia; order Pirellulales; family Pirellulaceae; genus Crateriforma; species Crateriforma spongiae. Next base: position 652,927 of record NZ_JAAXMS010000004.1, read on the forward strand.
TTCGGATGGACGTGGCGCGACTTGCTGAAGGATCGTCCCAGCGTGATTCTGCCGGACGATCACGATGTTTTCCAAGGCAACATTTGGGGGCACGGCGGACGCGCTTTGCCACCGTCGGACAAGAAGAACGACTGGGCCGCCGGCGGCTATCTGATGCCCGCCGATTGGGTCAATGCCGTGGAAAGAACGCAGGTCGGCAGCCTGCCCGATCCCGCGATCGACAAAGTCTTGCCTCACGGGATCAAACCGTACTTCACGGACCTGACCTATGCCGGGATTGGATTTGCCATCTTAGAGGATCGTAAATTCAAAACGGGTCCCAATGCGATTCCCGCTTCTGATCGTCCACGTGGCGATGGATACGATCTGCTGGGGCCTGATCAAGAAGCGTTCCTGGCACAATGGGCCGACGACTGGACGGGACAACGTGTGAAGGTCGCGTTATCACAAACGATTTTCTGCAATGCGGCCACTTACGTTGGCGAAAACCTAAAGCGTGGGCGCTACTATCATGACAGCGGTGCGTGGCCGGTGGAGGCACGCAACCGAGCGGTGCGAATCCTGGGCGACTGTGAAGCGTTTTCGATTCACGGCGACCAGCACCTGGGCGTTTTGCTGCGGCAAGGTGTCGATGATTTCGATGACGCAGGTTACGCGTTCATGGTTCCCGGCACGGCGAACGGATTCCCACGTGCTTGGTGGCCTGGTGTGGACAAAGGCCAACCGGAACCGGGCGGCGATTACACCGGCAAGTTCCGTGACGACGCCGGCCACCCGATTCATGTCCTGGCGGTCGGCAATCCACAGCCGGGCAGCAACCTGTTGCCCAAGACGACCGACCCGATGGAAATCGGATATCGCAAAGGCAGCGGGTATGGCGTCGTGGATTTTTCCCCCGATCGGCGATCCGCCAAGATTTCTCTGTATCGCTTGGGCGACCAAGAAGAAATGTTCGAAGGTTTTCCCCAGACCATTCAAATACGTTCTCGTTCCAAATAGACGGCGTAGCGAACCATACCCTCGCTATGCCAAACGGCTGCGACGTGGAAGTCAAAACAATGGCAGCCAAATCGCGATTTCCGTGAATCCTTCCTTTCCCCATCCTTTCATCCGAACGTCCCACCTGTGATGAAGCTATTCGTATTGATGACCTTGGGCCTGTTTTGGGCCGGACTTTGGTTAGGTTTGCAGCCGTGTCATGCCGACACGCGACCCAATTTCGTGTTCATTCTGACTGACGATCAGTCGTACGGGATGATGGGTTGTGACGGCAACGAACGGACGTCGACACCTAACCTGGACCAATTGGCAAAAGATGGCATCTTTTTTGATTCCGCCTATGTGTCTAGTGCGATCTGTACGCCCAGTCGGATATCGATTTTCCTGGGCCAGTTTGAACGTAAACACGGTGTCAATTTCAACTCCGGGACCAGTGTTGCGCAGAAAGCTTGGAAGAAGTCGTACCCGGTGCTATTGCGTGATGCCGGGTACTACACCGGGTACGTCGGCAAGAACCACGCACCGATTGGTGATGGCGGTTATGACAGCGGGCTGATGGAAAAGTCGTTCGACTACTTTTACGCCGGCCATCGGCATTTGACGTTTTATCCCAAAGATCGGCACGCGATTTTTAATGACGCGGCTTTCGATACCCAGGTGGAGATCTTGGCCGAAGGGGCCACGGATTTTTTGTCAAACGAACACCGCTTGGGGCGAGCGATCCGTTTTCTGGATGTTCGCCCGACCGAGCGACCGTTTTGTCTGAGCGTCTGTTTCAATCTGCCGCACAATGCGGGTGCCGGGTCGATGGCGCTACGTGATTCGGATGATGAAATCTATAAAACGCTGTATCGCGATCAAGAAATCCCGATGCCGCCGCACTATGTGGCCAAAGCCGAAATCAAACAGCCGAAAGTCCCCGCCGACGTGTGGCGGGTGTCGGATCGTCAAACCGGATACGACCACGTCGACAACCCGGACGACAACCGAGAACGAATCATCCGCAAAATGCAGGCGATGACGGGGATTGATCGCATGGTCGGTCAGTTGCGTGAAAAGCTGGCCGAGTTGGACGTGGATCAAAACACCATTTTGGTGTTCGCGTCCGATCACGGATTGTTCATGGGTGAACAGGGGCTTGGTGGCAAAGCACTTTGCTATGAGAAGGTCACCCATATTCCCATGATGATTTTCAACCCATTGTCCGAATCGAATGCGCGTGGCCGGCGATGTGATGAACTGGTCCAGACGATCGACTTGGCCCCGACCATGTTGGACTATGCGGGCGTCGATGTCCCCGAAACGATGCAAGGAAAATCGCTGCGAGGTTTGGTCGACCAGATCGGCGACGCAGTGCACGATTACATTTTCACCGAAAACCTTTGGGTCACCCACTTTGGGAATCCCAAGATCGAAGCGGTTCAAGACAAGCGATGGAAGTACATCCGCTACTATCGCAACAATTGCATGTCTGCCCAGGCGAAAATCGAAGCGGCGGCTCAGTTGGGATTGAAGCAGACCGCGGCGTTGTACGGCGTTAGCGATCCGATGATGTTCCATTATCGTGATTTGGTGGAATCGTCGCTGCGTACACCGTTTCCCGACTACGAAGAACTGTACGACTTGGCCAATGATCCGAGTGAGTTGAACAACCTGGCCGCGGATCCGAAACACGCGCGTCAACTGAATCGACTTCGCAAGGTTTGGCGTCAGAAACTTCGACAGGCTCGTGGCACCGAACCACCGGCGGTGCTGCGTTACACCGACGAAAGCGAACTGGAACGCCAGCTTGCATCGAAACAATCGAAATCTGGCAACCGTTGAACGCGACTTTCGGTCGACGCGATCGATGCCAGTCGATATCACCACCTTCTGCCCCTTCCCTTCCCACCGCCCCACCGCCGGGAGACCGCAATGAATCGCAAGAACGAAAGCTATCAAGCACACGCACCGTCACGCCGTCAGTTTCTGAAGACCGCGTCGGCCGCATCTTTGGCCGCCTGGCCGATCGGATCGACCACCGCAAAAGCGGCCTCAAAGTCCGAGCGTCTGCGGTTTGCGTTGATTGGTTGCGGCGGCAATGGAACGCGAACGTCGCCGGTGGGCAAAGAATTTGCCGACTTGGTCGCGTTGTGCGATGTCGATAAAAGTCACCTTCAGCGTGGTAACGAACTGCTGTGTGACGGCAAGGCGGATTTGTATTCGGATTATCAACAGATTCTGCAACGTGACGACATCGACATGGTGCAGATTTCGACGCCTGATCACTGGCACACCAAGATCTTGGTCGAAGCGATGTTGGCGGGCAAAGATGCGTATTGTGAAAAGCCTTTGACGTTGACCATCGATGAAGGCAAGCTGATTCGCAGAGTTCAAAAAGAAACCGGACGCGTCGTCCAAGTCGGCACGCAGCAACGCAGCAGCTTTGACAAGTTCAACAAAGCGTTGGCGATCATCGCCGATGGTCGGTTAGGAAATTTGAAAAAGGTGACCGTGCGAATCAATGCCGGTGGTTGGAGTCCAGAGATTCCGCTGGCCGATGTTCCCAGCGGTTTGGATTGGGATCGTTGGCTGGGGCCGGCACCGAAGGCGGACTACCGCTTTTTAAAATCGCCCAACAACAAGTGGTACACCAACGGGCACACGCATTTCCGTTGGTGGTATCAATATTCCGGTGGCAAGCTGACCGACTGGGGCGCTCACCATATCGACATCGGTCTGTTGGGCATTGCCGCGGCCGGCTTGAACGATCAACCCGTTTCGGTCAGCGGGACCGCGATGCATGACGTTCCTTTTGTCGATGGTGTTCCACAGCAAGACGATCGTTACAACACGGCGCGTGAATATGATTTGACGGTCAAATTTGCCGGCGGCGACGTGGAGATGAACATCCGGCACGACGGCGATCGTGGGATCTTGTTCGAAGGCGACCAAGGACGCATCTTCGTCAATCGCGGCAAGTTGGTCGGCAAGCCGGTGGAGGACTTGGCACACGACACGCTTCCGGACGATGCGATCGCAAAGATCTATCGGGGCATGCCGATGGAAGGCAACGATCGACCGGCGCACTGGGCCAACCTGATCCACTGCATCAACACGCGTCAGTTGCCGATCGCCAACGTGCATTCGCATATGCGGTCGCTGCACGTTTGTCATTTGGCCGGCATTTGTTGCCGTCTGGGGCGTGAGATCCGTTGGGATCCCCAGGCCGAGCGAGTGATCGGGGACGAACTGGCCGACAGCATGCTGGCACGTCCGTACCGATCGGGCTACGAGATCCAGATGTAGAGAATTGAACTTGCTGCGGCTGCCGAAGTATTTCACCGGCCGAACGACTGCGGCAGCCGAACTGCGGTGCGTGGCCGAATACCGGACGGGTGGTCGTGTCGGCACAAAGTCCGGAATTCTTGCCACCACGGACCGGACCGCCATGAACCAACGGCGGCGAATCGGTCGTACGGAGTGGGGTCGCTTGATCGAGCGATTGTCGATGGTCGGCCGTCGGGTTTTGCCTGATTCTGCGTCGTTGTCGGCCTGAATTGCGGAAACATGCGGTCGGCGTTAAGGTCCGCCAGACGGACGGTCGCCCGCACTGTGGGGCGAATGACTTCACGCCGACGGCCAAATTCGCCGGGCGACGCACCGCGGATGTGTTTTGCCATACACTGAGGCGTCGGAGCGATCTTTTCACTGCCAATCCATGGAACACGTCAAGGATATTGCATGGCCGCTGATGCCGATCACGGCGGGACCGTCAACGGTGGACCGCCGCAAGACGACGCCGCTTTGGGGACAGATGATGCGAAGCGGTTGTCGGAAGCTCGGGAGAGGATCCGTCAACAACTGGGCAAAATCATCGTCGGACAGGACGATGTCATCGAAGAAATCTTGATCGGGCTGTTCAGCCGCGGTCACGTGTTGCTCGAAGGCGTGCCTGGTTTGGCCAAAACGCTGATGATCAGCACGTTGGCACAGACGTTGGATCTCAGTTTCAGCCGGATCCAGTTCACCCCCGACTTGATGCCCGCCGACGTCACGGGCACGGAAATCATCGAGGAGGATCGCAATTCCGGGCATCGCGAATTGCGGTTCATGAAGGGGCCGTTGTTTGCCAACGTCGTGCTAGCAGACGAAATCAACCGGACGCCGCCCAAGACGCAGGCTTCGTTGTTGGAAGCGATGCAGGAACGTCAGGTCACGGTGGGGCGAACGCGGCACCCGCTGGACAATCCGTTCTTTGTGTTGGCGACCCAAAACCCGATTGAACAGGAAGGCACCTATCCGCTGCCCGAGGCGCAGCAGGACCGGTTCATGTTCAAAATCTTCGTCGAATATCCGACGTTTGACGAGGAATTCGAAGTCGCCCGGCGAACGACCGGAATGAACGATCAAGATGTCCAGCCGGTGATGGCGGCCGAAGAAATCATTCGTCTGCAAGACTTGGTGCGTCGGGTCCCCGTCAGCGATCACGTCATTCGTTACGCGTTGTCGCTGGTTCGTCAAACCCGGGTCGGCAGCGACGGTGTGCCGGAATTTGTCGACGAATTGGTCGGCTGGGGTGCCGGCCCGCGGGCGGTCCAGTTTTTGATTCTGGGCGGAAAAGCCAGGGCATTGTTGCAGGGCCGATTCCACGTCCAAATCGAAGACATCCAAGCGTTGGCCAAACCGGTGCTGCGTCACCGCATGGTGGTCAACTTCGCGGCCGAAAGCGAAGGCATCGGCAGCGACGAAGTCATCGATCGGATCATTGACGCCACGCCCACCACCGAAGACGCCCTGTCACGCGATGCCCGGTTCCAAAAGATATTTGCGTCCTGAGGTTACCGGTCGCATCCGCCGCTTGGAGTTGACGGCTCGTCGGGTCGTCGAAGGCTTCTTAAGCGGGATGCACCGCAGCCCCTACTTCGGCCAATCGATCGAATTTCTTCAGCACCGGCAATACGTGCCCGGTGACGAGATTCGGCACATCGATTGGAAGGTGTACGCGCGGCAAGACCGATTGCACATCAAGCAATACGAAGAAGAAACCAACCTGCGGTTGCAGTTGGTCGTCGACCGTTCGGCCAGCATGGCTTACGGCGATGGCGATTCGAACAAATTCGACTATTCCGCGTCGATCGCCGCGTCACTGGCGTACCTGGCGCTTCGGCAGAAAGACGCGACGGGCCTGTACACCTTCGACACCGCGGTCCGCGACAGCATCACCGCACGCAGCAACCAACAACAGCTTGCTCGCATGCTGGCGTTGTTGGAATCAGTCGGTGCAGACGGACGGACCGATTTGAAATCGGTGGCCATGGAAATCGCACAAACGATTCCGCGACGGGGTTTGGTCGTGGTGATCAGCGACTTGCTGGGCGTCGATTCATTGTTGGAAGGGCTGCAGGTGTTTCGCGCCCGCGGTCACGACGTCGCCTTATTTCATGTGCTGCATGACCACGAAGTCGACTTTCAATTCGACGGTGCGACCCGATTCGAAGGCTTGGAAACCGACCAGATTCTGAATTGCAACCCGCGGGCGTTGCGGGAAGGTTATCTGGAGGCGCTCAACGAGTTTTTGGAGTCCACCCGCCGTGCATGTGGCCGGTTGCAGATCGATTACATGCTGACACGTACCAGTGAACCATTGGATGCGGTGTTGGCCAAGTTTTTGTCGACGCGTTTAAGGTTGCCCAACTTGCGTAAGTAAATTTCGTCGCCCGGTCGATCGGATGTTGATTCGGCCGCCGGACCCTTTGATTGGTTTTCACCCCACGTCTTCCTTTTTCCGTTAAGTCTTCGACTTGTTTCTGTTTCCCGTCCTGACGATCGGTTTTCTGTTTGTCGCGGTGCCGCTGTTGGTCCACCTGATCAACATGCTGCGCCATCGCCGACAACCGTGGGCAGCGATGGACTTTTTGCTGGCCAGTTATCGCAAGCAACGCAAATGGGTGGTGTTGCGGCAACTGTTGTTGTTGCTGTCGCGTCTGGCCCTCGCGGCCTTGCTGATCGCCTTGTTGGCCGGTTGGACCGGCGGCGGCAAGCTGATGCAAATGCTGGGCGGCAAAACGGTTCACCACGTCGTGCTGTTGGATGACAGCTATTCGATGGGGGATTCCAGCGGCAACACGACCGCCTATCAGTCGGCGTTGCAAACCCTGCAGGACTTGACCCGCCAATTGGCTCAGGAAGACGGCGAACATCGTTTGACGGTGATGCGATCCAGCCGCGCGGCTCTGGCGACCCGAGGCGGGATCCAGCGGGGTGATACGGCGGCGGATTTGTCGTCCCAGACGATCACCGGCGATTCACGTTTGATTCGACGCGTGATGGCGACGGCGGCATCACCGCTGCGGACCGACATGACCGCGGCGGTGGAGATGGCCGCTCAGTTGCTGGAGAACGATTCGGCCGATGAACGACACGTTTATTTGTTAAGCGATTTTCGACGTCGCGATTGGTCGGCGCCCGAGCGTTTGACTCAGCAGCTTCGTCGGATCGATGGCGATGCGGAAATTCGGTTGGTCGATTGCGCCGGGGCGGCGGCGGGCAACTTGGCGATCACCGATCTTTCACCCCAGCAAGACGTCTGGGTCGCGGGCGTTCCGGTGGTGATCCGAGCCAAAGTCAAAAATTATGGCAGCGGTCCGGTCAACAACGTGACGATCGGCGTGCGGATGGTCTTGTACGGCGACGACGTCACGACGCCCGAACCGGGGTTGCCGCAAAGCGGTCGCGTCGAATCGTTGCCCGCCATCGTGATCGAATCGCTGCAAAGTGGCGAAGAAGTCACCAAGACGTTTCAAGTCTTTGTTGCGCAACCGGGGACTCATGCGATCGAAGCTTGGTTGCCCGAGGATGCCTTGGCGATCGACAACCGCCGCATCTGCACGTTGCCATTATCCGAAACGCAAAAGGTTCTGGTCATCGACGATGACCCCGACGGCCGCGGTGCCTATCACGTCGGATCGGTTCTGAATCCCGGCGGCCAAGTCAACATTGGTGCGGTTCCGCAGGTGGAATCGTCCAGTTTCTTGCGATCGATCACGCCGGAATCGTTGGCGGAGTTTCGAGCGGTCTATCTGATCGATGTTCCGACGATCGGCGAAGGTGCCGCCGCGGCGCTGGACCGGTATGTCCGCAGCGGTGGCGGGCTGGCGTGGTTCCTGGGCGAATCGGTCGATCGAACGGTGTACAACCAAACCTTGGTGTCGGCGGATCGACGGTTGTTACCGGCCGCGTTGCTGCAAATCCAACCGCTGCGTGATCGCCCCGATGGCGTGACGGCGGATGTGCGAATGGATGATTCATCGGATCTGTTGCTTCCACTGGCATCCGCCGGCGACGGCGTGTTTTCGTTGGTTCGGTTCAGCGATTCATGGTTGCTGGATTTGAAAGATGACGATGCAAACGACACCGGCATTTCGACGGACGTGGTGTCCGGCGATGTTGACGACGCGGCCGCCACGGAATCGGAAAACCTTGAAATGGGACCGGTGCGAGTTCCGCTGCGACGCACCGATGGTGTGCCGGTGGTGATGCAACATGATTACGGACGTGGTCGCGTGGTGACGGTCGCCGCGGGGCTGGACGGACAATGGACCAACTGGACGGGTGATCCGACTTTTGTGGTGTTCTTGTTGCAAACCAATGCGTATCTATGGAGCGCGGCGTCGCCCCCAACGGCTCGATCGGTCGACGACCCGATGCGTGTCTCCTTGCCCGCCGATCGATACGCCCCGGTGTTGACTTGGTTACCGGCCAACGAACCGCCGCGATTGCCGATCGAACTGTCCCGTGATGACCTGGCCGACGATGATTCGACCGATGCGGGCTCCGGTGCAGCATCTGGTGACGGTGGCCGGCAGCAGACGCTGGAATTGGATCCGGTCGGTGCGATCGTCGACGGACGTGTCGATGTGACCGATCTGATGCGTCCCGGTTTGGGCGAATGGATGTTGACGGCGCTGGACGGCCAAACGGAAATGCGGCCGGTGGCGACGACGATTCGTGTGGGTGAAAGCGATTTGCAGCGCAGCAAGCATGCCGAGGTCTTGCGTGACTTGCAGCCGGTCGATGCGGAGTTCATCGACCGTGGACGTTGGAACGACCAAACACGCCAAGCGGGCAGTTCGTTGGTGTCGCTGGTTCTGTTGGGATTGTTGGTGTTGTTTTTTGCGATCGAACAGGCTCTGGCGTACTGGGCCAGCTATCACGCGGCGGCCCCATCGTCGATCAAAAGTGGTCCGCGTGGCGGCGGTGTGGGAAGCACCCCGGCGTCGTGGTCGAACCGATCGACCACAGGTTCGCAAGCGACCGGTGATTTGACGGGGGATCGCGTCGGATGATCGGACAACTGGCGGACCGAAGCGAAGTCGTTTACGAATTCATGCGAGCCCGATCGCTGGACGGGTGGTGGATTTGGGCCGTGGTCGTCTTGGGCGTGGTCGCCCTGCTGACGCTGTGCGTGCGTTTTTATCGACGCGACGTCGTGGAGATTTCGCGGCCCGTCGGCTGGACGCTGATGCTTTTGCGGGTGACCGCCGTGATCGCGCTGGTGTTCTTCTTCTTTGACCTGCAACGTCGAACGCAGCGGGTGGTGACGCGGCCCAGCGAAGTCGTCGTGATGGTCGACACCAGCCAAAGCATGTCGCTGGCCGGCGGCATCGATCCGGGATCGCCCAGTCGAGTGCAGTTGGCTGAATCCCTGCTGGATGATTCGCCGTTGTTGACGCAGATGCGCGACGAACATCGCGTCAGCGTTTACGGTTTTGATGCGGAATCAGAACCGACGCTTTGGATGTCCACCGCCACGGCGGATCAATCATCGGATACCGATTCGGCGGCACAGCCGCAGCCAGCCAATGGGGACGAAACAATTTCAGCGACCGCGCGCCGGATAGCCTGGTTCGGCGGATTCGCGATCGCGGTCGGCTTGTTGCTGGCCTTGATCTCCTTGGCCATTGGTGCCACCGGACGTGGACAATCGGTCGGCTGGTTCCTGGTCACCTCGGCCAGTTGTCTGTTGATCGGCGGGGTATCTTTGGGCAGCGTCTATTGTGTGCAAAGCCCTGCATCGCTGGCGTCGATTCTAGGTTTGTCGGGGCCCTCTGATGCGGACGATACGACCGAGGAACCGGAATCGACCGAGGACCCGTCACAGGGACCATCGGGCGTGGCGGACTGGCAGACTCAGGTGGCCGCCGTCGGCAGCGAGAGCCGGATCGGGGACGCGATTCGCACGGTTCTGACCGACCACGAACCCAGCACACTGGCGGGAATCGTGGTCATGACCGATGGCCAAAATAATGGCGGCGTGGACTTGGGCAGTGCGACGGCGCTGGCCCGACGTGCCGGGGTTTCGGTGTACCCGGTCGGCTTGGGCAGCAGTCGTCCGGCGACAAACGTTCGCGTGGTCGATCTGGATGCCCCCAAACGCGTCTATCCGGGCGACAAGTTTGCCGTGTCGGCGGTGTTGCAGGGCAGCGGCGCCCGTCCGATCGAAGTCGAAGTCCAATTGCTGGACGGATTGGATCAAACGGCCGGAAGCGACGGCAATGCGTCCACCGATGGTGGCGATACCGCCGTCGATTTGCCGCCCAACGTGATCGACAGCCGACGTGTGACTTTGCCGGTGGACGGGACGTTGTCGGGACTGCGTTTTGAAATGGAACCAGAATCCGTCGGCCGACGTCGCGTGGCGGTACGTATCGTTGCACCGGAGGGTGACACGAACGTGCGTGATGACGCCCAGGCGGCGCGATACGAGGTCGTGTCCCGTAAGTTGCGAGTGATGGCGGTCGCCGGTGGTCCCACCCGCGAATACCGGTTCGTGCGAAACTTGTTGTACCGGGACAATTCGGTGGAACTGGACGTCTGGCTGCAGACCGGGCAACCCGGGATGAGCCAAGACGCGGATTTGGTTCTGACGGACTTTCCCGAAACACCCGAAGACCTGTTCGAGTATGACGCGATCATCATGTTCGATCCCGATTGGCGATCGTTCAATGCGGAATCGTTGCAGTTGATCGAACGATGGTTGGCCGAACAGGCCGGTGGGCTGATTTTGGTCGCCGGTCCGGTTTATCACCCCCTGTTTTTCCGCGGGCGAACCGATCCCCGCATCAGCACCGTACGAGGGTTCTTTCCGGTCGATCTGGCCACACGCGGTGCTTTGTTGGGTGGGGGTCGCCAGGGCGGTGATGATGCTTGGCCGCTGGACTTCACGCCGGACGCGCAACGAGCGGAATTCTTGTGGATCGATCAAGACCCGACGTCCAGCTTCCAAATCTGGGACGAATTCGATGGCGTCTATGACTTTGTGGGTGTCAAAGGACTGAAACCGGGCGCGAAAGCGTATTCACGATTTTCCGATCCGACCACGCGTGTCGGTGACGAATTGCCGGTCTTCATGGCGTCACAGTTTTACGGTTCGGGTCGAACGTATTTTCAGGCCAGCGGTGAAATGTGGCGATTGCGGCAAGCCAGCGACGCCTACTTTGACCGCTATTACACGCAGTTGATCCGCTGGGCCAGCGAAGGACGTTTGCTGCGTGACAGTAATCGTGGTGTGCTGTTGGTCGACAATTCCAAAGCGATGGTGGGCGATACGATCGCAATCCGCGCGGTGTTAACCGACGACCAGTTCGAACCGTTGCAGGTACCCAAGGTTCCGGTGAAGGTGTTGACGCCCGGTGGCACCGTGATGGATCTGGATTTGACGCCGACGCCGGGCCAACCACGCCCGGGAACCTATGGCGGACGTCTGATCGTGCGCGAGGCCGGCGGATATGAAATTCGATTGACGTTGGGCGATGCTTTGGCCGAACAGGTGCTGCGGCAAAGCGTTCAAGTGCGATTACCAACCGTTGAACTGGAGCGACCGCGACGAAACGATGACGCCCTGACGTCGTTGGCGGATCTGACCGCCGGCCGCTTCTTCCCATTGGATGATCCGGCGTCGACCAACACGGTGGCCGATGAATTGGTGCGCGTCATACGACCTCAACCACAGACCACGGTCCTGCCCGGTAACACTGACCAAGACTTTACTCGACGCCGAAACGCCGCACTGATGTGGCTGATCGCGACGTTTTTGACCTTCGAATGGGTGACCCGACGTCTGCACCGTCTGGCATGACGGCCATTACCGACGGTTCATTTTTGACCACTGCTTGACCTTGATCCAACGCCGCAACGACTGAATCCAACTTCCATGTCTTCCGCAAGTTCCCTTGACCCGAAACTGGCTTCGCTGATCGATCAGTTGCGATCGCGAATCCGCCGGTACGTCGCTTGGGATGCGTTGTTGGCGGCATTGGTCATTGTGTTGGCCGGATTTTGGATCGGATTGGCGTTGGATTACCTGCCGGTAAAGTTGGGCGGGACGGAGATGCCGCGGTCGGCGCGGATGTTGTTGTTAATTGCCATCGCCGCTTTATTGTTATTTGTGGTGTCGCGGCTGCTGATCGGTCGTCTGACGCGGCCGTTGCCCGATGACTCTTTGGCGTTGTTGATCGAACGCAAGCATCCATCGTTGGGCGGACGACTGGTCACGGCGGTGCAGTTGACGCGACCGGGGCGCCAGGGGGATTCGCATGATGACCGTTTGCTGGGACGCGTGCATCGTGAAGCGGTGACCGGCGCCGACGACGTGGATTTGGGGTCGGTATTCCAGTGGCGACCACTGCTTCGAAAAATCGGTGTGCTACTGCCGCTGGCCTTGGCCGCATTGTTGCTGTTGGTGATCAGTCCCCAGACCGCTTGGACCGCCGCGTCACGGTTGATGTTGTTCAGCGACCAGCCATGGCCGCGACGTGCGTCTTTGGAAATGGTCGGGGTGGAATTGCCGCGAATCACCGCGGGTGAACAAGACGATGCGGAACCGCTGTTCGTCGAATTCGATGGCACGACGGTTCGTCTGCCTCGCGGCAGCGATCCGGTACTGCGTATTCGCGCCAAGGCGGACGATGACGCGATCGTGCCGGATGTTTGTACGGCGTATTACCAAACCGACGCCGGCACACGCGGCCAAGCCAACTTGCGTCGTGTCGGTCGGCAACGTGATGGGTACCAAGCGTTCTTGCTGGACGGCCCGCCACTGGCCGGACTTAGCGAATCGATGTCGATTTCCATTCGCGGTTTGGATGATCGCTTGGACGGGTACCGTATCGAAGCGGTCACGCCGCCGGCGGTCAAGCAATTGGACGTACAGATTCGCTATCCCGATTACTTGCGTGGTGACCTGCCCCAGGGCGAACAGGTCATCGACCGTGACACGCCGTATCAGGCAGGGTTGCGAATCCGCGAAGGCAGCCGAGTTCGAGTCACCGCGCATGCAAGTTCGCCGATCGGGGCCATCGACCACCAGGTCACCCAAAGTGGTCAGGTCGTTCCGGGGATTGCACCACGCATCGTCGATGATGCGATGTCGGCCAGCTTGTCGATCGATCATTTCGACGAAGCGACGACGGTCAAATTGGTGCCGATCAGCGATGACGGCATCAGTGCCCAAGCACCGTATCGCTATTTCTTTGGCGTGATCCGAGACCAGCCGCCGGAGGTCTCGTTGAAGCTGCCGGGGATCGGGTCCGCCGTGACACCCATCGCTCGGTTGCCGATCGCTGTCCAGGCGACAGACGATTATGGGATCGACCAAAGCACCGTCGACTTGGTCGTGTCGTCGCCCGAAGCGTCGGGGACACCGAACGAACCGCTTTCCGTTTTCCGGCCCACGCCGGATCGCGACGGACGCAGCGAAGGCGCGATTGATTTGCGTGATCTGGCCGACCAGGGAACGATCGAAACGCTGCAACCGGGCGGATCGATCAGCGTGTATGCCGAGGCGACCGACGCATACGATCTGGATGGCCGTCACGTGTCACAAAGCGAGATGTTTCGCTTACAGATCGTCACCCCGGAAGATTTGTTGGCACTGTTGGAGCGGCGTGAACTGGGGCTTCGGGCACGGTTGGAACAAACGATCGACGAAACCCAAACGCTTCGCGACGGTTTAGCACGACTGGAAATGCCAGGCGAACCGGTGTCCGGCACGTCCGAGGATTCCGACGAACAGGCTTCGCCGGATCGTCAACGGCAGATATTGCGGCTTCGTATCCAACAAGCGGCATTGCAAGCGTCCAAGAGCAGCGAGGAACTAAATGGTATCGTCGCGGCCCTGGGCGATCTGCTAGAAGAAATGGTGAACAACCGTGTCGATTCGGTCGACCGGCGGGAACGTATCGGCCAATCCGTCCGCGATCCACTGCGGTCGGTGGTGGACAACGAAATGCAACGTCTGTCGGCTCGAATCGCCGAATTGATGTTGGCCGCCGAAGCGAAAGACGACGCGGCCGACGCCCCCAACTCGAACAACGAAACCACCCAACCAGAAGGTTCTGACGACGCCGCGGCTGACAGCATCGCGGGATCGGGCCCGTCCGGCCGGCAAGCCGTCCAGGCACGTCAGGCGGCGGTCCTGGCCGCGGACCAGGCTTTGTTGCAGCTTTCTGCGATTTTGGAAAAGATGCTTGACCTGGAAAGCTACAATGAAATTCTGGACATGGTTCGCGGTCTGATTGACGACCAGGAACAACTGCTGGAAGAAACCAAGGAACAGCAAAAAGCGCGAATCAAGAGCTTCTTCGACTGATGGATGCCTGAATTTGAGCGATGAAACACCGTCCCAGCATGGGACCAGCCCGATGACGGTCGGCCGGACTGGCGGATCACGGGCTGAACGTTCCTTCGCAGTTTTTGGTCGTCGGTCAGCTTTGGTGGCTTCGGGCGACAACGCTTCTTGCGGCTTCCGACTTCACGGCATCCGCTTCTCCTTAATCTGTCTGTTGTTGACGGTGCTGGTCCCCACGCTGGGATCGTTTGCAAGGGCCGACGATGCGACCGAAGCTCTTTCGGCACGTCAAATCAGTCTGGCGACGCGATTTCAAAAACTGGAAGCGTTGTTGTTGCGTCTGGCCGACATGGAGGCCGCGGAGAACCCCGAGCGTGCATCGCTGTTGAAACGGGCCGCCAAACAGTCGCGCGATCGGTTCGTGTTGACCAAGCTGCAAGACGCCGCATCGTCACTGGACAAACAGCGTTTCCAAGACGCCGTCGATCAACAGGAAACGGCCACCAAGGAATTGGCCGCGTTGTTGAAGTTGTTGCTGACCGAAGATCGCAGCAAGCGTATCCGTGACGAAAAACAACGCATCGCCAAAGTCATTCGGGAACTCAAACGCGTCGAACGTTCGCAGCGCAGCACTCGTGCCCGCACTGAAAACGGCGCCGACACCGATCAACTGAAGCGCGAGCAAGAATCGCTTAGCGAGCGTGCCGAATCGTTGTCCGATGACCTGGACGACGGCGAATCGGAATCATCCGAACCGTCGGATGAATCGAACGATGAATCATCGCCGCAATCCGAAGACGCTGATTCTAAAGACTCTGAATCCGACGAATCTGACGGCGAACAGGGCGATGCACCGGAGCCGGATGAATCAGACGCCAAGGATCCGAAAGATGGATCCGAATCGGACACGGGCGACAAACAGGAGCCGCAAGATTCGTCCGCCGAATCATCCGAATCGTCACCCTCGGAATCGTCGCCGAAATCGGAACAAGATTCACAGCCCTCGCAATCTCAGTCTCAAGAATCTCAGTCTCAGCAATCGGAATCCCAGCCGTCGGACTCGCAGCAGTCCGAATCCCAGCAATCGGAATCCTCGGATTCCCAGCCGTCTGGGCCCCAGCCGCCGCAATCGCCACAAGCCAAAGCGAACGATCAGCTGCAGCAGGCCATCGAAAAGATGCGTCAGGCCGAAAAGGACCTGGAAGAAGCCAAGCGTGACGACGCGGTCGAAAAGCAACGCGAAGCGGAAAAACAGCTTCGCCAAGCGATCGATCAGCTGGAACAAATCCTGCGCCAGCTGCGTGAAGAGGAGATGCAGCGGGAATTGGCCAAACTGGAAGCTAGGCTTCGTCAAATGGCGGCGATGCAATCCAAGATCTTGGACGACACCACGGCGCTGTCCCAAACGCCCAAAGCACAGCGGAACCGTCAGACCGATTTGAAGGCGGGGGATTTAGCGTTCGAGGAGAAAAAAGTGACCTTGGACGCGGATCGCGCGATGCTGTTGTTGCGCGAGGAAGGATCAAGTGTCGCGTTCCCCGAAGTGATTTCGCAAATTCGTGACGACACCGTGGTGATCGCCCAGCGGTTGTCGCAAACCAAGATCGATGGCGTGACCAAGGGGATGCAGGAAGACGTCTTGGCCGCGTTGGAGGAAATGATTGCGGCGTTACAGAAAGCTCAAAACGATCTGGAAAAGAAGAAACAACAGAACCAGCAACCGCAACAACCCGGACAACCGGGCGAAGAACCGCTGGTCCAGGCACTGGCGGAACTAAAATTGATCCGAACGATTCAAACACGCATACAATCCACCACGCGGCGATACTCGGGACTGATCCAGACGGGCGAAACGACGTCGGAGGAAGTCCAACCGTTGCTGCAAGATTTGGCCGAACGCCAGAGTCGGCTGTACCGAATCACTCGTGATTTGGCCCTGGAACGCAACCAGTAAACGCCCCATCGTTGGACGCAAATTCGAAAGGATTCGCGAAATTCGACGGGCGGTGTCCCAGGTCAAACAACGATTTTGTTAGTTAGACACGATTTGCCTTTGCGGATGGATGCGGGGGCAGGTCGGAGTGGAACGGTCGAGGAAAGACGATGATGAAGTCGGATCGAAAGCTTGGTGCCACCCGAATGCTTGGTGCCACCCCATTCGGTGCCCGCCCCCGCACCAGCGGACACGCGGATTGTCCAGACTTTCGGTCTTCCGTCCTTTGCCCAAAATCTTCTGAATCAGTCGCTTCCCAATTTTCTTTCGCCGCCGCGACCAAGCCCCGCAACACATCGGCTCGACTCACTTCGTCTTTGATCATCGGTTTCCTGACTTTGGCGGCGGTTGCCGTTGGCCCAATCGGCACCCCGGCGACCGCGTCCGACGCGCTGAAGAAACAAAGCACCTGGCAAACCTTGTCGGCCGACCAGTGGGCGACTCGCTTACGTTCGGATTTGGACAGCCTGGGCGTTTCGCCCGATGTCATCGACCAAGCGTCCGATCAATTTCTGCACGCCGTGCAAACCGAAGACGTGGATCCGCTGGATGCGTTTGTCGAACTGGCGGCGGGGATCGATCGATCGATGGCGGACTTGGTGGATCTTTCGCGCCAAGACTTGACGGCCGCGGCGGGAAGCATCGACCCCAGCGGACCAAATTACGCCGCGTTGAATTCGTTGCCCGAATCGACTCGTGACGCCGTGCGGATTTGGATGGGGCGTGAACTGACCCAGCAGCGACTGTACGACGAAGCGTTGCCCGTCATCGCGGAAGTCGACGCGATATCGTCGGTCGCGCCCGCCAGTTTGTTGTTCTACCGTGGCGTGTGTTACCACGCGCTGTTGATGAAGACCGAAGCGCTCGCGGATTTGCGACGGCTGATGGAAAACCCCGATGACGCGCCACAGCGGTTCGTCAAAACGGCGCAGTTGATGGTCGCCGACATCCGGCCGATGAAACCGGATTCGTTGGACGAAATTTCGCGCATGATGACCGACGTTCAGCGGCGGTTGGATCTGGGGCGTGCCAACGAAGAAGTGGAGCAACGCGAACAACAGATCATCGACAAACTGACGAAGATGATCGACAAGATCGAAGAACAACAACAGCAGCAACAACAGGCCGCGTCGGCCGGTTCCAGTGGTTCGTCTGGTGGAAAGCCCGGCGGCGGGATGGCCGACAGCATGGCGGATGGCAACCCGCTTGGCAAAGGCGATGTGGATCGCAAGGATGTGGATCAGGGACCGGCTTGGGGAAACCTGCCGCCGGCCGAACGACACGAAGCCATTCAACAGATCAGCCGTGACTTGCCGACTCATTACCGCGACGCCATCGAAGCCTATTTCCGCAAGATGGCGACCGACCAAGGCTGATCTTTCACGGCAATCAACGGCGGCTTTGAATCGATCTTTCAGGGCTCCGGCGCCATGACGCGGTGCCTGGTTACGGGGTGTGGCGGTTTTCTGGGCGCCGAAATCGTCCGCCAGTTGTTACGGCGGGGTGACGAAGTCATCGGTGTTTCGCGTCGCGAGTATCCCGATTTGGTCGACGCCGGGATGACGCATCGGCGTGGGGATCTGTCCGATCGCGACTGGACCATGCGGCACGTACGCGATGTCGACGTGGTCGTGCACACCGCGGCGATCGCCGGCGTCTGGGGCGCCATGCCGCCATACTTGCGGAACAATGTGCTGACCACGCGGCACATCATCGACGCTTGTCACCGTCACTCGATCGGCCGATTGGTGTACACCAGCAGCCCCAGTGTGACGTTCGACGGCCAGGACCAAAGCGGCGTCGATGAGTCGGTGCCGTATCCGACCAAGTGGATGTGCAATTACCCGCGATCCAAAGCGATGGCCGAAGCGATGGTGATCCAAGCGGACGACGCGTCGCGGCTGCGGACGTGTTCGCTGCGTCCGCACTTGATTTGGGGCGACGGCGACCCGCACCTGTTGCCACGGCTGATCGACCGGGCCGCCAAAGGACGGCTGGCGATCATCGGCGATGGCAACAACCGGATCGACATGGTGCACGTAGTCAACGCGGCTGATGCCCATGTGTGTGCCATCGACGCACTGCAAACGTCGCCGGATCGTGCCGCCGGACGCAGTTATTTTATCGGCCAAAACGAACCGGTTGATTGCTGGCCTTGGATCACGCGTCTGTGCGAAACCGCGGGGGTCAAGCCGCCGAGCCGCCAAGTCAGTCTGCGGACGGCCCGAATGATCGGAACGATGTTGGAGGCCGCCTATCATCTGACCGCACGATCGGGCGAACCGCCGATGACTCGGTTCGTCGCGGCACAGCTGGCCCGGGATCACTATTTTGACGGCACCGCGGCGACCGAACGTTTGGGGTACCAGCCATTGTTGACGATGCAGCAAGGGCTGGACGCCACCGCCGATTACCTGCGGACGCTGGGCGACCGGACGGTATCGGGCAAATAACATCGGGCAAATATGCGACATCGGGCTGCCGACCCAACGGGCGATGCGATCCGCCGGATCAAGGCTGCGGACGCCCGGTCGCGAAACCACGGGCGATTTGCTTGGCGGTGACGTTTGTGGCGGTTGATTGTGGGGACGAAAAGCCGGGCGGTCGTGACGATTCGCATGGGGGGCGGGGCCGCAACGCTGCGGGACTTCGGCCACCGGGATGTTGTCAATCTGCGTTGCGAACGCTAGTTTTTTGTGATTGTCGCCCTCGCCGGACCCACCGGCCGCCTGACGCCGCCGGATCATTCGTCCGGCCCGGCTTTGTGCCCCCTTCTGACGGCTCGATTGGTCGAGCCCCTTTGCTGCTGTGATCGCACCCAACCGCGCCTCCAAATTGCCCGACGATCAACGAATCGTCATCACCGGTATCGGCCTGACTGCGCCCAATGGGAACGATTGGGAAAGCATGCGGGAATCGTTGCTGGAAAAACGCAGCGGCGTTCAGCCGTATGAAATTCGGTACTTCGGAAAGACCCTGGCCGGCGTCTGCGATTTCGACACCAAGCGTTACCAGGCAAAGAAAGAGATTCGTCGTGGGACTCGTGCCGGCAGCGTCGGCGTGTACGCGGCCAACGAAGCGGTCAAGCACAGCGGGCTGGATTGGGAAAACATCGACCGCTCGCGAGTCGGCATTTATGTCGGCGTGACCGAGCATGGGAACGTCGAAACCGAGAACGAAATCTACGTCATCAAAGGTTTCGATTACGACACCAGTTGCTGGTCGCATCACCACAATCCGCGAACGGTCGCCAACAATCCGGCCGGCGAAATCGCGTTGAACATGGGTATTACCGGGCCGCACTACACGATCGGCGCCGCCTGTGCCGCGGGTAACGCGGGATTGATCCAGGGCGCGCAAATGTTGCGACTGGGCGAATGTGATTTGGCCATCGCCGGCGGGACAAGCGAAAGCATTCACACCTTCGGAATCTTTGCCAGCTTCAACAGCCAAAACGCTTTGGCCCGGCACGATGACCCGACCCGAGCCAGTCGGCCGTTTGACACCCAACGCAATGGTATCGTCGTCGCCGAAGGCGGTTGTCTGTACACGATGGAACGGCTGAGCGATGCCAAGGCCCGTGACGCCAAGATTTACGGCGAACTGGTCGGTTACGCGATGAACACCGACGCCACGGATTTTGTTCTGCCCAATCCCGAACGGCAATCACAGTGTGTCCAGATGGCTTTGGACCGCGCTGGTTTAGCCGCCGAAGACATCGACATCGTCAGCACGCATGCCACCGGGACCAACAGCGGTGACACCCAAGAATGCGATGCACTGCGGCGGGTCTTCGGTGA
Source organism: Crateriforma spongiae (assembly GCF_012290005.1). NCBI lineage: Bacteria > Pseudomonadati > Planctomycetota > Planctomycetia > Pirellulales > Pirellulaceae > Crateriforma > Crateriforma spongiae. Next base: position 673,328 of record NZ_JAAXMS010000004.1, read on the forward strand.
TTCCCCGGGCACCAAAATCAACAACACCAAAAGCTACATCGGTCACGCGATGGGCGCCGCGGGCGCTTTGGAACTGGCCGGCAACCTAAAGTCTTTCGAAGACCGCGTGGTCCATCCGACCATCAATGTCGACGACCTGGATCCGTCCTGTGAGCTTCCCGGTTTGGTTCTGAACGAACCTCAGGAAGTTTCGCGGGTGGATTACATCCTGAACAACTCCTTCGGAATGCTGGGTATCAATTCCGTCGTCATCATCGGCCGTGTTTGATTCGGCCCTGCCGCGACCAGCATTTTGTCGACGCCTCGGCGTCATTCTCGTTTGTCATCCCCAGCCAAAATCAATATGACCCCTGAAGAAATTCGATCCGAGATTCTGGACATCCTTGACGATATTTCGCCCGACGAGGACCTGGACAGCCTGGACGACGACAAGCCGTTTCGCGAACAGCTGGAACTGGACAGCATGGACTTTCTGGACATCGTGATGGAGCTGCGCAAGCGCCATCGTGTTCAGATTCCCGAGGAAGATTACGGCAATTTGGCCAGCATGCAGTCGACGGTGACTTACCTGGAACCGAAGATGAAGGACCTGTAGCGGCGGTGTCGTCGCGTCGCCCCAGTTTTTTTGTGCGTCCGCCGGCACGCGGCGACGCATCAACGGGTGATGCCGACGCTGTCCCCGCATTCTTTACGTGCAGCATCGTTTGATCATCGCGCCTGACGCCGCTACGCGTGTGTGTGTCCAAGCTAGTTGGAATGCCATCGATGTACGACACGATCATCATCGGCGCCGGAATGAGCGGGCTGGCTGCAGGCATCCGCCTGGCACACTATGACCAGCGCGTCTGCATTCTGGAAAAGCATTACACGATCGGCGGTCTGAATTCGTTCTATCGCATGGGCGGTCGCGACTATGACGTCGGCTTGCACGCGATGACCAATTTCGCCCGCAAGGGAGATCGCCGCGGACCGCTGGCCAAGTTGATCCGGCAACTGCGTTTTCGCTGGGAAGATTTTCAGCTGGCCGAACAAATCGGCAGCAGCATTCGCTTTCCCGATGTCAGTTTGGATTTCAACAACGACATCGCGTTGTTGGAAAGTCAAATCGCCGAACGGTTTCCAGACCAGATCGATGGCTTTCGTTCGCTGTGTTCGTCGTTGTTGGATTACAGCGATATGGACGGCACCGATGCGAACTTCATGCGTTCGGCCCGTGACGTCTTGGCCGAACACATCAGCGAACCGCTGTTGATCGAAATGCTGTTGTGCCCGCTGATGTGGTACGGCAACGCACGCCAGAACGATATGGATTTCGGCCAGTTTTGCATCATGTTTCGTGCGTGTTATCTGGAAGGCTTTGGCCGACCCTACAAAGGCGTGCGGTTGATCTTGAAAAACCTGGTTCGCAAGTTTCGTGGGCTGGGCGGTGAACTGAAATTGCGAAGCGGTGTGTCGCGGATCCACGTCGATAACGGACGTGCGACCGGGGTGGTTCTGGACGACGGAACGGAGATCGAAGCGAAGCGGATTCTGTCTTCTGCCGGAAACGTCGAAACGATGCGGATGTGTGATGACATCACCGACGTCGATGTGGCCAAAGCGGGGCAGTTGTCCTTCATCGAATCGATCAGCATCCTGGATCGTCAACCCAAAGAGATCGGTTTCGATCGGACGATCGTTTTTTACAACGACAGCCCGACGTTTCATTGGACGCGGCCCGATGATCAGTTATGTGATTTCCGCACGGGAGTGATTTGTTCGCCGAACAATTACGTCTATTCCGATGACGAAGGCGAATTGCCCGAAGGGGTGATTCGCATCACCACGCTGGCCAATCACGATCGATGGTGTGCTTTGCCCGAAAAGCTATACTTGGCCGCCAAGGCACAGCAGTACGATGCCGCCATCGCCGCATCGGTCCGCTTCATGCCGGATTTTCGTCGGCATGTGGTCGACACCGACGTCTTCACGCCCAAGACGATCCGTCGATTCACTTGGCACGACAACGGGGCCGTCTACGGGGCGCCCGACAAACAGCTGGACGGCACCACGCACTTGCCCAATCTGTTCCTTTGCGGCACCGACCAAGGATTCGTGGGCATCGTCGGGGCGATCGTTAGTGGGATCAGCATGGCCAACCGCCACTGCTTGGTTGACGACACGGCAGCCTGACTCTTTCTTGGACCGCCATTTTTCGCAACTGAAGGTGCGGTAATTGGTCGCGTCCGACCGGCCGATTTCGGTGGGATCAAGCGGACTCAAAAAGCGCCGGATGTCACAAACTTGCCGTGTTTTGCGGTACCAGCGAGCCATGGCCGGGCGGAATCGCAGCGTGTTTGGCCTTCGATTTGGGCCGGCGGCCGCGTCGTTGTGCCGCTGGATCTCGCGGTTGTTGGCGGCATAGGATCAAGCAGACCGGTTCTCGAAATTCAACCGTTGAATTTTCGACGACACCGGATGCTTGATCTATTCACAGGCTGTGCGATCAATGTTGGCGCCCGCTGCAAAACACCGAAACGTAATCCGCTGGATCTTCACGCTGAATCTGTTTGCGATCCTGGTGGCCGTCGTGTTCATCTCCACCGCGCTGACGGTTGGCCGATGATGTAAATCGGGGCAACCGTCGCTGGGCGACAAGTCGACGATCATGACGGATCACTTGCGTCGCTTGGGCACTTCGACCGGGTACCGCAGCGACATGATCGGGCTGTTGAAGTCCGCCAAATCCGACGGACGCACGCCACGCCGAAATCCGCCGAACTGAAATTTCGACGGCTGATAAGCGCCCACAAAATCAATGTTCAGGTCTTCGCGGATCTGGTTCTCCATGCCACAGGACCAGAAACACGCGTTGATCATCATGCGACGAAAATCGGTGTCCAACAGATCCACCGATGCGCCGTAGGTGGTCGTGAACACTCGGCCGTCGCCATCCCCGTAGGTCCGCACCCAAACGCCTGGACACGGCGACTTGTCATCGGCGACCGGTGCGTTGGCGGTCATTCCGTTAAGCGGTTGGGCGGTCGCTAATACCGTCACGTCGTCCATCGGTTCGGTCCAGTAACCACCCGCCTGGACCCACGGTTGCGTGACGCCTTTCAAAATCGGGTGATCGGCCTGGTCATTCGCCACGATCAACCGCGTGCTCATGACGTGATTCTTGCCGTAGTGGCCCGACCAGCTTTCCCCCAACACCTGGCGACCAAAACCCCGTGAATACTCCTGTCCCTTGTACTGATAATCGTACCGGGCGAAGGGTGAATCCGCGGGGATCTTGAACGCGTGGGTGGCGGTACGCAAACCGACGACCGGGCCGCTGCGATTCAGATAGTCCACGATCGGCTGCATCTGGTCGTCGGGAAGATTTTTGAACCGCAGAAAGATGACCGCCGCGTCCGCATCGGCAAGCACTTCGGTCCCCGGCATGTGGTCCGCGTCGGGATCGATGGTGCCGGTGTCTGGATCGATCGTGAACAAAACCGTGCATTTGAACCCGTGATGCTGTGCCAAGATTCGCGCCATCGCGGGCAGCGTTTCCTCCGAACGGTACTCGTGATCACCCGCCAAGAAAACGATGTGCTTGCCGGCACCGGGGCCGGACTTGCCCTCGTAAACCAGCGGTGACTGGGCCGATGATTCGGCCGACATCAAAGAGGTCCATGCCAAGGCAGCGAACAGCAACAACCCAATGGGCTTGATACGCAAAGAATGATTCATCGCAGGTGTGACTCCATGTGGACTTGGACGTATACGCGTTGTCGTGGCAGCCAAGGGTAAGGGACAAAGCAAAAACCCAAGGCACGAGTTCGACGGAGGGATCAAAAGAATATCCGAAAGCCCGAGCGGACGTTTGTGATGGCCCGAAAACTGGGGTTCTGGCACGCGTGACACTTCAGCGCGAAACCCTGATCATCGTCACCAAGGTGAACCGCCACCACGGTAGACTTGTTGTTTTTCTGAACTCCGTTTTCTCCTAGTGTTTCTGAAAATGTCCAAGATCGTCGTCGTCGGCAGCATCAACACCGACATGGTCATCCGCACCCGGCGATTGCCTGGTCCAGGCGAAACTGTCCTGGGGGGAACCTTCTTGATGAACCCTGGCGGCAAAGGAGCCAACCAAGCGGTCGCCGCAGCCAAGCTGGGCGGCGACGTTGTTTTCATCGGAAAAGTCGGCGACGATTCGCTGGGCCGCGATGCGGTGGCCAACATGCAACACTGTGGCGTTGATACACGGTTCATCGGTGTCGACCCTGATTTGGCTTCCGGTGTCGCGACAATCACCGTCGACGAATCAGGGGAAAACTGCATCGCAGTCGCCTCCGGTGCGAACGCTTGTTTGTCTGTCGCGGATGTCCAATCGGCATGGAAACAGATCGATGATGTTTCCATGGTTTTGATGCAACTGGAAACACCGCTGGAAACCGTGCAAGCCGCCGCCCAGCTGGCAAAGCAATCGGGGGCGACCACGATCTTGAATCCTGCACCCGCCCAAGATTTGCCAGACGCCTTGTTGGCTTTGATCGACATCATCACCCCGAACGAGCATGAAGCCCATCAGTTGACCGGGGTCACGATCAACAGTGACGATTCGGCCAAGTCGGCCGCGCAAAGGCTGCAGCAGCGTGGCGTTCCCACGGTCATCATCACCATGGGCGATCGCGGGGCATGGATCCAGTCCGATGATTTCACGGGGTGTGTTGACGCAATTCCGGCAAAGGTGGTGGACACAACGGCGGCCGGTGACACGTTCAACGGCGCCCTGGCGGCGGAACTTGCTCTCGGGACCGCTCGAGTGGATGCAGTCCGTTTGGCCAATCATGCCGCATCGATCGCGGTCACCCGGCAAGGCGCGCAGGGCTCTTGCCCGACGCGGAAAGACTTGGCCGATTCTTCGACCTGATCGTCATGACCGGCCCCCGTCCAGCCGTACGATGATCGTATTGTCGGTTCACCGCGAGATCAGGACCGTGCCCCGTTATGACGGATGATTCGAACTTGCCGGCCACGTCATGCTCAGCCGGGTCATTTCGGGGTGAAGATCCGCAAAACTCTGGGGGGTCACTCTGCGCACAAGCGATACTATTTTCGTCAGGACGAAATCCAGCCAATCGAACGTCGCTCGTGATCGCAAACAGGCCGACTCGGCATCACTCTTCTGCCCCGTATGCCGTCGTCGACACAGCCCAGCGATCCACGGCCCCCCTTTAAGCGAGCCGACGTCCATTTCGTTCTGGCAAACTGGCATGACAGGGACTTGTTGAAGACTGCCCCTCGTTCGACGAGTCCCTGTCAGCCAGTTGCTTCCGCCCCGCTCGCGTTGTATCCGCTCGACTGCCCCCGTTGCGGTGCCCCATTGCGAAACTGTTAACAGTATTCGCCACTCATACGTTCGCTCCGCGTGTTTTTTGCAAATGTGGGGGAATCTCCGCATGCCGCGAACCGTGGAATGATGATATTCGTTAAATATCATCACACAAATATTCGCGATGCGAAAAAGTTGCGCTATTGCGAATTGCTTGTTTCTATTTAGCCAGCCTTCGTTAAGATCGCAGTTGCATCAAAGAGGGCACACTTAATGCACGATTCACATCAAGGCGATCAGCCTGATGTTTGGGAATACCAAACATCGCTCGAAGAGGAAAAAGCGGAAGTCATCAGCTTCATCTTGCGGTGGAACGCAAGGGGGCAGACCGAACCGCTGAACCTCGACAGGTTCGAATCCAGCATCGTGTTGAAAAACACACAGCGGATGATCACCTGCGAAAACGCGGCGTTTCGCCGCCTGACCGCTGCCGGGCAATCAAGCGTTGGTTTGGCGACCGATTCGTACATGGCGGCCAATTTCGCCAAGCTGTCGCGTGATTCGGACAGCATGCTGTTGGACGGTGTGAGCAATCTGGAACTGGAACATCTGTGGCCCATTGCCGACGGTCGAACGGCGACGATGACCACCTACAAGCGGCGGATGCACGAGATCAAGGATCCGCGATATTCAATCTTGGTGATCGGTCGTGTATCCAGCGTGATGGACCGTACCGAATCGGAATATCGACGCACGTTGACCGAAGTGCGCGAATTGTTGGTTCAGCTGGACGAGGTGGATCGCAGCATCTGTCGCGGCTACGCTCGCGGTGACACCACCAAAGAAATTGCTTCGGCGGTCGGTCGCACGACGCGCGCGGTGGAACTCCGCCGTCAAAAGATTATGGACTTGATGGGCTTCGATCGCCCCATCGAGATCGTCAAGATGCTGGTTCGGCTGGAAGAAAACGGTTTGATCAACGAGCACTTCTAAGCTTCAGCCGCTCGGCACCGTCCACCCCCGAAAACAATTCGGGGTCAACCGAGTCGCGATCGCCGTGCAGGACGGAGATGTCACCGGTCGTTTCGAAAACCACGGCGATGACGTCGGAACGGCTCACGGCATTGGCTTCGCGAAGCTTGGCCATTAAATCGGATCGCGTCACGTTTGCTCGTTCCAAATTGTCCCCCAAAATCTGATCTCCCGCCATCAACAAGACCGGGCGATTGTCGATCAACGTCCGTATCGGACCAATCCGTGTCCGAAACCAGGCGATGATCTGTTGCGTCAAAAACAGCACTGCCAACGCGACCAAGCCTGCGATCATTCGCTGACGCGGAGCCGAGATCGAGGACGCAAACAATGATCCGACGGCCAATGTCATCGCGAAGTCGGGGGCGGACATCTTGGAAAAACTACGCAGTCCCGAAAGCCGCGTGTAGATGATGATTGCCGCGTATACCAGCCATGCCGACAAGACCAAGACGACGACATCGCCCAACGACAAAACGCTCCACTGATCTTTCATTACGACGGTCCGGATCTTCGAAATTGGTGGAAACAAAAAAAGGCCGATTCGCCCTATCGCTGTGGATAGAACGAATCGGCCACAATCATGGTGCATCGCAAGGCTTTCAACCGTCGCGATGCAATCGGGTGAACTAGCTGCGGTTTTGATTTCCGCGACGAGCAATCTGCATCGTGTCACCATCGCAATGCAGCTCACGTGCCATCAACAGCGCTCGGTCGTTGACCTTCACCGGTACACCGGAAACGGTAATCGACTTGCCGTCCTCCAGCTTGCCGTCCAGCTGATTCTTCGGTCCCAGATCGACCATCAAGTTTTTGCCGTCATCCGTCTTGATCTTGGCCAATTGATGCTCGGTGCCGCGGACGTTGACGGTCTTGGTGTTCTGCACCTTACCCTTGAATTCGCGTCCGCCTCGTTGGATGTCCAACGACTGATCCGCGTATTGCGCTTCGGTCGCGACCAGGATCTTCTTGTCACCCACGGTCAGCACGTGGCCGGTTGCAGTCAGTGAATCACCCTGTTTCAAGTTTTGGATCTCGGATTTCGGACCCAAGTCGACAGGCCAGGTGGAGTTCTGAACGTTGACCATCGCCACCAAGTGCTCGGTTCCGCGAACCTTCACCGTTTTCGTGTCGGCAATCTGTCCTTCAGCCCGCTTCAGTTCCGCACGGGTGTCCTTGCTGTCATTACGAGCCTGTTGCTGCGCGTCCGATCCGGCGTCATTGAAAGACAGGTATTCGAAATCGTCGTAAACGCCATCGCCGTCTGTGTCGGTATACGATGCGTAAGCGTCGTAGTATCCGTCGTCATCGACGTCGTAGTACTTGGTGAAGAACTGCTGTTCCCAAGTACCGTAGCCGTCGTCGTAGTAGTCATAAAAGCCGGTGCTTTCCATGACATCATTGCGACGAGCGTACCCGTAATTGGTTTCGCCATCTTCGACGTCGTTGTCCCGGTCGTCGCTGGTCGCATCATCAGCAAAGCTGTAACGTTCATCATCAATCCGGCCAAAAGCTTCATCGGTCGGATTGTAATCATTTCCGTCAAACCATTCCGTGATATCGTACCATGCGTCATCTTCATAGTACGGTCCACGAGTGCTGACTTCTTCGGCGACGATGAATCCACCAGGCGTGCACACGGCAGTACCAAGGGCGGCGGCAAGCAACATTCGTTTCTTAGTCATCTTCATCATAGGTCTCCTAGGGAAGTCGTATATAAATCCAAGGCCATTCGCCTCGGTTGCTTGATGCAACGTGCAACACCGATGCCAGGAGAGGATGTTTCACGCAAAGAAATCGCAACAACTCGAGTTTGGTTGATAGGCGGGGCGGGAAATGGGCGGATGACCCGGCGTGTTAAACAGGCGGACAAGAGTTCAACGAAAAATGGCAACCCGACGCGTGAGTTTTGAAGTTGTGCATTCACCCGAGGCATTGTTTTTTGGTAGCTCGAAGCGTGAGCGAGGCGATATCAGCATTCCCTTCTTTTTGCTCACGCATCGGGTTGCCAAACTCCAGAAGATCAGCCCGCCTATTTTTCGATAACGTGGCACAGCACAATGCTTATAGATCGACGGACTCGATTGATGATCGACCAGTTTGGTGGATCGTCCCGATGCGAGTGGAGCGTGAGCGTGGGCAGACGCATAGCGGCCAGAGTTGCCGCAGAACTTATTCGAGACCTTTGTCTTGATTCATTGCCTGATGGACCGCGGTGCGGAAATCGTCGTTCCCGATTGGCTTGGGCACAAAAGCATCCGTACGCAGGCTGCCGATGGCGGATGCAACAAAGGTCTCGCTACAGCTACTGCAGACGACGATCGGAAGATTCGCAATCCTGGGGTCGACGTTACATCGAACTGCTTGCACCAGTTCTTCGCCGGTCATATTGGGCATTTCCAGGTCCGTTACGATCAAGTCGGGCTGGATACGTTGCACCGTTTGAAGTCCCGCCTGTCCGTCGGGTGCGGTCACCGAACGAATGCCCAGACGATGAAGAAGTGTTCGGATCAATCGACGGGTAACGCGATTATCGTCGACCACCACCGCAACCGGTCCACTTGAATGGCGTGCTGAGATTTGCGGTGAGGATAACATGAGACTGACTACTGGGTTTTTGAATGCATCGGTTCGTTTTACAGTGACCGATGATTCTGCAATTGTTTAACTAGATGTTCTGCGTGATCGCATGACGATTGGATTCATCGCGTGCGATCATGATGACGGTGAGGTCCGACTCATAGGAACGCATGAGATCCTTGTGTGGCATTTCAGCGGCGTGCGATTGTCTTTCCATCGACCGAATCATTGATGATCAGTGGTTGTGTTTTGGTTTTGTTCGATGTTGACCAACACAAAAACGCCAGCGGCCGAAGTTTCGGACGCTGGCGTGATAGAATCGAATCAACGATCGAGCGTCGATTATTCGACTGATTCGTCGTCGATTTCTTCCAGGGCGTCCGCAGTCTCTTCGCCTTCGACTTCGATTTGGTCAGCCTTGTTTTCGCCAGCGGTTTCAACCGCATCGGCCTTCTCTTCACCCCAAGCTTCGATCGCATCCGCCTTTTCTTCGGCTGCGTCTTCGACAGCGGGTTTCGCCGATTCGTATCGTTGTTCCAAGTTGTCGGCCATCTGTTCGGCCGACTCGCGAGTGTTTTCTGCAACGGCGTCGGCGCTGTCGCGAATGTCGGCGGCCTGCTGTTGTGCCGAATCGCGAACTTGCTCGGCCTGTTCGTCATAAATGCTATCGTCGCAACCGACGAAGGCGAGTCCGAGCGCGAGCGTCAGAATGCTGGTCATGAAACGCATGGAATGGGTTTCCTTTTGTAAGGGTGATCAGATGGGTGCGTCTTCAGCCCAGTCAATGTCGGCGTTTCCGTCGCGCCGGCACGCTGGGCGTCAGGGGTTAGTAGCAACCGGTATGCCGTAGTCGGTCTTCAAAAATTTTGCATCGGTGTGTGATGGCGAGATTCCGGCAATGCGGAGGCGTCATTCCGACACCGATGTGCAATTCATGCCGGATCCACCGTGATAGCTGCCGTGGACAGTTTGCTTGATGGGTTTGTTGGGCAACGATGCCTCGGCATGACAAATGCGATCGTCGGGATTTGTTTCAAAAACACCGCGATCAGGTTGGTTGGCGCGATGGCATCGCCCCAACCAACGATTCAGCGGATCGTCACCCGACCCCCGGTTGATGATCCATCACGCTGGTTTGATCTCATCCACCCAATGGCACAATTCAATGACCGACCGCGATCAAGACAACGACCATGACCATCGTTGGGTCCGTGGTGCTTCTTCCAAAGACCAGCAGGAATCTGTCAGCCGGGGCACGGTCATGTCGGTTGGGATTGCGGTGATCGCCGCGGTGATGGTTGCCGCCGGACTGTATTTCGCCAGCCGAGTCATCGTCCCGGTGACCATGGCCTTTCTGGCTTACCTGACGTTACGTCCGGCAACGGTGCGTTTAGCGAAACGTGGCCTTTCGCCAACGTTGTCGAGTGCCGCGTTGATGCTGACGGCGTTCGCGGTGTTGGCGTTCTTGGTGGCGGTGCTGTATGGCCCGCTGACCTATTGGCTGGGGGAGGCCCCGAAGAACATTGCCAAACTAAAGGAGAACTTTCAGAGCATCGTTCGGCCGCTGACCATCTTGGACGAAACGGAATCGCAACTGGAGAAGGCTAGCGAGCCGATCACGGAAGATCGTCCGCAGATCAATGTGGACGTCCAGAAGCCAGGAGTCCTCAATGAAACACTGTTGATCAATACGACAGGGCAGGTGATCGCGTTCATCGCGGTCGTGTTGACCCTGGCGTTTTTCATGCTTCGCGATGGTGACGAACTGGTCAACCGTTGTCTGGAGGTGATCGATCGTGGCAGTTCGCGACATGAAGTGATGAAAACACTGGCCAGCGTCCAGCATAACGTTGGCACTTATTTCGCCAGCATCACGGCCATCAACGTCGGTTTGGCTGCGGTTTCATCACTGGTGATGTGGGGCGTCGGCATGCCGACGCCGTTGTTGTGGGGGGCGATCGCCGGCTTGTTCAACTTTGTGCCCTATCTGGGACCATTGGCTGCGACGGGCCTGGTTTTCCTGGCGGCTAGCAGCGTTTTCGAGCCCCTGATCAATGCCGCGGCGGTGGCGGGCCTGTATTACAGCGTGACCGTGCTGGAAGGCTCGCTGGTGACGCCGATGATCGTCGGGAAAACGTTACGCTTGGGGCCTTTGGTGGTCCTGCTCTCGGTTGCCGCGTTTGGTTTTCTGTGGGGATTGCTGGGCGTTTTCCTAGCAATCCCGATGGTGATCACGATTCGCGAAGTGTGTTGCCACCTGCCCGCCGCTCGTCCGATCGCCGTGATTCTGGGCGCATCGCGAAGCGAAGAATCGGCTTGTTACCAAGACACCTCCGCCGTCCAAGTGGATCATCAGCGAAGCATCGAAGAAATGGCCCACTGATCGGGCCCCGTCAACGACCAAGCTTTCACATCCCACACCTGCTGTACGTCCTACACAACTTGCAAGCACCCAACGCGATCCCCAAAGACTGAAGCGATATGCCCACCAACCCAGATGAAACAACAGACGGCCCGACAATCGAGTACTCATCGATTCAGATGTCGCGATGGCTGGCATCAGGATTCGTTTACGCGTCGGCCAGATTTGTTCCGGTCCCCTTCGTGGACGATGTGATTCGTCAACGCTGTCGACAGTACGTCGTGCAAACGGTACTGAAAGACTTTGCCGGCGAAGATGCGTCGGATGTGGCGGACCTGTATTCAAGTGGCGGTGGTTGGTTATCGGGTTGTGCATCGACGGCGGTGCGCGCGCCAGTCAAGCTATTGCTGTTTCCGATCCGAAAGATCGTCGCGTTGGTGACCTCGATCCGCGGAGTTCCGCTGGATGTGTTGCGGATGGTGTTGCTGGGCCGTGCAATGCAGCAGTGGAAACAGACCGAGTTAGTGCAAGACACCAGCCCGAATCGGGAACAAATCGAGCGGTTCAAGGCCGCCTTTGACCAGGCATTTGGCGGAATCGACTTTCGGCTTCTGCGTTCCAGTATTTCTGACTTACGACGCGTCACGAAACCTTGGCGACAGGCGGCAAAGGCCTTCTCAAAGACCGCATCGGAGAAGAAGAACAATGTGGCGGGCACCGTGGAAACGATTCGAGACAGCCAACAAGTGCGAGACGCACAACAACTGATGAATCGACCATCGGTCTTAAAGACGTTCCAAGAATTTGATGCTCGCTTTGCCGCGGCGTATCGGCCGCGACAAAGCGTCTGATTATCCGCTGCCTTGTCGCTGTGGCCCGACTACCCCGCGACGGGTTCGCGACGGATCTTTTCTTCGACCCTAACCGCATGGGGTTCCGGCCGAATGCCGGCACCATACATCCGTGCGTAAACTTGCGTCGCTTCGGCCCCCAACAGCATGATCATGCCGGTGTAGTACACCCACACCAGAAAGATCACCAACGAAGCCGCGGCAGCGCCCAATTCCTGTCCGGGTGATGCGTATTGAAAATAGATCTGCAGAACCGCACGCCCCACAAGGAACAAGGCAGTCGTCATCAATGCACCAACGACGATGTCCTTCCATCGGACGATCGCGTCAGGCATGAATCGAAAGATCGCCGCCACCATGACGAAAACGACCAGCGCCTGAGTCGCAAAGTTGATGGACGTCACCGCCACGTCGGACATGCCGAACCATCCACCGATTTGCTTGCCGGCGGCACCGACGACGGACGACAGCACCAGTGATACCAATAACAGAAAGCCCAGTCCCAAGATCATGCCCAGTGATAGCATGCGTTTGCGCAGGACGTCCAGGATGCCCGATGATTCCGGGTCAGGGCGGACTTCCCAAACTTGATTCAACGCGGCTTGCAACGCCGCAACGACACCGGTCGCACCCACAATCGTACCGGCGATGCCCAGCAGTGCCTTCCACCACTTGCCCGACGTTTCACGCTCACTTTTTAATAAGCTTTGGATCTCGTCCGCCGCGGCCTCGTTTCCGATCAACTCCGATGCCTGTGTCTGAATCACATTTTGAGCTTTCGCTTCCGCTTGATCCGTGTCGTACATCGCCGACAAAGAAAGCGTCAGTACCAAGGTCAACAGGTAAATCAAGGGTGGCAAAGACAGTGCAGTGTAGAATGCCAACGCGGCGGAAAGCGTCGTGCAGCGGTCCTTGGAAAACTGGGCAAAGGTCTCTTTCAGATAGTTCATGGGAGCGGCGGCGTTTTGGACGGAGTGGCGGATGGATGACGCTTTGAAAATGGTCGTGAGAACGATAAAGTGCTCAGCCCTGTCGAAACGTTCCCAGCGGCTAGCGCCGATAGAATTCCCAGTCGCAACTCGCATACCAGCCACGGCACCTAAGAAAGACGACACCTCGAATGGAAGAAATGCTTTGGATGTCGTTGCTGGCCGGGGTGGCGATTCCTGTCGGAGGAATCTTGGCGTCGGTGGAACGAATTCGGCCCGATTGGCTGGAATCGGAAGTCCGGCATTCCATCATTGCCTTTGCCAGCGGCGCGCTTTTGTCCGCCGTCGCGCTGGTTCTGATCCCGGATGGCACCAGCAAGCTTAGCATCACCGAATCCGTGATCGCGTTCGTCGCGGGCGGTGCGTTCTTTTACATGCTGAAGCGTTTGCTCAGCCGATCCACGTCATCGGTCAGCCAATTGATTGCGATGCTTTCCGATTACATTCCGGAGGTCATCGCATTGGGGGCGACGGTCGCGTCCGGTGGCCCCGGTCTGGTGATCGCGGTCATTATCGCGTTGCAGAACCTTCCCGAAGGCTTCAATGCGTACCGCGAATTGAAAGAAAATGGGATGTGTAAGAAGCGTATTCTGTTTTGGTTCAGTGTCGCAGCGCTTCTCGGACCAGTATTTGGCGGGCTGGGATACTGGTTCCTATCCGGCCACGACACCGTTTTGGGGTATCTCAGCGTCTTCGCAGCAGCCGGTATCTTGTATCTGGTGATCGACGACGTCGCACCCGATGCAAAGTTGAAAAACGCCGACGCCCCGGCGCTCGGGGCGGTGCTGGGTTTTTTGCTTGGCATGATCGGCTATCTCATGGAGCGATAACGGTTGATCCCGGCACTCCACCGCCGCTTCGAACACTGATCGTTCTACAGGATCAGAATCAGTGCGTGGATGATTCCCACGATCCAAAACCCGACCAACGTCAACACGACGTTCAGTACGAATTGGACCCCAATTCCGCGATCCATGAAGACCGCGAGCGGTGGAAGCAGGATGGCGAGGATGACTTTCAAAATCGTGTTTTCGTTGCGTACAGCAGTGGTCATTTTCATGTGCTCCTAACAGATGGCGTGTTTCGACAAAGCGATCGTTTGCATGCCGGCCGGTTCAGCCGACGGTGCGATCAGTCTTCGTCAGGCAGGTCGACATTGACGTCCGGGGTTTCGATCATTTGCTCTTCCGTCTCGATATCGATATCGGTGGGCACATCGACCGGTTGTTCTTCCATCGAAACATCGACGTCGGCGGTTTCCACGTCGTACTCGGGCATGGTGCCCGGTTCCATGTCGACGTCGACGTCAGGCATTTCGCCAGGTTGCGTTTGATCGACGTCGCAACCGACGGTGGCAAAAGCCAAAGAGCCAGCAAGCAGCGTGGTAAGCAGTGGAGTCTTCATGTTTTTTCTCGATTGATGCGATCACCGTGACTGTCGGAGCACGGGTCGCGGGACTTGTTTTCTTCCGACACCCCCAACGAATTGCAACGTCTGTGCCAAAGCTTCCTTTGTCATGAAATCCGGGGCCGTCCGTTCGCTCGGCGACCAAGCTGAATCCGAATCGCGCAGCCATCTCACCTGATCTTCCCTCGCCGCACAGCGAATCGCCTATTCTGTAGCTGAAATCATCAAATCCCAGCCACCGATCACCACTCGCGTTGCTGGCCTGGCCAGAGTTCAGTCAACGACCCCAACAGCCCCGCAGGTCTCTCGATGTTCAACCGCGAACGGACAAACAATGAATTCCAGCTTGATCATTTCGCGAAGGTAGCACGCGACTTATCGGAAGACTCGTTGTTCGAACACTTTCCCGGGCATGGACATTCTCCCGCGTGGATTCTCGGTCACTTAGCGATTTGTGCCGAATTGGGACAGCACATGCTCGGTGGTTCGTTAACGCACCCCGAGTGGGTCGAACGGTTCGGTCCAAACTCGGTTGATACTGACACGCCGGACGCAAGCCTTTCGCTATCGCTGATGACCAATGCGGTCGTCGACGGCTATCGCGATCTGCGAGGACTGGCCGGATCAGTAACCGACGATTCTCTGCTCCAGCGTCCGCATGGAGTGCCGGTGTTGACAGGGACGCAGATCGTTACCGTCGCCGATATGATTGCTCTGTTGCTGACCAATCATTTCGCGTTTCATCTATCCCAACTTTCCAGTTGCCGACGGTCCGCCGGACACGCCGCATTGTTCTAGGTGCCTTTGGCCAAAGGATCACACGACGGTGAAGTGCTGCAAATGGCCTGTTCGACAATCACTGCAAATCGCACCGATTTCACGATGGAAACAGTCGAAACCCTAGGGTCAACCGCAATCCCGAGCCTGAAAAAGAGGCCTGACCCCTTTTAGAGAGCCTGACCCCTTTTAGAGAGCTGACCCCTTTTAGAGAGTCGAAGGTGAAGAAATGATTGAGTTTCGTTTGGATGAGACGCGTTCCGTTTTGCTCGTGCGGCCGGAGGCGGCGCTGGAGGAAGCGGACTTTGTCGGCTTGGCCGAAAAGGTGGATTCGTATATCGAATCCAGTGGCGGGCTGAGAGGACTGATCATCGACGCGCCGACGTTTCCGGGCTGGGAAAGTTTCGGAGCGATGGTTGCGCACTTTCGGTTCGTTCGCGACCACCATCAGCGTATCCAGAAGGTCGCCATCGTCACGGATTCCGTTCTGGGGGATGTGGCCGAGCGACTGGCATCTCATTTTGTCGCCGCGGAGATCAAGCACTTTCCGGCCGGCGACGTCGAAGCTGCAGCATTGTGGATCGCTGACTGACCGGGTTTGGTCACTTTGTGTGCAAAATCGCAGGACACTGGCCGCTGCGAAACGCGAAGCACAGTGCTCGAACCCCCAAGGAAGATTCGATCGGATCAGCTATTGAGCAGTTGGTCGGCGATCCGCATCAGCTTGCGGACGTTCAGGGGTTTGGTCAGGTATTCGTCAAATCCGATGCCGATCAGCCGTCGTCGGGTGCCCTTCATCGCGTCGGCAGTCAGGGCGATGACGGGTAATTCGATGCCCCGTTCGCGTAACTCCTTCACCGCGCCGGCGCCGTCCAATTCCGGCATATGCATGTCCATCAGACATAGCTGGAACGGGTCGCCCGATTCGGCGGCCTGAACGATCATGTCGACCGCTTGGCGTCCATTTTCGGCGACGTCCACCTTGCATTTGGCTTTGGCCAGGAAGTGTTTGGCCACAAAACGCACGTCTCGCATGTCGTCGGCGATCAAGACTTTCGCGTTCAGCGGGATGACCTGCGTCGCCGACTTTTCGCGATTGGCGGTGGCATCGTCGTTGTTGTCGTCTTCGGCATCCAACGACAATTCACGTCGTTCGCCGACCGGAGCGACCGGGATTTCGAAACTAAACGTGCTTCCGTGGCCCGGTTCGCTTTCGACCGACATTTCACCACCGAGCGCGTTGACCAAACGCTTGGTGATGCTGAGGCCCAGGCCGGTGCCACCGAAACGTTCAGAGATGCTTTTGTCGGCCTGGACGAATGGCTCGAACAGGGTCTTCAGCTTCTCTTCTGAGATTCCAATGCCGTTGTCTTGAACGGTGAAGGACAAAAACTCTACCCTCTTGCCTTGGTACGTGCGGCATTCTTCGCGGACGAAAACATCCACACGGCCTTTGGGACTGAACTTCAACCCGTTGGCGATCAGGTTGATCAAGATTTGACGTAAACGAGCCGAATCGGTCGTGATGGTTTGGGGCAAAGGATTCTTCAGATGGAAATGCAATTCGGTTTCGTATTCATCGGTCCGCATTTGCATCGTGGTGTTGATGTCACCCAGCAGTTCGTCCAATGAAACGATCGCCTTGGCCGTTTGAAACTTGTCGGCTTCGATGCGTGACAGGTCCAGAACATCGCCCAACAGTCGCAGCAGGTATTCGCCGTTGCGTTGAATGGTGGCCAGTTTTTCTTGGGCACCCGATTCGTCGTCGGTTTCTTCCTGCAGGATCGACGTGAATCCCAGCATGGCGGCCAAAGGGGTCCGCAATTCGTGGCTCATGTTGGCCAGGAAACGACTCTTCGCTTCGTTCGCAGCGGTGGCTTCGTCGCGAGCCTGTTTCAGGTTTTGTTCGGAAACCAAGCGTTCGGTGATATCGACGAAGGTCACGACTGACCCCACCACCTCGTCGTCTTGGGAGATCGGGTGGCACCAAAACTCAACAGGAAAACATCCGGCGTCACGAGTGCAGAAGGCGTCGTTTTCGCTGTGGAACGGTTGGCCGGTTTTGATTGATCGGATGATCGCCGATTCGTCTCTTTGCATCGGCACGTTGTGGGCATCGTGCGGCTGGACCACCGAGTGCATGTCGCGTCCCACCAGTTCATCGCCGGACTTGTATCCCAGCATGCGAGCGGCCGCGTTGTTACAGAACGTGCAGTTGCCGCCGGAATTGATGCCAAAGATGCCTTCGGCGGTCGAATCCAACAGCGACCGAATGGTGCGTTCGTTGATGCGAGCGATTTCCGCTGCGGCGATGCTGTCGGTCACGTTGTTTTGGATGCCGACAAAGTGGGTGACTTCGCCGCGTTCGTTTTCGACCGGGGTGATGTACAGATCGTTCCAGAACTTCGACCCGTCCTTGCGATAATTTTCCAGCAGCGCGCGAACCGCTTTGCCATCGTGGACGCCTTTGCGGATTTCGGCGATGGCTGTTTTGTCGGTATCGGGACCTTGCAGGAACCGACAGTTGCGGCCCAGCACTTCTTCTTCGCTGTAGCCCGTCATCTTGCAAAAGCCTTCGTTGACGAAGGTGATCGGATTGTCGGGCAGGTTAACGTCGGTGACGATGATCCCGTTGGCGGCCGACCCGACGGCTTTGGACAGCAACTGCATTTCACGTTGCCGCTGTTGTCGTACCGTGATATCGCGGACCGACGCCATCACGAACGGTTGGTCTCGCAGCGTGACCGGTGTGTAGGAGATTTCCACGGGAAATTCCGTGGAGTCGTCGATGCGCCGGAAAACCGATTCCACCGTTTCGCCACCGCTGCGATGGACGTCGTCGAATCGGCGAAAAAAATCGTGTTGGCTTTGTGCGACTTCGAATCGCAAGACCGACAGATCTTTGACCCCATCGGTCGGACATCCCAACAGCTTGCAGGCTTGTCGATTGGCGTAGGAAACGTTGGCGTTTTTATCGATCAACAACTGCCCATCGACGCTGCCGTCGACCATGAATTTGAACTGGATGACTTCCTGTTCGGTTTGTCGAAGCGTTTCGATGTTGATGAAGGAAACGATGACACCATCGCACTCATGATTGCGCCAGTAAGGCAAAGCACGCGCTAGATAGGCCGCACCGCCGACGCGAATTTCCCATTCGCGTTCCTGGCCGGATTGGCGGATCTCGTCCAAGTGGTCGACGAATTTTGGATCGTCGATACGATTGATGAAGCCATCGATGCTGCGTCCGATGTCGTGTTCTTCCATGAACAGCAAGCGGCCGACTTCGGGGGTGAACCGACGGATGTGAAAATGATTGTCCAGGAACAGCACGCCGACGCGGGTGTTGGCCAACAAATTGTTCATGTCCGCGTTGGCTTCATCCAATTCGGCCACACGGGCTTGGTGTTCGGCGTTGACGGTGAACAGTTCCTCGTTGACGCTGTGCAATTCCTCGTTGGTGCTTTGAAGTTCTTCGTTGGCCGCGACCATTTCTTCGTTGGTCGCTTGCAGTTCCTCGTTGGACGTTTCCAGTTCTTCGATGGTGGCCTGAAGGTTTTGGCGGGTGTAGTCCAGTTCGCGTTCCAGTGATTCGATCCGCGATGCGGCCAATTCGCTAGCGACGACTTCGTTGAACCCTTCGTCGTCGGATCGATTGATGGCCAGTTTTTCAGTGGTTTCGAACTGAACCAACAGACACAGGTCGCGTTGAACGGGCAGCTTGATCGGACGGACGACCAATCGGACTTGAGAATGACCGTCCGGATCGGGATGTCGCAGACCGCTGTATTTCACGGTTTGGCCGTCTTTCAAAGCGTGCTGAACCGCTGCGGCGATGCTGTTTTTTGCCTCCGGATAAACCATCTCCATCAGGTTCATCGATGGACGACCGGTGGGCAGACGCAAGAACGGATCGGCACCCGCAAAGATGTGCAGGATCCGGCACTGGGCATCGACCAGAACGCTGGGCGGCATCAGTTCGCCCAACAGGATGTCATACGCTTCGGAAAGGACTTCCGTATTGCGGCGGGGCGGCGGAGATGCAGTGCCGGACGTCCGCGTTGATCCCGCACCGCGCAGCGGCAGATCCCCAAGCATCGTCATGCGTGTGTCGATGGGCAAACGGATGTCACGACGCTTGCGAAAAATTTTCCAGTGGACGTCGATGAATTCGAATTCGTCGCTGATCTCGCCGGCCGTTTCACTGGGACCGAGGAACAAGACGCCGCCGGGCCGAAGGGCAAAGTGAAACAGCGACAGCGTTTTTCGCTGTGCCGGGTTTTGCAAATAGATCAACAGGTTGCGGCAAGTCACCAAATCCATCTGTGTGAACGGCGGATCGTTGATGATATTGTGCGGTGCGAACACCACACGTCGACGCAAATCATTGTTGACGAAGAACCCGTCACGACGTTCGTGAAAGAATCGTTTGCGTCGCTTGGGCGAAACGTCCTTCATCCGTGGTTCGTCGTACACGCCCGCGGCGGCGAACTGAAGCGATTGTCGGTGTGCGTCGGTTGCAAAGATTTTGAAGTCCACGTCACGGCCGCCACGATCCAACGCTTCTTGGATCAGCATTGCCAGTGAATAGGCTTCTTCGCCGGTCGCGCACCCACAAACCCAAACGCGAAGTTGTTCGCCACACTTGGCCAACAATTCGGGGATGACGACGTTCTCCAAGACCTCATAGGCTTCGATGTCGCGAAAAAATCGCGTCACGCCGATCAACAGGTCTTTGTATAGCTCGTTGACCTCCGACGGATGCGAATCGATGTATTGGACGTACTGTTCGACGTTTTCCAAGTGCAACAGTTCGATACGACGCTGGACTCTGCGGCCGACCGTTCCCGATTTGTAGTGGGAAAAATCGATACCGTGGTTCTGCTGCAGCAGTTGAAAGACGCGTGAGATGCCTTTTTCGTCCAGCGGTTCGTCGGCTTCGTCGCGCAACTGGCCGGGCGAGAAATCCCCTGAGGAGTACTTGATCAGCATGTCACCCATCGATTCGGGCGAAAGCACCAAGTGAACGTGGCCGGTTTCTTGGGCGTTCAACGGCATCGCGTCGAACTTACATGTCGCCGGGTCTTGGACGACCGTCAGTCCATCGTTGGAAGCAATTTCGCTGATCCCGCGAGAACCGTCGCTGCCGGTTCCCGACAAGATGATGCCGACGGCAAGCCGGCCGGCATCTTGTGACAACGATCGAAAGAACTGATCGATCGGATGGGACAGAACCTTTTCACGACTGCGTTCGGTCAGCAACAGCTTTCCGCCGCTGACGATCATTTCCATCTTGGGCGGAATCAGATAGATCTTGTTCGGCCGGACGTCCACGCCGTCGTCGACCACTTCCACCGGGATGTCGGTGACGCGTTGCAGCAACTGGTCCATGTGGCTTTTGAATTCCGGCGACAAGTGCTGGATCACCACGAAGGACATGCCGGTATCAAGTGGCATGTTGCGGAACAGAGTCTCCAAAGCTTCCAACCCACCAGCGGACGCGCCGACCCCGACGACGTGATGTTGGATGGAACCGGACCCGCCGGATGGCTCGGACGATGATGGGTTGGATGCTGCTTCGGTCACAGAATTGGGTGGTCGTGGGCGAGGTGCCGTCCAAAAACGCCGTCGACGGCAGGCCTTGGCCATTGGAGCGGTTCAACGGAGCCTTGCGGAATGAATCGAGCTGGATTGGATCGCGTGTGAGTGTGTCTTGGTTGCCGCAGGCGTGACGTGACTGCTTGCCACAGCCGTCGCGATGATGCGGTGGTCGAATTGCTTCAGTTTGTCGTACGCTGTCGATCGTAGGTCCTGTGTCCAAGGTTAAGGTCGGCAACCAGATTCACAAACGGGGCTGCACGCTCGAGGTTGCAGAATCAGGGCGTCGGGTGGCCTTCAATGTGTCACGGTCGGCCGGCTATTAGTTTTTGATACATCTCATGTGTCGGCCCACTGCCATAGGTGAATCGGTGAATTTAGAAACGGGAGCCCGCGATACTGGCGCAAAAGTACAGCGGGGGCAAAGCCGACAGTCACCGCTTAGAAATCGGTGTGCCAAAATCGTTCCGGGTATCACCCGATCGCTTGCAATGTTTGGAAACCCGTCATCCGCGGGCTTCCGCAGACGCGGTGGTCGGCGAATGACCAAAGCCGCCGGCGAAGACTGGCCGGCAATCGGCCAGGTTGGTGCGTGACGGGTCGACGGTCGATGGCTTCGGGCACGTCCAGGCGTCATCCTGTTGACTGTGAACCGCTTGTAATCGCAGCCCAATCGTTAAGAATCCTGGCAGTCCGATTTCGGACACGCCGTGTTTGGTTGGATCGTTTCGCCTGTGGCAAATTTCATGACCGACGATACGTCACCATCGGGCTGGAATCCGACGCCGGAGATCGCTTCATTGCTGGTCACCATCGGATGTTCCGGCGATGCGGCGTCGGATCAATGGTTGGTTTCGTTGCTGGAAGAAATTGTCGACCGGTCGGCGATGCGTTTCGTGGTGTACCGGGCCGATGGCGGTGATACGACGTCGGTCTTCGAGGCGACGCAACGGCTGATCGGCGACGACGCCATCTTGTTGGATTCGACACGCAACATCGGGCCGGGGCAGGTCGCGTTTTGTCCGGCGGGTCGGGTTCCCCGAATGAGGCAGGCCGGTTGTGTCGAATGGATCGAAACGGATGGTGCGACCGACGGACTTTGGGGAACCTTTCTTGCATCGGTCGCCGCAGTGGCCGGACCGTCGGCGGCGGGAATTGTGTTGCGTTCAGGAGACGTCGAACCAGGGTCGGTGGATCCGGCATCGGACGCATCGATCGGCGAAGGCTTGGACGCGATTCGCAAGGTCGGCGGTTGGGCGGTGCGTCTGACATGCCCACGATGTGTCGCACCCAACACGCCGGCAGAGCAGGGCGACGACGATCCCTTTCGACCGAATCACCCGTCCAGCGTGGCGATGGAACTGTCGCGGTTGCTGAAATCCTGTTTGGCGACCAATCCGACCGACGCATCGTTGTTGAAATGGGTCAGCAATCTGGATCGATTCAATCAAGCGGTATTGGAAACCAGTCCGGACGGGATCAAAGTGCTGGATACGCAGGGACGCTTGCTGCAGATCAATCGGGCCGGCTTGCAGCACATGGAGCTGGATGACTTCGCACCGCTGCGGGGCGAATACTGGTGGTCACTGTGGCCGGATGCGACGCGCAGTTTGGTCAAACGCAGCATTCGACAAGCCGAAAAGGATGGAGTGGCCCGTTTCCAAGCGCAACGTCCAACGGCCAAAGGCACCATGCGTTGGTGGGATGTGGTCGTGTCACCGGTCTACGACAGCGACCAGAACGTCACGCGATACGTGGCGGTGTCACGCGATGTCACCAAGCAGCGTCAACAGACCGCCGAACTGTTGGACCGCGAAAAACATCTTCGACGAGTGATCGATCACGTCGTCGGCTTTGTCGGCGTGTTGGATTTGGACGGGACGCTGACCGAAGCCAACCAGCCGGCCATCACCGCCGGTGGTGTTGGCCGCGAAGACGTGATCGGCAAAAAGTTCTGGGACTGTTACTGGTGGAATTACGACCCGTCGGTGGCCGAGCGATTGGAACAAGACATCCGGCGTGTCCAATCCGGCGAAACCGTTCGCTATGACGCGATGGTTCGGATGGCGGGAGACACCCGCATGATGATTGATTTTCAATTGATGCCGGTGACCGACGACAGCGGCAACCTGATCAACATCGTTGCCTCCGGTGTCGATATTTCGGATCGCTATCTGGTCGAAAAAGCGATCCGAGCGGCCAATGCGAAATGGAGTGCTTTGTTTGATCAAAGTCCGGCGTTCATTGGCGTGTTGAACTTGGACGGCACGTTGTCGGAAGTGAACCATACGGCGCTGCAGCCGTGGGGTTTGAAACGCGATGACATGGTCGGACACTTGTTTTGGGAAACGCCGTGGTGGAAAGGGATGTCCAAGAGCCGCCAGTTTTTACGAGACAACTTCAGCGCTGTGTTGGAGGGACACAGTTTCCATCGCGATCTGAGTTACCGCGGCCCCGACGGCAGCCGAAAGATCGTCGACATCTGGTACGTTCCGGCGCGAAACGACGACGGCGAGATCATGTTTGTGATCGCCCATGGCCGTGACGTTACCCAGCAACGACGCAACGAACGGTCGATCAAACTGAACGAACAGCGTTTGCGAGACGCATCGCGATTGGCCGGATTTGGCACACTGCACGCCGATGTCGAATCGGGCATGCAGTTCTTTTCCGACGAACTGAAATCGCTGTTGAAGTATCCGCCGGATGCAAACCTTGACGGGCCGTTGGGAACGATTCCCGAATGGGTCCATCCCGAAGATCTGGACATGATTCAGGATCATTTTCAGAACGAGATCTTGCGAGCGGAGGATCACACGTCGTCGATCGAACATCGTGTCGTCTGTTACGACGGTGAAGTCCGCATGGTCCGGCTGCAGACCCGCACGATTTGCGGCGACGATGATCGGTCCGGCCGGCGACCGGTTCAAATCATCGGAACGTTGCTGGATATCACCGATCAACGGCGGTACGAGTCGGAATTGCGGGCGGCGCGGATCGATGCCGAATCCGCCAACCAAGCCAAAAGTGCATTCTTGGCGAACATGTCGCACGAAATCCGAACACCCATGACGGCGATCTTGGGGTATGCCGACTTGGTCGCAGAGAATGTTAGCGACGATGAGACGTCGGATTACATCCAAACGATTCGCCGCAACGGCAATTATCTGCTGGACTTGATCAACGATATTTTGGATCTATCGAAAATCGAGGCCGACAAGTTCGAAGTCCAGCAGGAAGTCTTTGATCCCGCTCGAGTCGTCGAGGACGTTCGCAGCATCATGGAGGTTCGTGCGGCAGAGAAAGGCTTGTCATTGCAGGTCGACTATGACGGTCGCATCCCACAACAGATCTACAGCGATCCGAAACGTTTGCGGCAGATCTTGATCAACTTGGTCGGCAACGCGATCAAATTCACCCGAACCGGCGACGTCCGTTTGGTCGTGGCACATGAACAACAGCATGGCGACGATGCCATGCGGTTTGAGGTCCATGACTCTGGAATTGGTATTCCGACCGAACAGTTGGGAAAGCTGTTTCAACCATTTTCGCAGGGGGATGCGTCGGTCACACGTCGTTTCGGTGGCACCGGGTTGGGGCTGGCGATCAGTCGTCGCTTGGCCGAATCACTGGGCGGCGACATTGTCGTCGACAGTGAAGTGGAGCACGGCAGCACTTTCACCGTCCGGATCGACCCGGGCGACTTGACCGATGTGGAAATGGTTCAGCCCGGACCGCTGGTGGATATTCCGCCGTCGGAAGACGATTCGGCCCCGGTGTCGCTGGATTGCCACATCTTGGTGACCGATGACCGTCGCGACATCCGCTTTCTAAGTCGACGAATCTTGGTCGACGCGGGAGCGACGGTGACCGAAGCCGAAGACGGCCAGGTGGCTCTGGACAAGGTCGTTGAATCAATCGAACAGGGAAGGCCGTTCGACGTCATTCTGTTGGACATGCAAATGCCCAACCTGGACGGTTATCAAGCCGCGGTGCGGCTTCGCGAGCTTGGGTTCGCGGGGCCGATCGTGGCTTTGACTGCGGATGCCATGCAGGGCGACATGAAGCGGTGCTTGGAATGCGGATGCAACGACTATCTGGCCAAACCGATCAACGCCCAGAATTTATTGCGGCTGGTCGCCCGATTGACTCGGCCCGTGTAATGGGGCCGGCCCAACCGATATTGGCAACAAGCGGTGATTCGCCAGCGTCGCCGAGTTAGGCAAGTTGTACAGCCGCGGCGTTCAGCCGGAGATGCTGTGGATCTCTTTCAGCAGTGACTGCAATTGCGGCTTTGCCTTGGTGAACAACACACTGGCTTCGTTGGGGTCCTCCCGCCGTGCCGCATCAATGATTGGTTGCAGCAATGTCGTCGGATGCCCGGTTTCGAATCCGCTCAGGGTTCCCTTCAGCGAATGGCCGCTGCGCGAGGCTTGTTCCATGTCCTGGTGTGAAATCGCCTGATCCAACTGCTGCAACAACGGCTGGCCATCCTCGTAAGCGATCGCAGCAAGTTCACACAAGATTTCTTCGTCATCGCCGACTCGAACCAGTGCGTCGGAAAATCGTTTTCGTTGCGTCTCGTTCAACCTGAAACCCTGCGTGGTGATGAAAAGTTTTTCTTCGTCGATCGTTGGGGATGGCAAACTAATCGGCCGGTGCGGTTCGTCAAAGTCCAGGAGCTTAGCGTGACGCCACCGCGCAAGGCGATGTCATGGCGCGATGTCATGGAATTGCACAACGGGCACCCCGAATTGACTGCCGGAGGGTTCTTGAGAGGCAATTTTCGTGCCACAGCGTCGGTTCCGTCGGGAACGCACCGTCTGGAACGCAACCGTTCGACGGGATCGAGTCTGGATCGCGACTTTCAGGTGTCTGTAAATGCACCGATCTGGACGCTGGTCGGTCAGGGCTGGGCGTACAAACGTTGCCCACTTATACGGATGATCAAGTCAGACGAATAGCCAAACCATCAGCGGCGCGGTCTTTGCGACCCCAGGTGCGTTCGCAGAGCCGCCCCGCGGTTTTCCGCGGTGCGTGTCTCAATTCATAGCGACGTCGACGCCGCAACGCTGCCCCAGACAAGCCGAAACAACACCGCTTCGTTCATCCGTTGCCCCCAGCCTGCATCATGACCAGCCGACTGATCCCCGAATCGCGAACCCGACGCCTGAACGACCTCGACCCCGTCGACGGCAAGTACGTCTTGTATTGGATGCGGCACAGCCAACGCAGCGAACAAAACCACGCTTTGGAATTCGCGGTCCGCCGCGCGAACGATCTGGGAAAGCCGCTTCTGGTGGGCGTCGGCATCGGTGACGACCCGTCGGTAAGGACCGAGCGACAGATGCGTTTCCAGCTGGAGGGATTGCACGAAACCGCCGGCGCGCTTCAGCGACGAAACATTGCGATGGTCGTCCGCAGGGAAAGTCCGATCGATGTGGCGATGAAGTTGGCGGGCGATGCTTGTGAAGTCGTTTGCGACCGTGGATACCTACGTCATGACCGGCGCTGGGTGGACAGGTTCCAACGCGAAGCCAACCGACCGGTTTGGCAGATCGAATCGAATGTGATCGTCCCGGTTGAAATGGCGTCAGACGATCGTGAGTACGCGGCACGAACCATCCGCTCGCAGCTACAAGAGGCGGCGGAGAAAACGTTGAATGAATTGGCGACCACGCCGGTCGACAACACGGCCGATGGTCTGTCGGTCAACGGGATCGATCTGGATGATCTGGACAACTGCGTCCAATCACTGGACTTGGATCACACGGTCGCCAAGTGTGACGAGTTCGACGGCGGAACATCGCAAGCCAGGTCGCGATTGAATGCGTTCTTAAGCGATTCGTTGGACGAATACCGTGACGACGTCTCGGTGATCCAGCCACATTGTTCGATGTTGAGCCCCTATTTGCACTTTGGACAGATCAGCCCGCTCAAGGTGGCTTTGGAAGTCAGGCAGGCCGGCGCGAACCGAGAAAGCACGGCGGATTTCATCGAGGAACTGTTGGTACGGCGTGAACTGGCGATCAACTTCGTTTACTTCGATTCCGATTATGACGGTCTGGACTGTTTGCCCGATTGGGCCCGCAAAACGCTGGAGAAACACGAATCCGACCCGCGACCGGATCACTACACCGCGTCGGAATTGGAAGACGGCCAGACGGACGATCCGGTTTGGAATGCCGCGATGACGGAGATGCGGTGTCGCGGATACCTGCACAACCATTTGCGGATGTACTGGGGCAAGCGAATTTTGGGCTGGACGAACACCATTCAACACGCGTATCGCGTCACTCTGGATTTGAACAACAAGTACTTCTACGACGGAAACGATCCCAATTCCTATGCCAACGTCGCATGGGTCTTCGGTAATCACGATCGTGCGTTCGGCGAACGAGACGTGTTCGGAAAAGTGCGGACGATGTCGGCCAGCGGGCTGGACCGAAAGATCGACACGGACGCCTATGTGCGATCGATCGCAGAACGTTTCGCGGCATCCAAGGCATAATTCCCGCACACTGGCACGGTGGTTGCTTTTTCATTGGTTATGTCGCGGAACCACACCTAACGGTGGGAAAAGCGGCCCGTCGTATCACGATGGCTACGCAACGGTCTCAATTTGAAAAACCGAAGCGTTCAAAACCGATCCCATTCATCGAAAAACCGATCTCAAGGAATACGAAAATGCTTGCCAACGAACTGATGGTTCAAACCAATCACGGAATCACGTTTCCGGTCGTCGGTGTTGCCGATTTGAATCGCAAAACGGAGCCCCCATGCGGTTGCACGAAACAACCCGATGCACCGGAGATTCAACGGCAAACCAAGCGGGCCGCCACCGTGGCCAATACGCCGGACGGTGCTCAGGTCGGTGATCTGGCGACCGGCGACGCCACCCCCCGCAATCGCTGAACCGCAACGGCGATAGTGCGGCTTGGTCGTTCCCACCGACGGCCTGCTGTGAACGGATAGCTCTTTCGGAATCATCGACCGGCCGCGGCCCCGCTGGCCTTTCCCGTAGTTGGAAGCAGGTGATTCCGGCGGTGCGGGGTATTCCGAGTGTGCTGGTGATGCCGAGACTGCAAATTGTCGGCGACTGTCGCCGCGATCGCCGTCGGGCGGTTGATCGCATGCATTCGGCCAAGCGAACGCCGCAGCCCGCGAAGCGACGTTGAATCTCGCGAAACATCCAGGTTGCCGGATGATGAACCAAGTTCA
This sequence comes from Crateriforma spongiae, assembly GCF_012290005.1. Classification (NCBI taxonomy): domain Bacteria; kingdom Pseudomonadati; phylum Planctomycetota; class Planctomycetia; order Pirellulales; family Pirellulaceae; genus Crateriforma; species Crateriforma spongiae. Next base: position 701,447 of record NZ_JAAXMS010000004.1, read on the forward strand.
GACGTCGCCCTGAACATATGACCCGTTTCTGCCCATTCTGGGCACTCACGCCGCGTCTCTCTACGACGCTGGCACGCCACTTGCGTCCGTCGATTGGACTCCGGTCAGTCATGCTGATCGACAAACGGTCCAGACAACCAGTATTCTCTTGTGACGCAAAGCTCTATGACCTCCGGACTCGCCTCCACCGAAACTCAGTCGGCCCCACAATCGAAGTGGTGCAAACCTATGCCCAATCTGTTGGTGATCGATGACGATCGCACCATTTTGACTTTCGCCGAACGATGTTTGGCGCCGATCGCCGATGTGACGACCGCATCGAGTGCCGAAGCGGGATTGCAGGAACTGCGGAACGGCGATTTCGACGCGGTTTTGTTGGATATTCAGCTGCCAGATCAGAATGGTTTGGCCGTCTATTGTGAAATCCGTGAACACGATCGCCGGATCCCCGTGATCTTCATGACGATCGAAGCGGCCAGCGGCACCGCCATCGAAGCGATGCAGCTGGGGGCGTTCGACTACATTGCCAAACCGCTGAGCGCCGAACCGCTGCGTGATCTGGTCGAACGCGCGATCGAGCAGCGTCAGATCAGTAGCGTTCCGGTGGCGATTTCCGCCGATGAGAGCGATGAGCAATCAAACGGCGAGCTTTTCATCGGTCGATCTCCGGCCATGCTGAGCGTTTTCAAGTCGATCGGCAAAGTCAGCAAACAGAACGTTCCGATCCTGGTCCGCGGCGAAAGTGGCACGGGGAAGGAATTGGTTGCACGGGCCCTTTATCAGTACAGCCATCGCAGCGACGAAACCTTCCTGGCGGTCAACTGCGCCGCGCTTCCCGACAATTTGCTCGAAAGCGAGTTGTTCGGCCACGAAAAAGGCGCCTTCACCGGCGCAGAATCGCGGCGGATCGGTAAGTTCGAACAGTGCAACGGCGGCACGTTGTTCCTGGACGAAATCGGCGACATGGCGCCTTCGGTGCAGGCCAAGGTTTTGCGCGTGCTGCAAGAACAACGTTTCGAAAGGGTCGGCGGCAACAAAGAACTGACGACCGATGTGCGGATCATCGCCGCGACAAATCGGCCGTTGGAACAGATGGTCGATGATGGTGATTACCGCGAAGACCTGTTGTACCGGCTTAACGGCGTCACAATAGAATTGCCGCCCCTGCGTGAACGCTTAAGCGATGTCCCGGCGCTGATTCACTTCTTTTTGGTCCAAGCCAAGCAGGAGTTCAACAAGCCCGACTTGGAAGGCCTTTCGCCCGAGGCCGTCGATCTGCTGACCCAGTACCAGTGGCCGGGAAATGTTCGACAGCTTCGTGCCGTGATTCGACGCGCGGTGCTGGACGCCGTCATGCCGGTGATCACCGCCGAAGGATTCCCCAGTGAAATCCGTCGCGTCGCTTCGCCGGAAGGCCAATCATCCGCAACGGATCAAGGCGGCGGCGATGCAGGTTCGACACTGCAACCAGGGCGTGCTTTGCCCGATTTGGTTTCGCGACTGTTGAAGGAAAAGTCCACCAGTCTGTACAGCGAAGCGATGGAGTACATGGAACGCTTCGTCATCGCCGAAGTGCTGCGGCACACCGATGGGAATCAAAGTCAGGCGGCGGAGATCCTGGGCATCACCCGTGGAAAGCTTCGCGATCGAATCAATTCGTACAACATCACACTGAAAGCAGACGTTCAAGTCGATGCGGTTGATTGAGCCAAGACTTGGTTGGATGGTTTGGGACGGTTGCTGTTCCGGTTTCTGGCCGAAGCGTCTAGAGGCCGGCCGGTACCACGCACATTGAATGTGCGAATTCTTGGGCCGGCATCTTTGCCGGCTGGCCGTTGATCACGCAAAAAAAAGAGCTGCATGGATCTCATGCAGCTCAATGTCTTTGCCAAGGTCAACGGTCGCGTTCAGATAAAGCGACCGTTGAACAAGGTCTGATGGTCGGATCAGGGTTTGATTTTCCAGCCGACCACGACTCCGAACGCGAACGCCCAACATGCGGCGACGTCCGGATGATCTTTGGCGTAAGATTTTGCCAAGCTGAAAAGATCTTGTGCCGGCTCCTTCACGTAATGATCGGCTGCGCGTGAACCGTAGGTCGCTGCGGTGTTTGCGGCTTTCTGCATGGTTTCACGAGCTTGCTCGGTTGCCTGGCCCGTTTCCGGATGATTGGTGGTGGTGCTGTTATCCATGATTATCTCCTGTGCAATGGCGTGGTGGTGGTCGGATCGACCGGGAATGGTTCGTCGCCGGGTGTGGGCGACGTGGTGGTGACGTACGACGAATCAACGTCGTGGTACCGCGGATCAAAATCCGTGGGCGGTTCTTTGTGTCTTGGGAAAGACTCGTCGCGAAAGACGTTGCGTGGCGAGCTTTCCGGTGCAACCAAAGTGGCTTTCAACCAGCGGAAGTTCTCCGCCATTTCCGACTGAGATTGGCCCAAGGCTTCACCAACTTTTCCGACGGCGGATGCCGCCAGTGCTAGCAGCCCGCCGACGATCGCGAACATCAGTACGGACACGATCAGCAATGAAGCTCCCGTGGAGAGTCCCGATAGCTCGTGCAGCACAAAACCCAGTGCCATGATGAACACGGTCAGGGTTGCGCCGCCGAGTGCCAGCGCGGTGATCGACAATGCGGCGGCTTTCGTTGCTTTTCGCTGTGCCGCCTGGGCGTCCACGCTGAATAGCTGGATCTGTAGTTCGAACAAATCCAGAATGTCGCGCAAGACACGTCGGATGGGTGTTGTTTTCGTCATCGGATCACTTCAGCTTTCGTTTGACGATCCACCCCATCGTCGCCCCAACGGTTGCCGCCGCGATTACGGCGGCGACACTATGGCGACCGATCAGGTTGCGAACACGTTGATTGACTGATGGTCCCGAAACGTCCGAAGGGTCGCCCCGCATTGGGGCTGTGGACGGACGCGACGCGACGGTATGTCCGGTCGATGGCGAACTCGTTTGGCGACGGCCGTCATCGTAATAGTCCGGCCGGCCGTTGTTTCTTGGTGGTGCAATCATGGTTGTTGGATCACTTTCGGTTGCCCCCGGACGATCGTCCTAGGAAGGCGGACTCCAGTTGGCTGGCGGCGAATCGTGTCGCCTGACGCATTGCGATCGCGCCGATTGCCCCGGCCAAACCGCCCAGAATGCTCTTCTTGGGAACAGGCGGACTGTCCGATGGCGACGCGCGGTGATGTCGGGCGGCAGCGACGTGATGCGTCCCTGGTGAGGAAGCGTCTTTTCGCCGAGGCACCAAGGCGTACGCGACCGCGGCAGTCGTCGCTAACGTCAGCACGGGGAACCTGCGGACGTAGTACCGCCAATCGGTAAGCTGTTGGACTTGGTGCCGGGCGTTGTCGACGTCGTAGGGCAATTCGGTCCGAATTTCCCTCATCCGTCTCTTGATCGCTTCGGCCTGTTTTTCGGTGGCGAGCGTTTTGGTCATGATCAGTCGTCGTCTTACAATTTCACCGGCGCTTGTTCATGAAGAACAGCGCACCTGCGGCCAGTCCCAGTCCGAATGCCACTGCCAACGCTTCGCCCGGACGCGACCGCACCGAATCGGCGACCTTGGCCGAGTAATCGACGCTTTGGTCAGAAACACGTCGGTAGCCGTCACGCAGGTAGGCGGCGGCGTCGTCGGCGATTTGCTGAGCGGTTTCGCCGTATTGCTTGGCCGCGTCACCGACCTGTTGCGAGACCGATCCGCCGGACATCAAGCGGTCCAAAAAGTTTTCAACTTCACGCTGGGTGGCGCCCGTTTTTTGCTGGACCATGCCGACCAGTTGTTCGGTCGAACCCTTGGCACGTTGCAAGTCGTCCTCGGTCAACTGGCCCCAATGCTCACGCAATTCGCCTTTCACTTCGTTCCAGCGACCCAATAGTTCTTCTCGTTTAATCATCTTTTCAATCCTTCATTGCTCGTAGGCTTATCTCGTATCAATCTCGACGATCACGTCACTGCGTCATCGCCGGTTACACGACGGATCAAATGCATTGGCCGTACCAAACCGTCAACGGAGCGGTCCGGATTCGGTCATCTGTGGAACGGTTGACCATCGCGAAAGAGAACGAAATCGACTGCGATTTACCGGGTGAAACCGATTTCGTTGGGGGCCGATGTGAAGGCCGGAATCTCGGCACCGCGAATTTACCGGCGGAGGCATGATCCGGCGGCAAGCGCGCATTGCGGCTGACGGGTGACCCTTCAACCTGTTGGCAAACCGATCAACGTCATACCCGATAGAGATGGCCGTGGCGTCAGGTTCCGTATCGGTCCGCGAATTGCAATCTCCGAATCAGCAAGTCGACACGCTTTGCATTTCGTTGCTGGGACAACACCCCTGGTGACAAATGTTCTTCACGACTTCGCGATCGCTCTGTTGCCGATCGACACAACTTTCCCTCACCAGAATCGAATCGAAACATGAAAGACCTATTGGAAATCGGCGTGATTGTCGCCGGCCTGACATTGACCGCGTTCACTCCTTTGGCCGCCAAAGAGCCGACGAAGGATTGGTCGAAAACCCTGTCGGGAGTCTGGGACATCAAGGAAGGCGTCACGATGGGACGCCCAATGACCGAGCAAGAGAAAGACGGGGCGACGATCGTCGTCGATAAGGACGCGATCGTTACCTACGATGCGGATAAGAACGAACTGTATCGGGCCAAGTATTCGATTGATGCATCCGAACAACCCATGCAGATCAACATGGTCACGGACATGAAAGGGCAAGAGCGCTCGATCGCTTTGGGCATCCTGAAGATGAACGGCGACGATCGTTGGTCGTTGGCTTATGCACTGCCGGGAAACGACCGGCCCACCAAATTTCAATCGCCAGAGGGCAGCAAAGTGATGTACTTTAAGTTGCGTCGTGATGAATCAAAGCAAGGGCTGACCCCGTCGGTCGATGGTGCCGGGCAACTGTCTGATTAATCCATCCTCTCATGACGACTGATTCGAATGAGCCCGATGCGATCGCGGATTGCATCGGGCGTTTTCGTTGGGCCGCGGCGGTGATTGCGCGGCGTCATGTTGCGTTTCTTTGCCGAACGAAGGGCAATCGAACCGAATGGGAAGATTCTGTTCCATTCACCAGAGTGACCGGAAACGGGTGTGTACAGTCGTGAAGGTGCAGAATGCACCAAGTTGGTTGTCGGGAGATCACCGACTGCAGAATGCCACTGGGAAGTGAACGATCCACACAGGCCGATGATCAGATCCACTGAATTTTGCGCAAATGGTTCTGCCAGCGATTGAACGATCGGGTGGCAGGTTAAATAATCCTGTCCGCGTCGCCCCGATCGAATCGAGGGCATCGATCCGCGGAACGGATCTTCGCAATCTGCTTTTCCTTTGTTCATGAGACACGGCATGAATCGACTTTTTGTATGGGCCGCGATCCTGCTATCGGCGGCAAGCTTTGTTCCTGGTGTTTGCAACGCCGACGACCAGAAACCGAACATTGTCGTCATCTGGGGTGACGACATCGGGGTTCACAACATCAGTGCGTACAACCACGGGATCATGGGCTATCGCACGCCGAACATTGACAGCCTGGCGAAACAGGGTGCGATGTTCACCGATTCCTACGCACAACAAAGCTGCACCGCCGGTCGTGCGTCTTTCATCTTGGGCCAACATCCGTTTCGTACCGGTTTGTTGACGATCGGAATGCCCGGCAGCGATCACGGTATCCCGGACTGGACGCCGACCATCGCCGATTTGTTGAAAGAACAGGGTTACACGACGGGGCAATTCGGTAAAAACCACTTGGGCGATCAAGACAAGCACTTGCCGACCAATCATGGCTTCGATGAATTTTACGGCAACCTGTATCACTTGAACGCCGAAGAAGAACCCGAGACGTACTACTATCCAAAAGATCCGGAATTTCGAAAGAAGTATGGCCCACGCGGCGTGATCCACTCGTTCGCCGACGGCAAGATCGAAGACACCGGACCGCTGACGCAGAAACGGATGGAAACGATCGATGAAGAAGTTCACACCAAGGCGATGGACTTCTTGGAGCGCGGCGTGAAAGCCGAAAAGCCGGTCTTCCTTTGGTACAACTCCACCCGGATGCACGTGTGGACTCACCTGAAAAAGGAATCGCAAGGTCGGACGGGCATTGGACTGTATCCCGACGGAATGGTGGAACACGACGACTATGTCGGAAAAGTGTTGAAGCAGATTGATGATCTGGGCATCGCCGACAACACGATCGTGATCTACAGCACCGACAACGGTGCCGAAACCTTTTCATGGCCGGACGGTGGAATCACGCCGTTTCATGGTGAAAAGGGAACCACTTGGGAAGGCGGATTCCGCGTCCCGCTGTTGGTTCGCTGGCCGGGGACGATCAAACCAGGAACCGTCTATAACGACATCATCAGCCAAGAAGATTGGATGCCGACTCTATTGGCTGCCGCCGGCGAACCGAACGTGGTCGACAAGTTGAAGAGCGGCTACATGGCCAACGGCAAGACGTTTAAGGTCCACCCGGACGGTTACAACTTCATGCCGTACTTCAAGGGCGAAGCCGACGAAGGACCGCGGAAAGAGATCTACTACTTTGGTCAGGGCGGCGAATTGAACGCGATTCGTGTCCAAAACTGGAAAATCCACTTTGCCATTGTGACGGGCAACATTGCAACCGGTATTCGAACGGTTCCTGGTTGGCCACTGATCATCAACCTGAAAGCGGATCCGTACGAAAAGATGTGGAAGGAAGGCGAACTCGGATACTTCCGCTGGTACGCCGACAACATGTGGACCTTCGTGCCCGCCCAGAACTTTATCCAAAAGTTCTTGGACACGATTCCGGATTATCCGTTCCAGGCAGGATCAAGTTTGAATGCAGCGGGTATCAATTACCAAACGTTGAAGGCCAAGGAAGTCTTGGACAAGCTTGAGAAGCTGGACTATCCGCGGAACTAGATTTCCACCGGCAACCGATGGCACTCGTGCCCGTTGACGTATACGACTGAATCTCGCCGCGGCGGTTCCCTTCGGGGCCGCCGCGATTTTGCGGTTGCGAATCACCAACGGTTGACTCGCGGCTTGACTGTTGCAGCGAAATGTCGTTTCGTAAGCGTTGGACGCCCGAAGGTTTACCTGCGGGCGATCGGGAAGCGATCCGCATACCAACGGACAATACGATCGACGACCATCTCGCGGTGGTTCGACAGTCGATACGTGTGTTCGAAATTTCGATAGTATTCGACTTGCAAAGACCGTTGGTCGGGAACCAAGCCGAACATTTCGTTGAACTGTTCGACGTCGAACAGTTCCCCGTAGCCCTCGGTGTAGATGTACAACAGGCTCGCGTGGCGATCCAACATCTGCTGGATCTGCTGTGAAACGACGGCGGCTGACTCGCTGGCTTCGAAAAATTCTTCGGCACCGGGCACGTCTGCAGAAACTGGTTGCATCGCGTGGGGAATCAAGCGACGTTTGATTGCGTTTCTCCAAAATCGGAAACGCATCGCCTTTTGCCAACGTCGGCGTCGCAGATGCTTCCGCGTCGGAAAAGCCAAACCATCCAAAAAGACGGCTCCGGCGACACGGTCATCCTGGCTTGCGACCTTGTGTCCGTTGTACGCGCCGCTGCACAGTCCGATCATCACAAAGCGATCGCACCCCGAGACGTCTGCCATGCGCGTCATCGCATCCTTCGCATCCAGCAAGGCCCTGTTTTCGCCCGGTTTCGGATCCAGCCGAACGGCGCTATCGCCCAGACCTGACAGATCAATCCGCATGCACTCATAGCCTGCGGACGCCAACGCACGAGCCAGATCGACGTGCAGACGAAAGGGACCACTGCGATGCACCACACCGGCGTTCAGAATCAATGCCATCGGTGGTCGCGACGGGTTGTCCGGCCGCCGACGCGTTTGTTGCCCAAGGGACTTGGTTTCCAAGATGGTTTCGCTTTCGAATCCGTCTTGTGTCGCGATCGATTCCGACAAGTCGGTCGGAGCCCAATACGATGTCTCGTGCGGTCGTGTGATCACACCCACGAGGTCATCGTTGCTTCCGAAGCTGCAAACGGTTTCATTCATGTCAGGCATAACTCCCGTTTCGGCGTCAGCATGCCTTTTTGCTCCAACCGCTCGAACAGGTTTTGGATCTGATTGACCAGCGTGCGGGTGGAATGGGGACGCAACCATGCGGTTTCCAAATCACACAGCCGATTCCAAGAGTAGTCTTCTGCGACCGGGACGGTTTTACGCATCGAATTGGTCGGCGTGAGAGCAGGATTCGGATTCGATTGCGATTCGACGACCAAATGAGGAAGTGCCAATGATTCAAACGGTGGCCGCCACTGATCCATTTCCTCAACTAGCGATCTTTGGTACTTCCATGCGATGATCTCCTCATATTCAGATTCATCGACCGTTTGCGTTCTCTCGAACCATAGATCCAACATGGTCGAATGCAGCCGGCGAAGTTCTGTCAGATATCGGCGGCCATGCAAAACGGGTTCCCATGCGATGATCGAGTGGACGTCGTCTCGGGTGGTCGCGACATCGGTGATCAAGCCAGCACCGGCGCGCAGCCCCAACAAAGCCACCGAGTCACAACCGCTGCGTTCTTTGCAGTGATCGATGGCGTTATTGATGTCGCTTCGCCATGCGTCCAGTGAACGCACTTCGCTGGGATTTCCAAAAGAATCGCCGTGGCCGCGAAGATCGAACCGCAGCACATGCATATGTTTGCGAGCCAGTTGCTTTGCCAACAACTTCATCGCCCAATGTGTCCGGATGTACTCATGCCCGATCGGCGGAACGAAAACGATGGCTCGCAACGTCGAATCGGTCTGGGATGGCCGGTGGGTGACCCCTAGAAGTTGCGTTTTGCGGTCACCGAAGAACTCGACTTTCATATCAGTCCCAGAATCCTTTCTGTTCCGCAGCATCCTTCGTGTGTTCTTGCGTTGGTACCGCGGCTTTCCACCTTGATAGAAAACGCGACGCGAACGAGCGTTTCGGCTGCGTGATTTCGATGTCTTGATCCGCAGAACAATCCACACCTGGAACGTCGGGTTGAGAGTCAGGCTGTTTTGCCGAACGTTCGTCCGCTTTGGATTCTGTCGCAGCTTCCAACTTGGACGCCAGCTGACCCAAAGTGTTGACCAGGAAATCTTGTGGGCTGAACTTGAACCCCTTATCGCGTTCCACGGTGGCGATGATTTGCATCACGAGCAATGAATGCCCACCGACATCAAAGAAGATGTCGTCCAATGCCACGTCGGTATGCTCAAGCAGACGCGTGCAAAGTGACATCAGATAAGATTCTGAGTGACTGTGTTCGGTCGCCCGAACATCATGGACGGCGCGTACGTCGGTCAATTCGTCCGGCTTGGGCAACGACTTGTGGTCCACTTTGCCATTATTGGTCAACGGCATTTGCGGCAAGCTGATAAAGTGCTGTGGCACCATGTAGGGCGGAACGAACTGACGCAAGTGTTCGCGTAACCGACTGGTATCGATCGATTGGCCGTCCAAGGCAACGATGTAGGCAACCAAACGTTTATCGCCTGGCTTGTCTTCACGAACGATCACTGCATTCTGGGCGACCAAGGGATGCGACTTCAAATGCGTCTCGATTTCACCCAGCTCGATTCGAAACCCGCGAACCTTCACTTGTTTGTCATTGCGACGGACAAATTCCAACTGTCCATCAAAACGTAGTTTCGCAATGTCGCCGGTCCGGTACAGTCGATCGCTGACGTAGTCGGCAAAAGGGTTGCGATACCGGTTTTCGATAAACTTTTCATCGCTCAGATCGACGCGATTTCGATAGCCACGGGTGACTCCCGCCCCGCCGATATGAAGTTCGCCTTCGCAACCCGGCGGCGTTTCGCGACCTTGTGAATCCAACAGATAGATTTGGGTGTTTCCGATGGGCTTGCCGATCAGGATCGGTGCATTTGCATCGGTGATCCTATAGGCTGCGGACCACACGGTGGTTTCGGTAGGCCCATACATATTCCAAAGTTCGTCACAGTGCCTCAGCAACGGGCCGACGATCTCGCCCGGCATGGGTTCACCACCGCACAAGGCCTTCAAGGTTTTAGGCGGATCGCTTTGACCCACTGTATCAGCCTGACGGTCCAGAGCCTTGTGCGATGACCATCGGGACTGAATCAGCAGACGCCAAGTCGATGGAGTCGCCTGCAGCACCGTGATTGCGTGTCGATCGATTGCGTCCGACAACGCGTTTCCGTCGGCGGCCGAAACACTGTCCAGGATCACCACCTTTCCGCCGGTGACCGTTGGCAGGAATAACTCCAAAACAGAAATGTCAAACGACAGCGTGGTCACCGCCAGCAAAACGTCATCCGGTGTGAACCCGGGTTCCTGTTGCATCGACATCAGGAAATTGACGACCGCACCATGAGGGACCTGCACGCCCTTCGGCTTTCCGGTCGATCCCGAGGTGTAGATGACATAGCACAGGTCATCCGGAGCGACAGCGACGCCCAATGGCTCCGGGCTCTGTTCGGAAATCTGCTGCGTCATTTGATCGAACGCAACCATTGGTTTGTTGAACTGCGCAACGCGATCGATCAGGTGCGATTGGGTGACAATCATCTTCAAGCCCGAATGATCGCACATGTACGCTAAACGGTCGGTCGGGTAGGCCGGATCCAGTGGAACGTACGCCGCGCCCGCTTTCATGATCGCGTACAGATGCACCAGCATTTGTTCGCTTCGTTCGATACAGATGCCGACAAGATCACCGGATTGGACGCCACGATTGCGAAGGACGCGGGCTTGTTGATTGGCCTTCGTTTCCAATTCGCCGTAGGTCAATCGACGTCCTTGAAACTCAGCCGCATCTCGATCCGCAGATTTCTTCGCCTGGGCTTCGAATAACTCGTGCAGCGTCGCAGTGTCGGGCAGGTCTAGCGATGTTTCATTCCAATCCGCAATGACTGTTTGTCGTTGCGGGACACTCATCACCGGGCACAGCCCGATCGGCTGTAACGGCGAATGGATCGCAGCGTCCAAGAATGCTTCGAATCCCTGCAGATAGAAACGCATTGCTTCCGCGGTGAAGAGATCGCGGTTGTACTGAACCTGCATTTCGATGGAATCGTCATTCAGGATCACGCCATTGACGAACCAGTCGAAGTTTTCAAACGCCCTCGGTTCGATTCCGGGCGTGACCGACAGTCCGCTGAAACCGATCTGGTTGGTATCGATCATCGGATCGACGTTGAATGACACGCTGACCATGGGCGGACGACTGGGGTCACGCGGTGGTGCCAGCATGCGGAGCAGGGACCCGAACGACAGTCGTTGATGGTCCAGTGCGTCAAGCATCGCAGTTCGTGTCGTCGTCAAGTGTTCGGCAAACGACAGCGAATCATCCACAGTGATACGCAGCGGCATCGTGTTGACGCAATGACCGATCAGTTCGGGAAGATCCGTGGCAGCCTGACCTGCGGTGGGGATTCCAAGAATCAGGTCATTGGTCCCACAGATCCGTGAAACATAGGCTCCGAAGCCCGCCAACATCGCGCCGAAAAGACTGCATCCCGATTTCGCCGAGACACGCTTTAACTTTGCGATCAAATGCGGGGGTAAGGTGTGATCGTAGCGGGCCGCTGCATACGTGCGCAGCTTTCGACGACGACCTTGTCGTGGAAGATCCAGGCTGGGGATTCCGCCGTGATATGTCTTTTTCCAGAACGATTCATCCGCTTGTCGTTGATCAGAATTTTCGTACTCCTTCATCGCGGATGCGTAATCGCGATAATCCGTCGGTGGCAAGTCTTGCCGCGGCCGAACACCGATTTCCTGATCGTAGTAGGCGCCCAGGTTATGGCAGAAAACGGACAGAGACCAACCGTCCATGACCAAGTGATGCGCAGTGAAGGTCAGCTTGTGATGATCGTTCGAAAACTTCTGCAGCGCGAATCGGATCAACGGTGCTGTCGTCAAGTCAAACGGCTCGCTGCCTTCGTCGCGGATCAATTGGTATGTGAGCCGTTCACGCTGTTCTTGAGATGTCGTCGACCAGTCCAGAAAGCGAATCGACGGCGCGACGGAATCATGAATTCGCACGGTTCTTCCGTCATCGGCGAAGTCGCATCGCAAGGACGCGTGCCTTTCCATGACTCGATTGATCGCGGACCTTAACGCATCCACATCCAATGCGCCATGAAACGTCAGCGAGCTGATTTCGTTGTAGGCACAATTGGCTTCCTCGCTCTGTTGGCTGGCCAACCAGATTTCCAACTGCGCTTCGCTGCACGGGAACCGATCGTTGGTCGCTCGGGACTGGACGACGACGGGAACGGTGCCATGGGACGTAGCGCCGGAAAAGGTGGTCGAGCTCGGAGACGGAAACGTGTCCATGGATTCAGTCGAAGGCAATGGTTGGAAGGTGGTCGAGACCGAAGGATGATTGTTCGTTGTTCACTGAGGGCTAAGACGGCAAACCGACTTGGACGTATTGGCCAGGATTTAGCGTGTCCGCGACGAACCATGCGGGGTTGTTGTTCGTGTCACGACCCAGTTTGGCATTCAAACAAGGCGGAGATGCCGACTGGTCAGTGGGCTGCTGTGCATCGTTGGCGTCGATGGTCTGGGGAACCCCTTGGCCGGGCAGAAATCGGTACTGCTGGCACTCGACGATGGTGTCACGCAACGCCGCAACGAACTGATCGACGTGCTCTGGTCGATGTGCCAGTGTCAGCAAGCAAGGACGGTGGTCCCAAATGTGGATTCCACGTCTTCGCAACCCCGCAAAGAACACTTCGCTGTAAAGCATGTCTTCACGGAACTGGATCTTGAACAACGATCCGAAGTTCGCCAGGAACATCGGTGCGTTCAATTCTTGGAACACGCGATTCGACTTTTCGGCCAGATCGTCGGACAAAGCGTTGATGCGTGCGTACGCGGCAGGTCCGCATTTCTTCAGGTGTGTCAGGATCGCTTTGGACGCCGCAAGGGTCAGCGGGTGGCGGACAAAGGTTCCGGCGAAGTAGGTCATTCCCGCTTCCGGTCGACTGTCGTCCCCGTAACTCCAAAAACCGCCGTCCAGGCCATTCATGTATTCGGATCGACCGGCAACAACACCGATCGGCATGCCGCCGCCGACAATCTTTCCATAGGACGCCAGATCTGCCTTGACTCCAAAATGTTCTTGAGCGCCGCCCAGACCGATCCGAAATCCGGAGATCACTTCGTCAAAGATCAACGCCGTGGGCTGATTCGCCGTCATGCGTTCCAGCGATTTCAAGAAGGCCTGTGGCTGAAGTTCAGGTTTGCGGCTTTGCACCGGCTCGACAAGAACCGCGGCCAAGCGATCCAGATTGTCTTCGATGATCTGTAGCGATTGCTCGGCACCGTATTCCAGGACCAGTGTGTTCGTGACGTAGTCCTTGGGGATTCCGGTCGCCGCAGGAAAACTCTTTTGTTTCTTGCTACCTCGGACAACCACTTCATCCAGGATTCCGTGATAATCGCCGTTGAACATCACGATCAAGTCACGGCCGGTGTAGTTGCGTGCCAAACGCGTGCACCCGAGAACGGCTTCGGACCCCGTGTTGCTGAAGGCCATCCGATCGTGGCCGGTCAATTCACAAAAGATCCTGGCGACTTCACCCGCAAGTGGCGTTTGCGGCCCGATTGAAAAGTCCTTTTGAATCTGGTCGGTGATCGCGTCTACAATCACGTCATGCCCGTGCCCCAAGATGTTGGAGCCGAAACCACAAGTGAAATCGATGTACTCGTTTCCATCGATGTCCCAAAGGTGGACGCCTTTGCTGCGATCCACAACGATCGGATGCGTCATCTCTTTCAAGTTGGGACGGAAACCGGAGACGGTTCGTGGGTCGGCTAGATACCGGCGATGTTCCTGGGCGTAAGACTTGCTGCGTGGCATGATGCTCTGATTCATTGCAATCATGGCATCCAGCGCCTGTTGCTGGTCGGAATCCAGTTCACCGTCTTGCAGTTTGACCGTGTCATAGCGTTTCGCTCGAGGAGCGACATCGCTAACGGTTGTTTCCGTATCGGTCGTTTTCGCCGTATCAGCATCCTGGTGTTTGGATGAAACGTGGTCGGATGATTGCGGCTGGTCGGCTGTCGGTTCTAGCGTGGTGTGCCGTGTTTTCTGGGCGGTAACGGTGGGCAGGGGGTGCGCCGTTGGTGGGACTGGGCGTTGTGCAAAGACGGCCAGTTGTTGCTGCATCAGCTGCATTTGTGCTTGCAGTTGCAACTGCACGATGCTCTCAAGACCGCTTTTGGTATTCGTTTCCGCAACGCTTGGCGACGACGCCATCACTTGGGATTCAACGTTAAGTGGATTGACCGGTAGATCGCCTTCAGCCTCTGATCGAACTTGCATCGGCACGTTGGTGTGAACGCGATTGGCTTCGTCAGCAATGGGCATTTCAGCCGGCGCGGGCGATTGCAAGGGTTCGGGTGACGCACAAGTTTCGGCGGGAAGAGTTTCGTCCAACCATTGGGCAAGCGATCCGACGGTGACGGTTCCTTCCAGCAATTGCCGAAAGTTCACTTCCGTCTCAAATTCCGTGGTCAAAGAAGACGCGGTCTGTGTCAACACCAGTGAATCGAGCCCCATTTCGAAGAAGGTCGTGTCGTCGCTGAATTCACTGACATCGAAGCCAGAGGAGTTTTCGAAGACGTGATGAATACGTTCGATAAGTTGGGGCAATCGATTCATCGTTGCGTGTTGGGCTGGGGGCGTTGTTTGCGTCGACGAGACGGAGGAACGAGTGGCTTCACTGGTCGGGGGCTCTTCCACGGTCGGTGAATCGATGAAGAAACGTTCTCGATCGAAGCTGTACGTGGGAATGGAGACCGGCGCCGACTTCTTTCGTGGCGCACCGCTGCACGACAGTTTTGACCAGTTCACATCGGTCCCGCTGGCCCACAGCCGGGCGATTGCGGTCGTCGTTGCCGACCATTCGGCCTGGTCATCAGCTCGATCAGACAGGGTGGGATAGGCCAGTTGCTGCTTGGGTGACGCGGCGTGCTGCTTTGCCAAACTGGACAGCGTTTTTCGCGGTCCCAGTTCCAACAGGATTCTCGTCGGGTCGCCATCGGCCTCGGACCAGACCCTTTGGATCGCCGATGAAAACCGCACGGGTGCTCGCAGATGATTTGCCCAATATCCCGGGTCCGTCGCTTCGTGATCGGTCATCCATTGTCCGGTCACCGTTGAAAGGATCGGAATGTTCGGCTTTGCAAATTCGAACTGCTCCGCAAATTGCTGGAACGGCTGAACCACCGGATCCATCATGGGAGAATGGAAGGCGTGAGAGGTGTGCAATCGTCGACAAGCGACCGAGTCACCCTCAAGCTTCGTCTGCAATTGGCTGACTTGATCGGTGGGGCCGGCGACGACGCACAGGTTGGGACCGTTGAACGATGCGATGGCCATGTCGCCCCACAGCATCGTTTCAACATCGCTGCCGGGTTTCCGCACGCTCAGCATGCTGCCCCCGGGCAGTTCTTGCATCAGTCGGCCACGCTGGGCGATCAGTTTCAGTCCGACGTCCAACGTGAAGATGCCCGACACACAGGCCGCGGCAAATTCACCGATGGAATGCCCGATCATCGCCGATGGTTCAAAGCCCCACGCCATCCACATCCGCGACAGCGAGACGCCAAGTGAGAACAGTGCCGGTTGAGTGAACCGTGTGTTGCGAAGAATCTCTTCGGAGGCCGCCTCGTCACCATGTGGTGGAAACATGACTTGACGAAGATCACGTCCCAGCAAGGGCAGTAAGATCTCGCTGCACTCATCCAGACAATCACGGAACACCGACGAGTGTTCGTAAAGATCCTGACCCATCCGGACATACTGCGCCCCTTGGCCCGGGTACATGAACACGAGGTCGCGTGGTCGGGGGGAAGCATGACTGCGAATGAAGTTTTGCGGCAACCTTTCGTTTAACTTGCGTTGGGCTTCTTCGGCGGACCTTGCGACGACCGCGGCGCGGTGACGGAAATGCTGACGTCGGTCCTGTAGAGTCGCGGCGATATCGCTTAGGTCATCGTCACGATTGGATTGCTGCAGATAGGCGTCCAGTTCCCCAACGTTGCCATCCAGTGAGCGTTCCGTTTTGGCCGAAATCGGCAGGATGCTGAACGGCAGTTCGTGTCCGGTCCGGTGATCACCACTCACCGCAGTTGCCGATGCATCTTCCAGCACAACGTGGGCGTTGGTGCCGCCGACGCCGAAGGAACTGACACCGGCGCGGCGAGGAACATCGGACGATGGCCAAGGCGTCGGCCGGTCGCAAACGTAAAAAGGACTATTGGAAAACGGAATTTGCGGGTTGGGTTTGCGATAGTTGATGGTCGCGGGGATCGTTTGGTGATGCATCGACATCGCGACTTTGATCAGGCCGGCGACGCCCGCGGCGGATACGGTGTGTCCGATATTCGATTTGACACTTCCGATGGCACAGAACGGCTTCCCGGATGATGACGGGCCGAACGCCTTGGACAATGCTGATACTTCGATCGGGTCGCCAAGCGGCGTTGCTGTTCCGTGGGCTTCGATATAGGAGATCGATTCCGGGGCGAATCCCGCCATCCGATGGGCGGCGGTGATCGCGTTTGCTTGGCCTTGCAGACTGGGGGCCGAAAAACTTGCTTTCTGGCCGCCGTCATTGTTGATCCCATAGCCCTTGATCACCGCATAGACACGGTCACTGTCATTGATGGCGTCCCGCAGACGTTTCAATACCACCACGCCGGCGCCATCGCTGAACAACGTCCCGGTCGCATCCGCATCGAAGGGGCGACAGTGTCCGTCTTTCGAAAAGATGCTGCCGTCTTGGTGAAGGTGTCCCTGGTTTTGTGGGAATGTGATCGACACACCGCCGGCCAGTGCGACATCGCAATCGCCCAGTCGAAGCGACTGACACGCCTGGATCACCGCGACCAGCGATGTGGAGCAAGCCGTGTTCACGTTGACCGCTGGGCCACGAAGATCCAGTGCGTGGGCAACTCGCGTCGCGATGTAGTCCTTTTCGTTGTGAATGCCGAGTTTGAAATCGTCGACCTCACGAACGACTCGCGGATGGGTCAGCAAGTTCTTGGTCAGATAGGTCGTCGCATAGGTTCCGGCCCAGATTCCGATGCGGTTTTGGGTCTTTCCGGGGATGGCACCGGCGTCTTCCAGTGCCGTCCACGCAAGTTCCATCATGATCCGCTGTTGGGGATCAGTCAGTTCCGCATCACGCGGCGTCATGCCAAAGAATTTGCGGTCGAATTGATCGGCATCGTCAACAACGCCACGAGCGGCAACGTAGCCAGGATGCGAGGTGACGCTTTCCTTCAAACCGGCGTCCAGTTCACTTGGCTGAAAGAAGCGAATCGATTCACGACCTTCGATCAGGTTGCTCCAAAACTGCTGCAGATTCGCTGCGCCCGGCATTCGGGCTGCCATTCCGACGATCGCGTAAGCGTCCCTGTCGATTGAATTCGAATCGGTAATTCTAGAATCGGGCTTGGAATTCGTTCGATTGGTAATTTCTTGTTTGGTGTCGGCAAAAGTGACCAGCGATGCGATGGTGGGATGATCGAAGAATTCAGCGGGCGTGATGTTCAGTCCGATCTCCTCATCCGCTCGAGCGATCATCGCAACGGCACGCAGCGAACTGCCGCCCAGGTGCAAGAAGTTGTCTTCGATTCCGACGCGGTCAATCTGAAGCAGTTCGCACCAAATCTTCGCAAGCTGCTTTTCGACTTCGGTTTTCGGTGCGACATAGTCGGTGCCGACGTCGGGGCGATCCGATGGAGGCAATGGGAACTGGTCACGGTCCAGTTTGCCTGACGGGGTTTGAGGAAACTGATCGATTTCAACAAACCGCTGGGGGATCATGTACGCCGGCAATCGTTGCTCCAGCATTTGCCGCATCTGCGAAAGATCAGCAGCACCAGGGTTGGACGCGATGACGTATCCGACCAAGCGTTTCTCGCCCGGGATGTCCTCTCGCAGAACCGTGGCCGCTTGAACCACGTTGGGGTGATTCAGCATCGCGGCGTCGATTTCACCGAGTTCGATTCGGTGACCATCCAACTTGATTTGGCTGTCCATGCGGCCGAGGTGATCGATACGGCCGTCGTCGGTCAGTCTGGCCAAGTCGCCCGTGCGATAAACACGATGACCCTTCCAATCGGTGAATCGCTGTTGATTCAGTTCGGGCCGATTCCGGTAACCCAACGTCACGCCCTCGCCGGCGATCAGCAGTTCACCGGGACCGCCGGGCGGGCAAAGTGAATCGTTGGAGTCGACGATGAATATCTGGGTATTGGCGATAGGTCGACCGATCAGGATTCGACTCTGCTCGCGCTCGATTTGCTGGCCGGTCGAATAGACCGTGGTTTCGGTCGGACCGTATAGATTCCAAAGTTCGGTGCAATGGTCCAGCAGTTTCATCGCCAGGTCATGCGTCAACGGTTCGCCAGCGGAGACGAACCGCATGTCGGCACGATTCGGCAATCCGCCGGACAGCAAAATCCGCCACATCGCGGGCGTCGCTTGCATGAAATTGACGGCGTAACGATCGATCGCCGCACTCAGCGCATTCGCGTCCTTGGCGGTTTGTCGATCCACAACGACCAAGCTGCCACCGGCCAACAGCGGCAGAAACATTTCAACGACGCTGATATCGAAAGACAGGGTCGTGGTCGCCAGTAAGCGGTCTTGTTCGGCGAATCCAGGCGATTCCAACATGCTGGATAACAGATTCAGCATGGCTTGATGTTGAACCATCACGCCTTTGGGTTTCCCGGTCGAACCCGATGTGTAGATGACGTAGGCCACATCCGATTCCAAATCGATGTCGCCAGCCGCGGGAAGCTTCGGAACGGTGTGATTGTCTGAATCGTTCGCTAACGCCGACCAGTCGTCGACGACGGTGGTTTCCACGTCGAACGATCCGATCAACGTCGCTTGTTGACGATGCGAAACGATGTGGCCCAGGCCGCTGTCTTCGACCATCAGCTGTAGACGATCGGGCGGATATTCGGGATCAAGCGGGACGTAGCCCGCGCCGGACTTCAAGATGCCTAGCAACAGCGCAGGGGTGTCAACGTCACGGTTGCTGCAAAGTCCGACCAAGTCACCGAGGCCGACACCGTGTCGCCGAAGGTGAACGGCCAGTTGATCGCTCTTGGCCTTCAGTTGGCGATACGTTTGCGTATCATCACCGGACAGAACAGCGATCGTGTCGGGGCGACGTTCGCATACCTGATCGATCAGCGCGTGAACGGGAAGTTGAGGAAGGTCGCGAACCGTCGGTGCGTTGATGCGTTGATAGTACTCAGCAGCGTCAATCATGCGTGATCATCGTCGGCAGATATCGGCGAAGGCTCTTGCCGGAGCGGGGTCCGGGAATGCTCCGTCTGAAAGCTACGTCGGAATCACTTCCGGGTGACGAACGCAGCGCTGCCGAGCAGGAATCTCGTTTGAAGCGAAGAATGCACGATCGATTATTCGCGATGTTTCAATCGCGCAGATAGCGCGGGTTCAAACGGTCGGATGCAGCATGACTATCACGAACGTTTCAAGATCGGCTGCCGGATGACGCGTCTGGTCCCTTCTGATCGGTTTCCGTCGTTCTTCAACCAGAAGTACTTCGCGGCGATCCTTCCTGATCCTTCCTGATCCTTCTCTGTGCCTTTGTGCCTCTGTGAGAGACTTCTGTCTGGGACGGATATGGGGTTTCTCACGGAGGCACCAAGACACGGAGGTTTGGGGCGAGTGAGGTTCGCGATGAGGGCTTTTGGGAATTGATTGCCGAGGGTGCGGGAGTGGGGGATTGGCTGTTCGAGTTCGTCGTCCTACGTCCACCGATAATCTACTTTCACCGCGATCCTTCCTGGCCTTCCTCTCTGTGCCTTCGTGCCTCTGTGAGAGACTTCTGTCTGGGACGGATATGGGGTTTCTCACGGAGGCACCAAGACACGGAGATTTGGCGCGAATTCGTTAACACGACGCGTCGCTCTGATGACCCTGGTCGAAGCCAACACGCTCCAATGGATCGACAACGGACCCCAATAGAATCGGATTCAGCACGGTACGATCGGCATGGGTGACAGCTCGCACATGCTGTCCAGTTGCACGATGAAAGGTGCTGCAAGGATGGGTGAACGTCATCGGTGCTTGGACGATCCTGGTAGTTCTGCGTTCCCGCCTGTCGCCCAAGTCGGGCGTGGCGTGATAAGATCGACATCTGTTTTCGGCATCGTGATTTTGGCCGAACGTCTTAAATCTGAAGGAATCCGGACTGATGACGCCGCGTGAGGCTTTCGCCGACATTTTTGACGCCATGAATGCGGCCGTGATCGGCCAAGAGGAAGTGGTCCGGCGCATTTTGATCGCCATCTTGGCCGATGGTCACGTCTTGATGGAAGGTTTCCCCGGAACCGCGAAAACGCGATCGGTCAAAACGTTGTCCAAGTTGGTCGACAGCGAATTTGGGCGAATCCAATTCACGCCTGACCTGTTGCCTTCGGACGTCACCGGGGCAGAGATCTATCGTGAACAGACCGGTGAGTTCGTTTTTCAGAATGGTCCGATCTTTGGCAACCTGATTCTGGCGGACGAGATCAATCGGGCTCCGGCAAAGGTCCAGGCGGCATTGTTGGAAGCGATGGAAGAACGACAGGTCACGGTGGCGTCGCAAACGCATCACTTGCCAGAACTGTTCATGGTCCTGGCAACGCAGAACCCGATCGAACAAGAGGGCACGTACCCGTTGCCCGAAGCCC
The DNA here is from genome assembly GCF_012290005.1 of Crateriforma spongiae. Taxonomy (NCBI): domain Bacteria; kingdom Pseudomonadati; phylum Planctomycetota; class Planctomycetia; order Pirellulales; family Pirellulaceae; genus Crateriforma; species Crateriforma spongiae. Next base: position 722,227 of record NZ_JAAXMS010000004.1, read on the forward strand.
AGATGGACCGGTTTTTGCTGTATGTGCGGGTGGATTATCCGCAGGGTGAAGATGAAACAGCGATCTTGCGATTGGTACGTGGTGAGAAATCTGGTGACGGAAAAACGCCGCCGGCGCCGATTTCCCAAGACGTGGTGTTCGCCGCCCGCAAAGAGGTTAATGCGGTGGCGGTGGCGGAGCCGGCCGAAAAGTACATCGTCGATCTTGTCATGGCGACACGCCAACCGCAACGATTCGAAGGAGACTTGCCACGCTGGATCCGCTTGGGTTCCAGTCCGCGTGGAACCATCGCATTGGACGCGGCGGCTCGGGCGCACGCTTGGCTGGCGGGACAAGATTTTGTATCGCCCGACGACGTTCGCGCGGTGGCACCGGCTTGTCTGGCACACCGGGTTCATTTGACCTATGAAGCGGAAGCCGCCGGCGTGACGCGTCCTCAGGTCATCGAGGCTCTGCTGAAACAAGTCGTCGCGGTTTAATCGTCCGGGGGCAAGCAAAGGCGACCATGGTGAACGATGCGCGAATCACCATCAGTTTGGGCGAACTGATGCAGCTGAAAGCCGATGCCCGTGGGTTCACGTTTTCCCAGACGCAGCCGGCCGGGTCCTTGCTGGCGGGCCGTCATTCGTCACGGATTCGTGGGCGCGGTTTGGCTTTCGAAGAACTGCGGCACTATCAACAAGGCGACGACATTCGGCTGATCGATTGGAAAGCGACGGCGCGGATGCGTTCGGCACAGGTCCGTGTGTACACCGAGGAACGCGAGCGGCCGACGTTGGTGTTGGTGGACCAGCGGCGACCGATGTTCTTTGGAAGCCGGCGAACGGTGAAATCCGTTGTGGCCGCGGAGATGGCGGCGTTGGCGTCGTGGAAGTCGCTTGACAGTGGCGATCGCGTTGGCGGACTGGTGTTCAACGAAGATCAGATCGTCGAAGTGCGTCCGCATCGCAGCCAATCACGGTTGTTCCAGTTGTTTGGCGAAGTGGTTTCGATGAACCAGCGGCTTGCCGACGAAGGCGATGAAGCGGCGGAGACCGCGGATCAGGTTTCCATCAATGATGTGCTGCGAAAGGCATGTCAGTTAGCGAAACATGATCACCTGGTATTCTTGATCAGTGATCTGGACGGTGCGGACGACCAGACGCGCAGGCTGGCGACCGAGTTGGCTTCGCATAACGATGTTATTGTCATCGCCGTCTATGATCCGCTGGGAATTCGGCTGACGGGTGCACCGGGCATGCTGGCCAGTGATCGCGGCAAGGTCTGGCGGATCCCCGAAGGCCAACGGTTTCACGACGATTTCCGCGAAGCGTTTCAACGTTTGTTGGATCATTGGCGTGACGTTTTCCGATCGCTGCGGATCCCGATCGTTCCGATTTGCACCGCCGATGATGTTGCCGGCCAAGTGCGGGCGATGTTCGGCAGCCGGGGGTACTGATGAACGATGCGTCCACCAGTCTGGATCGTATGCACGACATCGTGCAGCCGGCCGATGTGTCTTGGTGGCCACCGGCGCCGGGATGGTACGTCGTCATGGCCATGATTTTGGCGATCATGATTTGGGTGATGTTTCGATGGTGGCAACGGTATCAAGCCGACGCGTATCGACGATCCGCATTGGCGGAACTGAATCATGCGTCAACGGTTGCGGATGTTTCCGCCGTGCTGCGTCGTGCCGCGTTGGCGGTGAATGATCGAACATTGATCGCGGGGCTGTCGGGGACCAACTGGGCACAGTGGCTGGCCGATTCGGCCCCGGTTGCGATGCCCGATGTGGTTCGGGTCGCGTTGACACAGGGAATCTATGATGGGGGTTCCGGATCGGACGATGCGTTGGCGGCGTCGGTGCACTATGCGAAAGATTGGGTCCGTCGGCATACCGCGATGACTTCCGCTTCCGCGACGAAGCATCCCAGGGTGACTTCATCGGACGGAGGACGCTGACATGTTGTCATGGATGTATCCGTGGGTGTTTTTGCTGTGGCCGCTTCCGTGGTTGGTCCGCTGGCTTTTTCCTCCGGTGAAAACGGTGGTGACGACCGTAAAGGTTCCGTTCGGCCGGCGATTGCAGGAAGCCAACGCATCGACATCCGCCGGTTCGGTCGACACTTGGGGATGGCCGCGTTGGTTGGTCGCGGTTTCGGTTTGGACGCTGATGCTGGCCGCCACGGCACGTCCGCAGTGGATCTTGCCACCGATCCAGAAAGAGCTTCCGGTGCGTGATCTCTTACTGTTGGTCGATTTATCGGGATCGATGCAGCAGGAAGACTTTGTCAATGCGGCCGGCAAAAAGGTGGATCGTTTATCGGCGGTCAAGGAAGTCTTGGGCGATTTTCTGATGCGACGCAAAGGTGACCGCGTTGGATTGGTGGTCTTTGGTGACGCAGCCTATCTTCAGGCACCGTTCAGCACCGACTTGGAACTGTCGCGAAAGTTGCTGGACGAGTGTCAAGTCGGCATGGCGGGGCCACGTACGGCGCTGGGCGATGCGATCGGGCTAGGCGTTCACTTGTTCGACGACAGCGACGCGCCGGCTAAGACCATGATTGCGTTGACCGACGGGAACGACACCAAAAGCCGGGTGCCGCCTGTCGAAGCGGCTCGAGTGGCGAAGCAGCGCGACATCAAAATCTACACCGTTGCGATCGGTGATCCGACGACGGTGGGTGAAGACAAGCTGGACGAGCAGGCACTGCGTGACGTCGCATCGGCAACAGGTGGTGACTACTTCTTTGCCGCCGACCGAAAGAATTTGGAATCCATTTATGACAAGCTGGATCAGATCGAAGTCCGCAAGGTCCGCACGGTCAGCCACAAACCCCGTGTTGATGTCTATTTCGCTGCGGTGGCGGTCGTCTTGCTGATCTTGTTGATCGATCGATTGGTTCGGGCGATGGCCGCGGCGCGACAGACGGCGCTGAAACAGGATGCACCGAAAGTTCGTGTCGATGCGATGACCGGCAAATTGGAGGTCACCCGATGATTGCGGCTTGGACCGATTTTCATTTCATTCGACCCTGGGCGTTGCTAGCCATACCTTTGGCACTGGCCATCGGTTGGTATTTCCACCGGTCGGCCGATCCGTTGCGGGGGTGGCGGCAACAGATGGATCGTGGGTTGTTGGATGCTTTGACCCAGAACCAACACGACGTCGCATCTTGGCGACGCTACCAATGGCTTGTGATCGCAATCGTCGCTTCGCTGGCGGTTGCCGGACCCACTTGGCAACGCATGGCGAATCCGTTTGCCAAGGACGCACCGCCGGTGGTGATCCTGCTATCAGCCAGCGACAGCATGGCAGCGATCGATGTGTCGCCCAACCCGCTGGACCGTGCGAAGATCAAAATCGACGATTTGGCCGATCGCCGTGCCGGTGAACCGCTGGGGCTGATCGCCTATGCCGGTTCGGCCCATGTCGTCTTGCCACCGACCGAAGACACGGCGGTGGTTGCCGATATGGCTGCGGAGGTGTCGCCGGACATCATGCCGGTGCCAGGGAATCGCTTGGATTTGGCGATTCCAGCCGCCGTGGAATTGCTGAAGGCTTTTGACGGTGCGGGATCGCTGCTTGTGGTTGCCGATCGAATCGACGCTGACCCCAAAACCGTTGCCGAATCGCACCAGAAAGCGGGCCGGCCGCTGATCCAGTTTCTGGCGATGTCACCGCCGGGAACCGATGCCGATCGGTCGATCAAGGACGTCGCCGAAGCGTTGAGGGCGACGGTGCAGGTGGATTCGGTTGATGATTCAGACATCGATGCGGTGATCGCACAAGCCAACCGACGATCGGCTGGGACAGCCGGTGGCCAGACCGAACGTTGGGAAGAATTCGGATACTGGTTGACGCCATTGATCACGTTGATGGTGGCTTTGGGATTTCGTCGTCAACAAGCGGCGGGGCGGTGAATCATGGCTCGATGGACATTGATGGTTTTGACGGGGATGCTTGGGGCGTCTTGGTTCTTGACCCCGGATCAGCAGGGCCAACGATTGATGAACGCCGAACAGTTTTCGGCGGCTGCGGAAACCTTTGACGATCCCATGCGTTCGGGCGTCGCTTGGTACCGTGCCGGTGAATTCGAGAATGCGGTTCAATCGTTCGCGCGAGTCCGTTCGCCTGAATCCGCCTACAACCGTGGCAATGCTTGGATGCTGTTGGGCAAGTACGACAAGGCAATTGCGTCTTATCAGGAAGCGATCGAACAACGCCCGGATTGGAAAGAAGCCAAAGACAACTTGAAGATCGCCGAAGCACGCCAAAAAATGACCGATGCACCCGGCGGTGACATGGGCGACCAGCGTTTGGGAGCGGACAAGATTGTCTTTGACAAAAAGAAATCGAATCAGGGCCAAGACACCGAAGTGGCAGGCAGCCGTGCGACCACCGACGCAAACGTGCAAGCCATCTGGTTGCGACAGGTGCAGACACAGCCGGCGGATTTCTTGAAATCCAAGTTCGCTTATCAGCAGGCGTCACGATCGGAGGAACCATCACCGTGATTGCCATTCGTGTCGCTCTTGTTCGCCGTTGGCCCGGGTTCATTGCTTTCGCCGCACTGGCCGTGATGGCCAGACCGTGCTTTTCACAAGACTCGGATGCGAGAGGCGAATCCGAGTCGGTGGTCGTTCACGTGCAGACCGATGCACCGGAGCCGAAAGCATGGGTCGGTCAACGGCTGCCATTCTTTGTGAAGCTGAAGGCACCGGGGCCGTTCGTCGGCGCGGCCGGATTTTCGGTCCCCAGCATTCCGCGTGCGTTGATCGTCAAAGTGGGCACACCGGTGGTGTCATCGGAAACCGGAGACGACGACCAGGACTGGACGGTCCAGACCCATGAGTTCGCTTTGTTTTCCCAGGCAACAGGGACCGTATCGATTCCCGACATCCAGGTGCGATTCAGTTGCCGAAGCGGCTACACCGGACCGGTCAGCGATCATGTCGAAACATCGCCGGGGATCGACGTCCAGATTCAGACGCCGGACAATTACGACCCCGATGTCTTCGTCGTTTCCACCCATCGGTTGGAAGTCAATCAATCCTGGGAACCACCGCCGGGCGACATTCGACAAGGCGATCTGATTCGTCGAACGATTCAACAGAGTGCCGATGACGTCGCTGCGATGGCCTTGGCACCGCCGATCTTGACCGCCCCGGATAACGTTCGCGTGTACCCGGACGATCCAGCAGTGGACGATGACATGCAGCGCGGCGCCTTCACCGGCCGTCGCACCGATGTGATCACTTATGTGCCACGCGAAAGCGGCACGGTCACGTTTCCTGCGGCCAAGTACGTTTGGTGGGACCCGACAAAGAATCAGTACGACTGGACGACTTTACCGGCGGTCACCTACAACGTCGCAGCCGTCGCGAGTGCCACGACCGGTGGCGACGCTGTCAGCGATGAATCGTCCGGCGGTGCGTTCCCACGTTGGTGGGCCTTGGGCCTGATGATCGCGGTGGTCTTGCTTGGCTGCATCGCCGTATTGAAGCGACGGACACTGAAAAGCCGCCTGCAACAGTTTTGGTCACGGCTGTATCCGCCGGATCGCGTGGCGGTCGGACGCCTGCGGCGTGCCTGCCGCAACAACGATCCGGTGGCCGCCGAAGCCGCCTGGCAGCAATGGCAAAACAGTCTGCCTGGTCCGCCGACTTTCACACCCGCATTGCAATCGGCGGTGACCGACCTGCATCGTCATCGTTATGGAAACGGTGACGATGCGACATGGGATGGTACCCAACTTAGCCGCTCGGTGACCGAATACTTGGCCGCAACCAAAGACGACGCCGAAGGCTCGGTTGATGCGTTGCCACCGCTGAATCCGGTCTAGGTGCGGCGTTCATGGGGCGGACTAAGCTGCCTTCGAAAGCGGGATTTCTTCTTCAGCGGCAACGGGCTTTCGTGCAAACCGCCGCAGCACCACATAGAACACCGGCGTCAGAAACAATCCAAAGATTGTCACGCCCAGCATGCCGCTGAAGACGGCCGTGCCCAGGACACGCCGCATCTCAAAACCGGCACCGGTGGCGATCAACAGCGGGATCACCCCCAAGATGAACGAGAATGCCGTCATCAGGATAGGACGCAACCGCATACGACACGCATCCACCGCGGCTTGGAAACGGTCTTTGCCGGCGTCTTCTTCCGCCTTGGCAAACTCCACAATCAGAATCGCATTCTTACAGGCCAGTCCGACCAGAACGATGAAGCCAATCTGGGTCAAGATGTTGTTGTCCATCCCTCGCATCCAGATACCGATCACTGCGAACAGCAAGCACAACGGTACGATCAGGATGATGGCCAAGGGCAATAGCCAACTCTCGTATTGAGCGGCCAGTGTCAGGAAGACGAACAGCACCGCCAACGGGAACAGATAGACGATCGTGTTTCCGGCCTGCTTTTCCTGGTATGCAATTTCCGTCCACGCATAACCGAATCCGGGCGGCAGCTTTGCTTCGGCGATGTCTTCCATCGCGGTCAACGCTTGTCCGGTGCTAAAACCAGGCACGGTCACACCGTTGATGTCGGCTGCGGGGAACAGATTGAATCGGACCAAACGGTCGGGGCCCACCACGCGTTCGACTTCGACGACCGAGCCCAGCGAAACCGTCGCGCCCCGTGCGCTTCGGGTGCGCAGCCGCAAGATGTCGGCCGGATCGTCGCGGAATTCTGGTTCGGCTTGTGCCGTCACACGATAGGTTCGCCCCAGGATATTGAAGTCGTTGATGTACGACGATCCCAAGTAGACCTGCAATGCTTCGAAAACGTTGTCGATCGGGATGTCCAGCATCTGAGCTTTGGTACGATCGACTTCGGCGCGGATTTGCGGAACGCCCAAGCGATAGTTTGAAAACACCTGCAGCAAGCCCGGATGCACATTGGCGTCGGCCACCATGGATTGATTGACCTGCTCCAGCGCTTCCAAACCCGCGCCGCTTTGGTCTTGTATGTACATCTTGAATCCACCGCCACGACCGATCCCACGGACCGGGGGCGGAGGAATGATGTAGATCATTGCCTCATTGATCGACGCAACCGCCTTCCGCATGTCTGTAGCGATCGCTTCGGCAGTGCGGCCACGCTCGGCTCTTTCCTTTGAATCCTTCAACGGCAGGAACGTTACCGCGGCATTAGGGCTGATGGTGAAGGTTGATCCGTTCAGCCCAACGATACCAACCGCGTGGGCAACACCGTCGATGCCTTTGCCGATCTCCGCGACCTGCTGTGTGATCTTGTCCGTCCGCGCCAGCGACGCGCCGTCGGGCAGGTTGATGCTGACGATCAGATAACCTTGGTCCTGTTGCGGGATGAACCCGGACGGCACCAGAGAGAAACTGTAGCCGGTTGCAATCAAAAGGCCGCCGTACAAAACCAGCGAAACGAAAGCGGTGCGGACCAGACGCGAAACAATGGCTGCATATGCATTGCTGGCCACATCAAAGGTCGCGTTGAACCAGCGAGCCGGAGCCGAAACCACCGCCGAAAACCAGCGGCCGATTCGAGTCTTTCGCGGTCGCGGGGATTCTGCCTTGGGCTTCAACAACAACGCACACAGCGCCGGCGTCAATGTCAGCGAAACGAACGTGGAGATGGCCGTGCTGATGGAAATCGTCAAAGCGAACTGCTGATAAAACTGGCCGCTGATGCTGGGGATGAAGATGGTCGGCACGAACACTGCGATCAACACCAGCGTTGTCGCAATCAACGCGGAACCCACCTCGTCCATCGCACGGTGGGCCGCTTCACGAGGCGACATGCCTTCGCGGATCAGACGTTCGACGTTCTCCACCACCACGATCGCATCGTCGACGACGATTCCGATGGCCAGCACCAAGCCAAACAATGACAGCGTGTTCAGCGTGACGCCCAACACCTGCATGGCGGCGAACGTGCCGACCAGTGAAATCGGGATCGCGACGACCGGAATGATCGTCGGGCGAAAATGGTGCAGGAACACAAAGACCGTCAACACCACCAGGATCGTGGTGATGAATAGTGTTTGAAAGACTTCGCTGATCGAATCTTCGACATATTGGGTCGGGTTGTACGCGACACGGTATTCCACGCCCTCGGGAAAGTCTTTGCTAAGACCATCCATCGTCTTCAGGACTTCCGCCGCCGTGTCGACGGCGTTGGTGCCGGGTCGCTGATAGACCAACACCGCGATCGCCGGCTTTCCGTCCAAGTAGCTCAGTCGCGAATAGTCTTGGGCCCCCAATTCGATCCTGGCGACATCGCTCAGACGAGTCACACGACCGTCTTCGCCTCGCTTGACGATGATCTTGCCGAATTCATCGGTGTCTTTCAAACGACCCTGGGTCGTCACATTCAACTGAAACGCGCCCGTTCCGTCGGTCGGCGGTTGGCCGATCACGCCCGCGGCGACTTGGACGTTCTGTTGCCGAATCGCATCCAACACGTCGCCGGCGGTCAGGTCGACGTGAGTCATCTTTTCGATGTCCAGCCACACCCGCATCGCATATTCATTGCCGCCGGCAATTCGAATGTCACCGACACCGTCCAAACGCATCAACGCATCGCGAACCCGCAAGAACGCAAAGTTGCTGATGTACAGGTTGTCGCGACTTTCATCCGGCGACGTCAGGTGGACGACCATCAGCATGTCGGGGATCTGTTTCCGCGTCGTCACGCCGATTTGGCGCACCGTTTCCGGCAAACGTGCTTCGGCGATCGCCACGCGGTTTTGTACTAGCACCTGCGCGTCGTCCAAGTCGGTACCCAACTTGAACGTGACGGTCAGTTGCATGGTTCCATCGGCGCTGGACGACGATTCCATGTACAGCATGTCGTCGACGCCGTTCATCTCCTGCTCGATCGGAGTGGCGACCGTGTTGGCGATGACTTCCGGCGTGGCCCCCGGATAGCTGGCGCGGACGACGATGGTCGGCGGTGCGACGTCGGGATACTGCGAAACCGGCAGCGAGAAATACGTGATGCCGCCGACCAACAGAATCAGAAACGAAAGCACCGACGCAAAAATCGGCCGATCGATGAAGAAGTGGGGAAACTTCATTTGGAAACACCCCCGTACATCGCCAAGCCTTCACCCGTTTGGGCATCTTGCGGCAAGGGAGTCGGTTCGGGCGAAATCCACTGATCGGGCGTAAGCGGATCGCTCTTATCTGGCAGTCCGTCGTCGACCACCATGATTTCTCCATCCTTGACGGCGACATCCATATCGGGCCGAACCATCAGCAGTCCTTGGATGACCAAAGCTTCGTCGCCTTGCAAGCCTTCGCGAACGACACGCAAACCATCCGCGATCGGGCCGGTGTCGATCGGTCGCCGTTCGATCTTCCCATCGACCACGACGTACACGAATTGGCTGGACTGGTCCGTACCGATTGCGGAATCGGGGATCAGGATCGCCTTGTACGATGCACTGCCGGGAATACGCACACGTGCGAACATGCCGGGAACCAGCGTCCCGGATTCATTGCGAAAAATGCTGCGGGCACGAAGCGTTGCCGTGTCGGTATCAAAGCGGTTGTCGACAAAGTCCATATGGCCTCGGTGCGGAAACCCCTTTTCATCGATCAAGCTAAGGTAGGCTGGGTTCTTCGCGACACGTGAACTTTCACGTCGACCTTGTTGGGCCAAGCGAACATACTTCAACACATCTTGCTCGTGCACATCGAAGGTGCAGTGGATCGGGTCCACCGACGTGATCGTGGTCAGCAACGTGGATGTCGAAGTTCCGCCACTGACCAAGTTGCCTTCGGTCACCAATTCGCTACTGATCCGCCCGGTGACCGGTGCATGGATCTGGGTGTACCCGAGATTCAACCGAGCCGTTTCCAGTTCTGCCTTGGCGGATTCCATCGACGCCGTGGCAGTGGCGATCGCAGCCTCGGCCGAACTGATTCCCGCTTCGCTGCCCTGGACATCGGCTTCGGCCTGCAGAAATTCGGCCTCACGCTGGTCGACTTCTTCCTGTGAAACCGCGTTCTGTCTCTTTAGACTGCGGGCGCGATCGACCCGTGCGGATGCCAATGACAATTGTGCATCCGATTGGCGTTTCAGTGCTTGGGCTTCTTTCAGTCGCGCTTTCGCCTGTTGCAGCTGTGATTCCGATTCCTGTAACGCCGCCCTGGCGCGACTCAGTTCGGCCTTGAAAGGTCTGGGGTCGATGACGAACAGCAAGTCGCCCTTGTTGACGATTTGCCCTTCGTCGAAGTGGATCGATTCCAAGTAGCCACCGACACGGGCGCGGATCTCCACAAAATCGGTGGCTTCCAGGCGGCCGGTGTATGCGTCCCATTCGACAATCGGTCGAACAACCGGCTTGGCCACGGTCACCGTCGGAGGGGGCATCTCACCCGCCGTCTGTTGCTCGGGCTTGCACCCGAGTGACGCCATCATCGTGATGCCCAGCGACAGGGCCAGCATTCCAGCGAAGGTAGATTTCATGATGTTTGAATTCAAAACACGATTCTCGCGTTGAACTTGCATAGCGTGGGACCGGATTCCGGTATCAATCACAGGCGACCAAAATGTCGCAGGCTAGGTTCGGTGAAATAGAGTTGCCGACCGTGAATCCGCCAAAATGGGCGGTCAGACAAAGGTCCACCCCACTTGTGGCGGAAGGCATCCCCGTAAAGATGACCGGAAAATAGTTGTCGTATCAACCATTTGCCGGTACTGTATTTTCACTCAGGGGAGACGACAAGATGAAAGCCGGCGGACTACAGCGTGAATTAAAGCGAAAGACTCCGTTTGATTCTGCGCAACAAGAGGCCAATCTGAATGTCATTCGGACGGCCGACCAGATGATCAATCGTTGTGGCAAATTCTTTCGCGATTACGGTTTGACGACGTCGCAGTACAACGTGCTTCGGATTTTGCGGAACGAAGGCGCCGCACTGCCGTCGCTGGAAATCGGGCAGCGAATGGTCCAAACCGTTCCGGCGATCACAGGTTTGATCGATCGGTTGGAAAAGCAAGATTTGGTCGTTCGTCGCCGCTGTGATCAGGACCGACGGGTGGTCTATGTCCAGATCACCGCGGCCGGCAAGCGGTTGCTACGAAAGATCGATGCGCCGCTGATCGACTTGCATCACCAAATCAGTGGTACTCTGACGAAGGCCGAACTCAAGGAAGTCAGCCGTTTGATGGAAAAGGTTCGCGCCGCCCTGGATGCATCCGACCAGTGATCGGTGAAAAAACCGGTGCCACGTGAGTGAGAAGCCTTTGTTCAGTCGTCCAAAGTGACCTCGGCACAGGTTTCTTCGCTTTCCCAAAGTCGCACCATGTAGGCCGACGCGCCGGTACCGTCCAGGATCTTGGGGCAAACCTGTTCCAACAAGTACTTGGCCATGTTTTCCGCGGTCGGGTTGTACGGCAATTCGTAGATCCGGTGCGGCTTGGACGATCGAATCGCCTGCAATGCGTTCTCGTCTTGGTCCCACAACACGAACGCGTGATCCCAGTTGTCGTCCAACCAGCCCTTGCAGACATTCTTGAGCGCCTTGAAATCCATGATCCGGCCGACCGAATCCTGTTCTTCGCCTGTCAAATGAAATTCGACCACGTAGTTGTGGCCGTGCAAATTTTGGCATTTGCCTTCGTGCCCCAGCAATCGGTGTCCGGCACAAAAGGTGAATCGTCGGCTGATGCGGATCGCCACGGGCTTGAATCAGGGGTAAGAGTGGAATCGGGAATCGTTCCAACGCGAATTGCGGAACGTGGAAAACTGTAGAAAATCATGTCACCCCGACGGCCGGTTCGTCGAGTGGGGTGGACGCCGGTCCGTACACCTTGGTCAAAGGCCTAGCAATGCTGTGGGCCGGGCGGGGGTAACGTTGGTACCATAGCCGGCGGTCAAAACCGTCCGGGATCGATAACACCGAGACGCTCACTTTGGTTGTCGCGGTGGGTGTTTGGGCATGCGTGGCCGTCTCGACGGAACATTCGATCGATGAATCCGACGTGTCGTCCGGCCCGGCGGCGTGTTTCAACCCTTTTGCGAAGCAAGACGCATGACGGACCCCAAGGATGGTCGCGACGACGAACTGGACTCCGAATTGTCGGCCTCGGCGTCGCCCGAGGCGGATGAGGAATCCGCCGATCCCGTCAACGACTTGGCTTCGCAAGACGACGCTGGCGATGCCGACGATGACCTGGAGGAAGAGTTTTCGCTAGAAGATTTGGGGGCCGCCTACGCCAAAGCGGCGGCGGCACACGACCCCGACGCCTTCGTCGATCCGGAAACGCTGGAACTCGAATCCGACGATGGCGCGATCGATGGGGATGAAGCTGAAACCAGCGAGGAAGAATCGGGGCCTGCCGATTCCGCTGGCGATTCGGATGACTTCGCAGACCCGGTCACGCCGGAATCCATCGTCGAAGCCGTCTTGTTTGTCGGGCACCCCAAGAACGAACCGGTCACGTTGGAGCGGATCGCGTCGTTGATGCGTGACTTTACCCCAGACGAAGTTCGTGAGGTGATCGACCGGTTGAACCAGTCGTACCGTGATGCGGGTCAGGCGTTGCGGGTCGTTCCCGATCAGCATGGATTCAAGCTGACGATTGCACCGGAGGTGGAAACGGTTCGCCGATCATTCCTGGGTAAAGTTCGCGAGGCGCGATTGAATCAAGCGATGATCGAGGTGTTGGCGTTGGTCGCCTATCAACCGGGAATTTCCGTCCACAAGGTCAACGACCAAAGGGGCAAAGATTCCGGCGCGCTGCTGAATCAACTGGTCCGTCGACGGTTGCTGGAATTGACACGAGCCCGGGACGAGGAAACCGGAAAGATGACCAATTTCTACCAGCCGACCGAGCGGATGATGGTGCTGTTCGGATTGGAAAGCCTGGAAGACCTGCCGCACGTCGAAGAAGGCTTCGCCAGCTGATCAGGAGTATTCGTTAGGCCCAGACGCATGCGGCTGCTAACGCCGTAGGCTCATTCGGCGGCATTGTCTCGGGGCGTCGGTCCGGTGAACTTTGCCACGGTACGCAGCAGCGCTTGTGCGTCGATCGGTTTGCTTAAATAGTCATCGCACCCGAATTGCAACGACTTTCGCATGTCACCCTGCATTGCGTCGGCGGTCAGTGCGATGATGGGCCGATCGAATCCCATTTCCCGCAACCGTCGTGCGGTTTGATATCCGTCCAGACGCGGCATCTGCATGTCCAACAAGATCAAATCGGGCAGCGGCCCCTGTTCCATCAACGATTCGACCAATTCCACAGCCTCCTGGCCGTCTTCGGCTTCGCGGACGGTTGCGCCGCACCGAGTCAGCAAATGCCGGCTGAGGTATCGAATGTCGCGACGATCGTCGACGACCAAGACATAGCAATCCAATTCTGGCGGCGCGTCGTCCTTTTCTTCCAACACCGCTTGTTGGGCGACGTCGCGACCATCGATCCACGAGACATCGTCGACGTCGCCGATCGCAACGGTGCACACAAACGTGCTGCCTTTTTCGATCTCCGAATCGACTTCGATCGTGCCGCCCAGGATCCCGGCCAATCGGCGGCTGATGGTCAGTCCCAGTCCGGTCCCACCGAATTGGCGATTGACCGACGCGTCGCCTTGAGTAAACGGCCGAAACAGTTTCTGAAGCTGTTCATCGGACATCCCGATTCCCGAATCCTCGATTTCGATCTGCAGCAGATCTTCGTCGGATTCGTCGTGCCTGACGGCGATTTCGACGCCGCCTTCTTGAGTGAACTTGATCGCGTTGCCGACCAGATTGATCAGCACTTGTTTCAATCGCCTTGGATCCGATTCGATCTTCTCGGGAACTTTGCCGTCATAGCGGACGTCCAGCGACAGCCCTTTTTCTTTGGCGCGAACGTTCATGATCGAACGCACGTCTTCGATCAAATGCACGACGGAGAACCTCTCACGGCTGACTTCCATCTTGCCGGCTTCGATCTTCGACAGGTCAAGAATGTCGTTGATGATGTCCAACAGAAAGTTGCCATTGCGAACAATCGTGCCCAGCAATTCATCCAGTTCATCGCTATCGGATTGCTGGCGTGCCAGGTCGGCGTAACCCAAGATCGCCGTCATGGGAGTGCGGATCTCGTGGCTCATGTTGGCAATGAATTCGCTCTTGGCGGCGTTGGCCTGTTCGGCCATGCGACGTGCGTCGTGCAGCGACGTTTCGTACTCATGACGTTCGGTCACGTCGCTGCCGTTAAGCACGACAAACAAGACTTCGCCTTCTTCGTCCAACGCGGGCGTCAAAACCAGGTCGATGTAATGCGGTCGACCGTTTCGATCGAACAGCCGAAATTCCTGGTGAAAGGTTTGTCCGCCCAACACGCTGTGGAATTCTTGACGCAACTGTCGGTGGACTTCGACTTGCTGAGACCACCAGGGCAGGTTCCACAATCGTTTTCCGACGACTTCGTCTTTCCCAAATCCGTAACGTGTCAGTGTCGCATCGTTGATGTCGGTCAGCGTGCCGTCGGTGCTGACGATCCCGGTAAAGAAGTACGATTGATCAAACAGTACTCGCAGTTTCGCGTTGGCTTCTCTTAGCACCTGTTCGGCACGGTAGCGCGCGCTGATGTCCACACCGGACGGAATCACAAATTCGACGTCTCCCGCGGCATTGCGGACCGGGGCCAACATGAAGTCGATCATCAGTGGTTCGCCGCTGTGGTGGAACAGTCCGATATCGAAGCGTACCGTTTGCCCGGAAAGCGCCTGCGTGACGGCAAATTCGATCTTTTCGGCAACGTTGCGGTCGTAGTTCCACCAGGGTGACGAAGCGAACGGTTTGCCGATCACGTCATCACGTTGCAGACCGGCGATGGCCAATGAACGATCATCGACCTCCAATAAAATGCCTTGTGCGTCGATCACACCGACCAGTCCCAACTGGTTGTTGATGACACGACGCAAATGAGCTTCGCGATCGATCAGTTGGGCTTCGGCGTGTGCACGTTCCAGTCGCAAACACAATCGGTTGCAAGTTTCTTGCAACAAGGCCGTTTCGTAGGCGGTCCATTGATGGGGCGTCTGTTTGATCGCGGCGATGACGAACTTCAAACCGTTGTTATCGACATAGGACGAATCCACCAGCGATCGGATGTCCAGCGATTCAAAGTGTTCAACCAAGCGGGGGTCACGATCGCCGTCGCGGACGTCGTTCAGAACCACTTGTTCGCCATGACGCAATCGATCGCATTCATCCGGTGTGTGAAAGTCAGAGATGCGGTACTGGCCGACGGCAGATTCGTCGAACTCCGCCGGGTGCGTCTGGTGGTCGTGGATCACCGTGCTGATCAAAGCGTCCGGGTCCACTTCGGTCAATAAGCATCGTGACAGCCCGAGGTAATCCGCCAAGCGGGCGGTGGTTGCACGCATCAATTCGGCCGGATCTTGTAGACGATTGAATTCCAATTGCAGAGAAGCGTGAAACGCCAAGTCCAATTCGCGCTGTTTCCGGCTGCTAATGTCCGCTGCCACGCCCATCATCGCGCGGGGATTGCCTTCGGCGTCACGCATCACGACCGCTTGGCCGAACACCCAAACGTATCGTCCGTCACCGCGCAGCATACGGATTTCAACTTCGTACTGTTCCGCTGCACCCGACAATGCGGCTTCGATCCGATCGCGTGCCATTCCACGATCACTTGGATGAATCAAGTCGATGAAACCGTTCAGCGTTTCATCAAACTCGTTCTCGCGATATCGCAACGTGTCATACAGCGATCGAGACCACGTCACTCGATCGCTAGCGATGTCCCATTCCCAAGCTCCCAGATGGCCGGCCTGCAACGCCAGGTCCAGTTTCCGCTGACCTTCGGCAAGCGCCGATTCATTGCGTTTGCGTTCGGTGATGTCGGTAACGATGACGTGGCACCCGTCGACGACGCCGGAACTGTCTCGTTGCGGGACATAGTTGACTTGATAGAAATTGTCGCTGGTAAATCGATGGCCGGAAAACTGCAGGTCGACGGTGTGGGTTTCACCTGCCAAGCCGCGAAGCAGATGGGGGCGGACCGTTTCGTAGTTCTCCGGTCCCACCACGTCGACGACTTTTCGACCGATGATGGCCTGGCGATCTTGGCCGAACTGATTCGCATAGGCTTTGTTGACAAAGCGATAGCGTTCATCGTTGTCGACCAAAATGATCATCGGCGGGATCGCGTCGGTGATTGTCCGCAATTGGTTTTCACGTTCACGCAATTCCCGTTGACGCTCGTGTAATTCCGAAACGTCATGGAACGTGACCACAATGCCGGGCTTTCCGGTGGCCGCGGATTCGTGCAGCAACACGCGACGCACAAACCACCGGCCGTTGTCGGCTTCGATCAAATCATCGGTGGGTGGCTTTCCGACTAAAGATCCGACATCCGGAATGTCCGGCATCTGTTGGACTTTGGCCCGGAAACCCAACAGCGAACGCCCGACGTCGCTGGGCAGCAGATCGTAAATCTCCTTGGCCGCTTCGGTATAACTGCGGATGACAAAGTCACCATCCAAAAAGATCGCGGCGATTTGCGAACTGGCCAAAAGTGCCTGTAGGTCGTTCTTTGCAGTGGCCAGTTGTTGCAGCGTGGTTTCAACTTCTTCCTTCGAAGCTTCCAGTTCTTCGTTCGCCGCCTGCATTTCCTCGTTCAGCGAGCGTAGTTCTTCATTGGACGCCGTCAGGTCTTCGTTGGATGATTCCAATTGTTGGACGGTCAATTCCAGTTCCGAACGCGTGCGGTCGACTTCCTGTTCCAACTGTTCGACCAAGGCATGCGAATCATCGTCGCGCGATGGATGTTCGCTGATCAGCGGCCCCATGTCTTCGAAGACCACCATGTACAGATGATCGTCGTCGCCGGGCGATGGCATGGGCTGGACCGTCAGACGAACCGCACGAATTCCGTCGGTTTGACGGATCCGCAGATCCTGGCGTACGACCTTGTCCTTTCGCTCGGACGCTTCACGAAACGCGGTCCGCAATCCGTTTCGCAATCCCGTCCGGACCAGCTTGATCGCGTCGTTGCGAAACGGCCCGCTTGGGATCTCCAAATACGGATCCAGTTTCGATGAACCGGCGACCATCTGGCCATCGCCGTTGATGACGATCCAGCGCGGCGAAAATTCGTCGATGATGATGCGTTGGGCGAAACGATCGATTTCCGAATCGGATGCCGGCTGATGATTGTTGTCGGAAATGGCGTTGGACGATGGACTGTGGGACATGAATCGGGGCATCGGATCAGCCGAAGCCGGGCGACGTTGGGAGATTCGCTGACGCTGATCTACGACGCGAAAAAGTTCTTGATGATTGCCCAGACTTTCGCTGGTGCCCAGCAACAAGAAACCTTTGGGACGCAAAGCGAAATGGAACAGCGGGATGACCTTTTGCTGCAGATGCGGACCGAAATAGATCAGCACGTTACGGCACGAGATCAAGTCAATTCGCGAAAACGGTGGGTCTGCAATCAAGTCGTGATAGGTGAAGACGCACAGGTCACGCAACAGTTTGTTGACTTCGTAATGATCAGACTTTTTCGTGAAGTACCGTTGCAGCAGCGGACCGGGGACTTCCGAAGCGATCGACAGCGGATAGTGTCCCTGACGTGCCACCGCCAGTGATTTGCGGTCAATGTCCGTTGCAAAGACCTGGATTTCAAAATCCAGCTGGTGACGTCGACGATGTTCGGCCAAGACGATGGCAATGGAGTAGGCTTCTTGACCACTGGCGCAACCCGGCACCCAAACGCGCAACGTATCGTCGCCCAAAGTTTCGACCAGTGCCGGAGTGACTTCGTCACGCAGCACGTTGAACACGTCGGGATCGCGAAAGAAGGACGTCACGTTGACCAGCAATTCGCGAAACAAGTGGTCGGTTTCGTCTCGATCCGACTGTACCAAGTCCAAATAGGCTTCCGCGTTTGCGACCTTGCGGACTTGCATGCGACGCGCGATCCGTCGCATCACGGTGGATTGTTTGTAGTGCCGAAAATCGTGGTCCGTCTGCTTGCGCAAAATTTCGCACAGGTCATCGATGACTTGGCGAATGTCGCGGGCCACGACCGCACTCAATCCGTCGCTTGAGTCCACGTCTTCGGCATCGCTGTCGCGAAAAGAGTCGGCCGCCGGACGACAGACCGCCGACGGAACTTCCTTGGCGGGGATAACTTCGCAAGGTTGGAACCGATCCAAGACCCGCTGTACTTTGTCGGCGATCGCCGCGGACTCAGGCGATTCGACCATCGTCGTGTGCCCGGAATCCGCCCACTGTGCCAATGCATCAACACCGTCGTTGCCACGCCCGGATAGCAAAACGCCGACCAGTGGCCCTTTCCACATGCATTGCACGGCGGCAAACGATTGGTTGATCGGATCGTCACATGGGTCGCCGGGAACCAAGGCGACGCATTGGTCATTTGCGCGGTCGTCGGAACCCACCGGGTCGACCGATCGCAACGCCTGCAGACGCAGTGGACACCCCGGCGGCGACAAATAGACCGTGCCGGGGCGAACCAAGGTTTCGCCGTCGATCAACGCCACAGGAATCGGACAGACGGCTTGCAATGCGGCGACGTCCCAAGGAACGGCGGTGGTTCCGCCGTTCATCACCACCAAAAAAGTATCGCGGCACTGCACATCCACCGCCGCCAACATCTCTTTTAACGAATCAACCGAGCCTTCCGCCGCGCCGATGGCGACCAGAGTTCCGTCGGCCGATCGGCGAAGCGGGATTGCAGTTTCGTCGGCTTTGGTCATGGAAGGATGATCGATCCGATCGATGAAAGGTGGTGAAAAGGCGATGGTGTGCGAGTCGAAAAATCAGCGATCTGGGCAAAAGTCTGTTCGCGGGATCCCCTGCGATGCCGCAAAGGCGGTGTTCGAGTTCGCGGTTGGCATTTCAGGTTGCAATTCCAGATCGTTACCAGATTAGTGCCTTGAATCGTTTGGCGACCGGTACGATCCGGAAACTTCGACCTGGTGCTTTGTTGACCGTGCGTGTTGGGTCAAGTGGGGCGGTTACGACCCAAGTTGGCGGTGACCGCGATCGCGAACCGGATGCCAAACGCAGGCAAAACCACGCGTGTTCCGGTGCGGATCTGTCGACCAGCATTGCCCAACGATTTGACGTCTTGCGGACCGCTTAGTGTATCGGTGGCGGTCGGGAATCGAAGGGTGAAAAGCGATCAAACACGATCGCCACATTTGCAGCCAACTTGGTCGTTCAGCGGCCAGTCGGCATCGCGAACCTCAGAATCGGTTCGCCTTCTCGAGAGCGGGCAACGCGGTCCGATCCGGCTTGTCCAAAAACTAGTCTGGTTGGGGGCAAACGCGTTATCCGCGATGATTCAAAAAACCACAGCCTTCACTGCCTGATACGAATTGCCCACTGATCGATGTACTCGGAATCTGCTGGAACCCGCAAAACACTTGGTGATGTCGATGTTCTTTACCACGACGGTATTTATCACCTGTTTCATTTGGTGCTTCCCAACCACGACTTTATCGCTCACGCGGTCAGCAATAATTGTCTGCAATGGCGACGCGTCGAAAATGCGTTGTTCCTGGGCGACCCGGGCGGTTGGGACGATTCGATGTTGTGGACGATTCACGTCACACCCGATCCGCACAAACCGGGTTCGTGGCGGATGTTCTACACCGGTCTGTCACGACGCGATCAGGGATCCAAGCAACGCATCGGGATGGCCGTCAGTGATGATTTGTATCACTGGACCAAGGCGCCGGTGAATTGGAAAGATCGTCGCAGCCCCCTGCCGTATGAATTGCCGGGCCGTCCACCCCAGCCACCGTTTTCCTACAATCCGGACAGTTGTTTCCCGCTGGACCCCGACCCGCAGTATTACGAAAGCGATGTTTGCGAAGGCCGTCACTGGATTTCATGGCGGGATCCGTTCTTTTATCAAGACGACGAACACCGATGGTTGTTGGCCGCCGGCCGAATCAAAGATGGACCGGTGGTCCGCCGCGGTTGCGTGGCGCGGATGGAAGAGGTCGCACCGAATCAATTTGAGGCTCGACCGCCGCTGTACCATCCGGGGCTGTACGACGACGTCGAAGTTCCGAATTTGATCAAAATCGACGGCGAATACTACCTAATCGGCAGCCTTCGCGAAGACGCCAAAATTCGATACTGGCACACGCGCGACGTCGACGCACCATGGCGCAGCTATGCCGATAACGTCTTGTTGGCCTCGGGAAATTATGCCGGACGCGTCTGTGCCGACGATGAAGGCTATTTGTTATTCAGCTTCTTTACGCCCGGCGGCGTGGACCGGGTGACGTTCAACTTGATGCCGCCGCCGAAGCGGTTGGTGCGGCGTTCGACCGGGCATTTGGAAGTTCGGTCCTTTGAACGCTTTGACGAATTCGTTGACGGCACGATCGATACAACACAGCTGCAGCCACTGGATTTGGGGCGTGAATCGAACGTCGAATGTCGCCAGTCCGGTGGGCTGATGTGCGAATGCTTGTCAGGCTTTCAAGGTTTTGTCTTGCCGCAAAACGTCAGCTGCTTCCGTTTGGATGCGGAACTGGAAATGCTGGACAGCGGAAAGTGCGGGATCCTGTTTCGAATTGATCGAGACACCCGCGACGGATACTACTTGTCGTTAGATCTGTTCAAAGGCGTCGCCCAGTTTCGATCGTGGGGGAGCAACGGCGAAGGCAGCGGCGAGGAGATGATGCGTTTCGATTCGCTGCAAAGCGGGTACTGGCAAAACGAAACGCCGGGCAAAGCAAAGGTGCGGCTGTTGGCCTTTGGCAGCTATTTGGAGTTCAGCATCGGCGACAAAGTCATTCTGTCGTTGGCCGACAAGGCGTTTTCGAAGGGTGCCGCCGGCTTCTATATCGAAAGTGGACAATTGTTGGTCGACCATCTGCACGTGGACAAACTAACGCCACCGCTGCAGACCGATGAACATCTGGCCAACGGTTAGCAACACCGGGTGGCCGCGTCGCCGATCAGCCTGAAATCCGGGCGGCAGATCGTTCGTGACTGCAATTTTGGCATCGGCGCGCCGCGTGCACCAAGGTCGTGACACGTCTGACGAATGACGACGTGAAGCAATTGATTTGTCCACACCGAAGGTCTGGCCATCCGCCATGAGCACTGCAACGTCCACCCCGCAACACCAGTACCATCACGAGTACCCGACTGGTGGCCTGATGCCGCCCACCGAAACGCATTCGATCGTGATCGGGTACGTCGTTTGGCTGTTCGGCTTTTTTGGTGCCCACCGTTTTTACTATGGCAAACAGATCTCCGGCACGATCTGGTTCTTCACGCTGGGATTGTGTGGAATCGGCTGGCTGATCGATCTGTTGTTGATTCCTGGGATGGACCGTCGCGCAACAATGCGATTCGCGACCGGACCGTTTGACTACACGGTTGCGTGGATTCTGCTGACCTTCTTGGGGGTGTTCGGCGTCCACCGTTTCTATCTGGGCAAATGGGTCACGGGTGCCATCTATCTGTTGACCGGTGGCTTGCTGGGAATCGGTTGGCTGTACGACCTGTGGACATTGAACGAACAAGTCGATTCGGCGAACCGACGCTTTTGACACGGACGCCGGTGTTGTGGATGGGCCACTGATTGGATCGGCCACCGTGCTGATGGGCCACCTTTGGGCGCGGCTGTTTTACAATGGTCAAACGATGGGACCTGACGAACGTCTGAGCTTCCCATTCCCGCCAGCCTGTCCCGCCCTCGCATCAATTGGCACCGCCCAATGTCGTCGACGCTTCGTTTGTTTGTTGCGCACTTTGTGCTGCTGTCGTTTTTCTTTTCAGCGGGAATCTGCGATGCCGCGGATGATCCGGCGGGATCGTCGGATCAGACCGAATCATCTCGCGGGGATGACTTGGTACACCAGTACTTCGCCGAACAGACCAGGCAGATCCGTGATCGATGTTTGTCCGATGTCCAAGCGCTGGACGATTGGACTCAGCATCGTGAACTCTATCGGTCACAATTGCTGGACATGCTGGGGCTGAATCCCATGCCGCCCCGTGGCGATCTTCAAACCACGGTGACGGGCCAGGTTCAGCGCGAAGGCGTCGTGGTTGAAAAGATTCATTTCCAGTCTTTGCCAGGACTATATGTCACCGGAAACCTCTACCGTCCGGCCAAAGTGGACGAACCCCTGCCCGCCATTTTGTACGTGTGTGGCCACGGAAAAGTCGTCGAAGACGGTGTCAGCTATGGCAACAAGGTTCACTACCAACATCACGGTGCTTGGTTCGCACGCAACGGCTATGTGTGCCTGGTCATCGATACGATTCAGTTGGGCGAAATCGAAGGCACCCATCATGGCACGTATCGCAAGGGTATGTGGTGGTGGAACAATCGCGGGTACACGCCCGCCGGCGTCGAAGCTTGGAACTGTCTGCGCGCGATCGACTTGCTGCAATCACGCGACGACGTGGACTCCGAACGTATCGGCGTGACCGGGCGCAGCGGCGGTGGCGTTTACTCGTGGTGGTCCGCGGCGATCGACCCACGTATCAAGGTCGCAGTCCCCGTCGCCGGTATCACGAACATGAAGAATCACGTGGTGGACGGTTGTGTCAGCGGCCACTGTGACTGCATGTACATGGTCAACACACACCGTTGGGATTTCGCCAAGGTCGCGGCGTTGGTGGCTCCGCGGCCGCTGTTGATCTCCAATACCGATCGCGACAGTATCTTTCCGCTCGACGGCGTCGTCGATTTGCATTCTCAGGTCAGGCAGATCTACGCGTTGTACGACGCCGAACCGAATCTGGGTTTGCAAATCACATCGGGGCCGCACCAGGACACTCAAGAATTACGTGTCCACGCGTTTCGCTGGTTCAACAAGTATTTACGCGATGATGAATCGTTGATCGAATCGGTTGCCCGTCCATTGTTCACGCCCCAGGAATTGAAAGTCTTCGATCGTCTTCCAGGTGATCAACGAGTGACGACGATCCATGAGACCTTTGTCCCACCGGCGTCCGCGGACCAGACCATTGATGGTCCCGATGATGTATCGAAAAAGGTTCGAAAGCTTCTTGAGCTGACCTTCGCGGGATGGCCGGACGATGGTGACAAACCCGCACCGCTTACGTCGCTGCGAACGGTTCAGCATTCTGGGGTCGAAGTCGACTTTCTGGAATATCACAGCCAGTCGCCGTATCGTTTGCCGATGGTCTTGGTACGTCCCACCGATCAGAATCGCGGGACCGAATCGTCGGTCGATGTTCACGTTTTGGATGAAGACGGCTGGCAAAGCACGTTCGGTGATTTCGACTGGTACCGGATCAACCAGACCACTGCCACCGACCTGGTCAAAGCACTTCCGGATGCTTGGGCCGATTCAAAGCAGTCAATACGGAAGCAGCCCACTCTGTTTGTGGCGCCGCGTGGCGTGGGGCCGACACAGTGGACACGTGACGAACGTCCGCGGACGCACATCCGTCGACGTTTCATGTTGCTGGGTCAGACCGCCGCGGGGATGCAAGTCTATGATGTGATTCGTGCACTCCGGTCCGTGCAAAACATGGACAGACTCTCGGCGTTGACGGGGCCCACCGTCGTTCACGGCCAAGGCGATGCCGCTTTCTGGGTGCTGTGGGCGTCTCTGTTTGTCGATGGCATCGACGAACTTCATCTCCGCGATTTGCCTTCATCCAATCGCCAGGCACCCGATCTATTGAACGTTAGCCGGGTCGTCCAATTGCCTCACGTGATCGATATGGCACGACAGCGAATCGGAAACGTGCACGTCAGCCGGCAATGAAATAAGCCACACCATCGGTCGTGAACGACGACCTGCGGTCAGCGCCGAAGCGGCCGACATCGTCGCCTTTCGCTGCACGAAAATAGCGTCTACTGAAACGATTCAGGTGATCTTAAATGACGCTTGCGATGCTCGCCTGGCGTGATGCCCGTCAAACGCTTGAATGCTGTCAGGAACTGAGGAGCCGACGCGTAACCGGTCATTTCCGCAACCGTCGCGAGCTTGTATTCGGTCAGCTCCAGCAGTTGCTTTGCCCGTTGAATTCGCACGCGATCAATTTCGCTCTTTGGGCTGCGTTGAAGGATACTAAGAAACCGGCGATCCAGCGTCGTGCGGCTGATCGCCAGCCATCGGGCAACGTCGCTAACGGAAATGCCCTCGCACGCATGATCACGAATGTGGCTTAGGGCGGCAGCAACGTCGGGGTCTTCAACGGCGACCACGTCGGAAGATCGCCGCACTTGAACGCCTTCAGGCGGTATCAACACTCGCTTCTCCGTAATCGGATTCCCGGAAAGCATCTGGTCCAGTCGCGATGCCCCCTCGTGACCGATTCTCCAAGTGTTGGGCATGATGCTGCTTAGCGGTGGAAACGACAGGTCACAAATCACTTCGTCGTTGTCAACTCCGAGTACCGCAACATCGTCGGGCACGCGAAGGCCAGTTCGTCCACATGCGGCAAGCACCTGGCGCGCGCGAACGTCGTTGCATGCGAACACCGCAACCGGTTTCGCGAGTTTGGAAATCCAACTGTCTAAACCGCGCTCGCCGAATTCGGCGTCAGTTTCTCGCGCCACCGTGTCGCCGAAATTGGGTGAGCGGTGGGATGGCATGAACTGCTCCGCACAAAGACCTCGGTCGGCAACATACTGTACAAAGGCATCACCACGCTGGTCAGAGAAGCCAACGCCCGGATACCCGCAGAACGCCAGGTGACGAAAGCCACGCTCGATGAAGTGATCGACTGCAAGCCGGGAACAAGACACCGGATCCGTATCCAGCGTTACTCCGGCACTTGGTCGATGAGCCCCACGAAGATCGACCGTCGGAACATTCAGGCGATTGATCGCCACTGCCATTTCGATCGTTTCACTTCGGGTGATGACTCCATCAGGAACGATCTTTTTCAAAAGAGCCGGCGGGCTTTCTGACAGGCTTCGCTCGACATGAATCACGTACCAGTGTGGATGGGCGCGAACGTAGGCCGCCACTCCGGCCAAGCATCCACGGCCGTAAGCCCTGGACGATTCGATCAGAAGGAGAATGCGTGCCAGCCGAGACATTCGTCGCCTGCCTGGAGAAAAGCCGTAATCTAGGAATGGCCTGAATCAGCCGGCGGCCACGGCGAAGCCCGACAATTTACGTCATCTGCCGATATCAGGCAAACATTCAACGCTTGGCGGGCTGACAAAAAAACGAAACGGATTGGAGATCGTAGGGAATGTCGGACGGTCTTTCGCCGGTGACAATGGGGCATTGAAGCGTTCGCCGGCTCAAGGCGAAATTCGCCAGAATGACCGAAAACGTTTCTGTCGCCGAGTGTTTCGTCCGTCTTCGTCAGAAGGCCGTGCGTTGCATCGACTGATGCCGCCGTTTGGACCGACGTGGTGACGACGATAGGTCGGTAAAAAGCTAGGGGGATGCACCTTCCGAGCGATGCCGGCCGCTCCCATGAGGCCTTCCCGATATGACTGGCATCGATGTTGTTTCTTTCGTCGCTTTTTTCCTTGTCGTCGTCGGAATCAGTCTTTGGAAGAGTCTTCGAGAGGGGGCGTCGCGAGACGAATCGGATTACTTCCTAGGTGGCCGGTCACTGTCTTGGCCGATCATTGGTATTTCGATTGTCGCTGCCAATATTTCATCCGAGCAGATGGTTGGAATGGCCGGCAGCGGTGCTGCCGAACAGGGACTTGCCGTGGCCGCCTGGCAATTGATGGGATCAGTGTTTATCTGCCTGGTTGCGATCACGTTGTTGCCTCGGTTTCTGCAGGCGGGGATCTACACGATGCCCGAGTTCTTAGAATATCGATACAACACGCTGGCCCGCAGCATCATGGCGATTGTGACGGTCGCCATTTACGTCGGTGTGCTGCTGACCGCGGTGCTTTACACGGGCGCAACGGCGCTGGAAGTGCTGCTGGGTGTGCCAATGTCCACAGGGGTTTGGATCATCGGTGCAATCGGGACCTTGTACGCGGCAACCGGAGGTCTGAAAGCGATTGCCTATGCCGATTTGATTCAGGGCAGCGCGCTGCTCATTGGTGGGTTGATCGTGTTTGTCCTCGGGCTTTCCGCCAGCGGCGGTTGGGCCGATTTCAGTGCTGCGAACTCGGACAAATTGAAGCTGCTGTTATTCAAAGGGCATCCCGGTTACGACCAATTGCCGTGGTACACCGTGTTCACCGGTATGTGGATCGTGATGATCTACTACTGCGGTTTGAATCAATTCATCGTGCAACGGAATCTCGCGGCAAAGACCCTGCGAGATGGTCAACTGGGAATGCTCTTTGCCGGTGCTTTGTGGTTGTTGATTCCTTTCGCAATCGTCATGCCGGGAATCATGGCAGGCAATCTTTATGCCGACGAATTGGCCGGAAAGTCGGATGCGGCGTATCCGACGTTGATCAAGAATTTGGTCGGGCCAGGGCTTCGAGGTTTCATCTTTGCCGCGATTGCCGGAGCGATCATCTCGACCTTGGCGTCGCTGTTGAACTCGGCGTCCACGATCGCGTCGATCGATATCTTTCAGCGACTCATTCGACCGCAGGCATCCGACAAAACAGTGGTGCGATTGGGGCGGATCCTGACCGTGACATTTGTCGTCATGGGTTGCTTCACGGCCCCGCTACTTACCGACGGCGTGTTCACTTTTATCCAGCAGTTCCAGGGATTCATTTGGCCGGGCGTGGTGGCTGCTTTTTTGGGAGCGTTTTTGTTGCCCAGGGCGCCCGCCGCCGCCGGTTCCGTTGCACTTCTGTTGGGCCCGGTGATGTACGCAATTTTACAGATTCTAAACAAGGAAGGACTGTTTGCGGATGTGCTGTCAGAGCGAGTTCTTCATCTGCATTTCTTGACTCAAGTTTTGGTTTGTTTCGCGATCATCTTTGCCACGATGTGGATCATGACATTCCTGCGGCCTAACCAAACACCCAAAAAACTTCCTGTTCGAGAAGACATCGAGCTGAAAACGGAACCGATCGTCCGGGTATGCGCCGCGATGGTTGTTACCAGCGTGGTTGTCATGTTTCTGATATTTCGATAACCGCGTGTTTGAAAACGATTTTCACCTTCTTCGGGAGCGCGGTTGCACGCCAGCCCTTTTCTCACCCTTTTCTCATGTGAAACGACATGAAAACTCAAGCAACCTTAGGATGTCAGGCCATTCCGACCTATCCGATCGGAGAACCTGAAAAGAATCCGCTGTTCTTTGAGAAACGGGTTTATCAGGGAAGCAGCGGCAAGGTCTACCCGGTGCCATTCGTTGACAAAGTCTTTGACCAACCGCAGGACGTGACGTACCAAATCGCTCGCCTGGAAAACGACTTTGTGCGGCTGGAAATGATGCCGGAAATCGGCGGACGGATTTGGCTGGGGCAGGACAAAACCAACAACGATTTCGATTTCTTTTATCGCCAAGACGTCGTCAAGCCGGCGCTGGTCGGTTTGGCCGGGCCATGGATTTCCGGTGGGGTGGAATTCAACTGGCCACAGCACCACCGGCCTGGAACATTCATGCCGGCTGACGTCCACATCGAGGAAGAGTCTGATGGTTCCCAAACGGTTTGGATGAGCGAGCACGATCCACTGAATCGTCTCAAAGGCATGCATGGGGTACGTCTGCGTCCGGATTCATCGCTGATCGAACTAAAGGGCAGATTGTACAACCGCACGCCGTTGACTCACACGTTCCTTTGGTGGGCGAACGTCGCCGCCCGAGTTCACGACCAGTACCAATCCTTCCTTCCGCCCGACGTTCATTACGTCGCTGACCACGCGGTACGAGCGATGTCCTCGTTCCCGGTGGCCAACACAGATTACTACGGCGTCGACTATCACAATCGCCCCGGTGCGAATGACCTGAGTTGGTACAAGAACATCCCGGTGCCGACCAGCTACATGATCTGCGAAACCGGACTGGATTTCTTTGGGGGCTACGACCACGCCGCCGGCGGCGGATTCGTCCACGTTGCCAATCGGCACATCGCCCCCGGCAAGAAACAGTGGACGTGGGGCAACGAGCGTTTTGGTTGGACTTGGGACCGCGAATTGACCGACCAAGGCGGTCCCTATGTCGAGTTGATGGCTGGTGTCTACACGGATAACCAGCCGGACTTCTCGTATTTGCTTCCCTACGAGACGAAAACGTTTTCCCAGTTCTGGTGGCCGATCCAGGACATTGGTCCGGTGCAGCAAGCCAACTGCGATGCGGCATTGGCCTTTCGTGTTCGCTCGGATCGCCAAATCGAATTGGGTGTTTGTGTTAGCAGCGCGTTTGAAGGTGAGTTGACGGTGCGCGAAGGCGACCGTGTGCTTGAGCAAACGCAAATCAACCTTCAACCGGGACAATCTTGGCAAAACTCAGAGTTGCAGTTCCAGGGCGATCAAGTAAGCAACCTGTTGGCAGAACTACGTTCGGCTGGGGGCGAGTTAGTGCTGGATCATCGACCGATTGATCCAGCGACTGTTCCAACTCGCAATCGGCAAGTCGCCACCGAACCGCCAGCCCCCGAGGACGTCGCATCGGTCGATGAGCTGTTCCATATTGGCAGTCACTTGGAACAGTACCGACACCCGACGCGTTCGCCCGGACCCTATTGGCAAGAAGGACTGCGACGCGATCCGGGCGATTATCGCTGTCACCTGGCACTGGGCAAACGACTGCTGCAACGTGGGCAGTACGAAGCCGCTGGTGAACACTTGCAGTCGGCGGTGGCTCGACTGACCAGTCTGCATCCGAATCCCGAGACGGGCGAGGCACACTATTTCCTCGGCCTGACCCTGCGGGCTTTGGGCAATGTCCAAGATGCTTACGCGGCGTTGTACAAGTCAACTTGGAACTACGAGTGGCGGTCGGCGGCCTATTATCAACTTGCCACGCTTGATTGCCTCCGAGCTGATTGGTCCTCCGCATGTGATCACCTCAATGCGTCCCTGGATACGAATCGGCAACACAACAAGGCCAGCTTGTTGCTGGCGCTTGCTCAGGCACAACTTGCTCAGCAACGTGGTGAGTCGTCCGATGCTGCTGAAACCCGCAAACAAGTGCAGCAGGTATTGTCGGTCGATCCGCTGGATCATTGGGCCTACCACCTGCTGACGGTATTCGCGGACAATTCTGGGTCGGCAGAAATCGAGCAGTTTCTGGCCAAAACCCGAAACGATGCGCAAACGATTCTTGATTTGGCATTCGATTACATCGAGTCGGGTTTCTACCAACATGCGATCGATTTGATTGAGCTGCATCACGCCAACGAAGTGACACCGGTTGCGGTTCCCAATCCGCTGGAACGTTCCGCGATGACGCATTATTTGCTGGCGTGGCTGAAACATCGCACGAATTCCTCAGATGCCGGCGAGGTGCTGAATCAGGCACGCGGCCAATCGGCGGACCATTGCTTCCCATCGCGTTTGGAAGAGATGGATGTGCTGCGATGGGCAATGGGGCAGCCCGGTTCAGATCCGCTTGCCGCCTACGCCCTTGGCAACCTGCTGCTGGACAAGCGTCGTCACCAAGATGCCATCGATGTTTGGCAAGTCGCGGCCAAGCAAGAGTCCACTGTTCCTCAGGTCTATCGAAACCTGGGCATCGCGATATGGAACCACTCAGGCGATGGCCAGCAGGCGGGCGCGTATTACCAGCGAGCGATGGATCTAGACCCGCAAGATGCTCGGTTGGTTAGTGAGTTCGATCAGTTGTCCAAGAAACGCAACATCGCGATCGAGGACCGACTGAGTTTCTTGCAATCCAATCGTGAGCTTGTTTTGCTGCGTGACGATGCGACGGTCGAACTTGCGGCGTTGTACAACGTGACCGGAAATGCAAAAGAATCGCTCGACTTGTTGCTCTCGCGCCGGTTCCATCCTTGGGAAGGCGGCGAAGGCGCGGTGCTGCGACAGTACACGTTGGCTCGATTGCTACTGGGCAAGGCCGACCTGGAAAACGGCGATGCTCAATCAGCCCATGACCACTTCACAAAGGCCATGGAAACGCCGGACTCGCTCGGCGAGGCTTACCATCCGCTGCAAGCTCAGTCCGACGTGAACTACTGGATCGGTCGCAGTCTGGCGGCGATGGGACGCCACGACGAATCGGTGAAACATTTTCAACTTTCGGCCGAAGAAGAAGGCGACTTTTCCGAGATGGCTGTGACTCAGTTCAGTCCGCTGACCTACTACCGCGGATTGTCAATGTGCGAACTGGGACGACGCGACGAAGCAGCGGCTTTGTTTGCCCAGTTGCTTCAGTTTGCGAATGAAAAAATTGGTGAACCAGCCAAGATCGATTACTTCGCAACCAGCCTGCCGAACCTATTGGTTTTCGATGAGGAACTACAGTGCCGCCGCGATGCGGAAAACCATTTCTTGGCGGCGCTCGCCTGCCATGGTCTTTGCCAATGCTCCGCTGACGAAGTCGAGACTTTGATGGCCAATGCCGAAACCCATCTGAAAAAGGTGTTGGAGTTCGACCGAAGTCATCAACAGGCCAATGAACTGGCAAAACAACTCGAATCGTATTCTTTGGAAAACGCTTAGTGTTTATGAATACCCGTAACCGCTGGAGCATGAAGCTTTGGAATTTTGGAATGATTGTCCTGTCATTGACTTGTCTGCAGATGACTTCCGAAGTCTCGGCTGATGACGGTGCAGCATCCAAGCGACCGAATATCATCTGGATCATGGCCGAAGACATCAGCACGGAACTGGCCTGTTATGGTCATCCTGCGGTCGATACGCCAAACCTGGATCGACTTGCGAAGCAGGGTACCAAATACGAAAACGCATTTTGCACAGCGCCTTCGTGTACACCCTCTCGCAACGCGATGATCACTGGGGTCTATCAAACGAGAACTGATACGCAGGATCAACGCCGGGGCGGCGTCGTTTTGCCCGATGCCATCAAGCCCATCCCCCATCTGTTACAAGACGTCGGATACTTCGCGGCCTTGGGTTGTGGTTACAACAAGAAAACCGATCTGAATTTCACAACCCAAAAGCCGCTGTTCGATGGCAAGGATTGGAAGGAACGAGAACCGGATCAACCGTTCTTTGCCCAAATCACGCTTTACAGTTCGCACCGCTTGGAACCCCATTGGTCAGGAGGCTGGGCGGGCATTCGCAAGCGTTCCACCGATCCCGTCGATGTTTCCAAAGTGGAGCTGCCACCGTACTTACCCGATACGCCGATCACGCGCCTGGATTGGGCAGAGTACTTGGATTCCATTGAACTGGTCGACTCGCAAGTTGGCGAGATTCTGCAGCGGTTAGAAGACGAAGGTATCGCGGACGATACCGTGGTGATTTTCTGCGGTGACAACGGTCGTTGTCATCTTCGCGGCAAGTGCTGGCTGTACGATGGCGGTTTGAAGGTTCCGCTAATCATTCGTTGGCCCGAGCCGCTGGCTGAGGAAAATGTTGCGGTCCAGGAAGATCTGGTCAGCATGATCGATGTATCGGCGACCGTGCTCTCCGTCGCGGGCGTCGAACTGCCCGAGGTGCTCGATGGTCGACCATTGATTGGTAGCCAAGCGAAGCAGCGGTCCGAAATCTTCGCAGCACGCGACCTGGTCGACGAGGTGATGGACCACATTCGTTGCGTTCGCACCAAGCAATACAAGTACATTCGCAACTACACGCCGGAAAACGGATACCGCGAGTGCAAGTACGTTTGCAACCATCGACCAATGTGGCCCGAGATCCAGCGGTTGGCATCCGAAGGCAAACTGACCGAAACACAGCAGCTGCTTCTGAAAGAACGCAAACCAGTCGAAGAACTTTACGATGTCGTCGCGGATCCACACGAGATCCACAATTTGGCCGGCAATGCAGACTACGCGGCAACGATAAAGGATTTGCGGGGTCGTCTGGATCAATGGTTAAAGGACACCGACGATCGTGGCTTGGCTGCGATGAAGCAGAGCTAGAAACGCAAGAGCTCTCCCAACGTCGTTTTGATTCTTGCCGACGACTTGGGTTACGGCGATGTTTCTTGCTACGGAGGCAAGGGAGTTCAAACACCGAATATCGATCGCTTGGCCGCGGAGGGAACTCGGTTCACCAACGGCTACTGCTCCGCATCGACGTGTACTCCCACTCGTTATTCATTGTTAACAGGCGTGTATGCTTTTCGGACGCCTGGCACTGGCATCGCTCCACCCAATCAACCGGCGTTGATTCCCGCTGGCACACCCACACTGGCATCGGTCATGCAAGATGCGGGTTACGCGACTGCCGTGATTGGGAAGTGGCATCTCGGGTTGGGCAAACCGGGAAAGGGCCCCGATTGGAATGGCAAGATCGCGCCGGGTCCGCTGGAAATTGGCTTTGATCACTGCCTGCTGCTGCCCACAACCAATGATCGCGTTCCTCAGGTTTACGTACGCGACCATCACGTCGACAACCTTAACCCCAGCGACCCACTATGGGTGGGAAACAAGAAACCCAGCGACGATCATCCGACCGTTGCCAACAACAAAGACAAGTTGCGGTTCCAATCCATGCGAGGCCATCGCGACACGTTTTACAACGGCGTCGGTCGGATCGGTTTTTACACCGGAGGCCACTCGGCGCGGTTTCGTGATGAAGACCTGGCCGATCGCTGGGTCGATGCGTCGAAACGCTGGATCAATGACCACAAAGACGAGCCGTTCTTTCTGTTTTTCAGCTCGCATGACATCCACGCACCGAGGATCACTCACGAGCGGTTTCAGGGAACAACGTCGCTGGGTCCGCGTGGTGACATGATTGCCGAACTGGACTGGAGCGTTGGTGAGCTGGTCGATCACGTCGACAAGCTCGGTTTGACGGAGCAGACGTTGTTTGTGTTCTGCAGCGACAACGGCCCGGTTCTGAACGACGACTACATCGACGGTTCGGTCAAAATGCTTGGCGACCATGATCCCAATGGTCCGTTCCGCGGTGGGAAGTACAACGTTTTTGAAGGCGGCACGCGAACGCCGTTCATCACTCGGATGCCGGGCACGGTTCCGGTCGGTGTCAACGATCAAATGGTTTGCACGATCGATTTAGCAGCCAGCATGGCGGCGATGTTGAACCAGTCGGGCGATACGTTCATCGACAGCGAGAATGTGATGGACGCGTTGCTGGGGAAACCCAATGCCAAGGGGCGCGATGCTCTGGTTCAACAAGCCAATGGCGGCTGGGGTGGATTCGCTTACCGCGAAGGTCGATGGAAAATAGCCCGCAATAAAGGTGGTGCCGCGTACAACGCGCACCTGCGACTGAAAAACTCTCTGGTACCAGAACTCGCGTTGTATGACCTTCAGGAAGATCCCGGCGAATCGAACGATTTGAGTGGGCAGAAGCCTGAACTGACCGAGCGGCTCAACGCACAAATGGAAGCCATCATGCAGCGCCGGCCGTAGCCAGCCTGAACCGATTCAGACGTGACCGACAACCTGTGTTTTTGAACGAACCATGAATCATCCCAATCGCATCCGAAATAGCTTTTCGTTATTCGCACTAGTAGCGTTTACTCTGGCTAGCACCTTGCAGGCCGCTTCGCTGAATCCAACAGGGTTGGACCTTTCGGGGCAGTGGAGCGTCAAGCTGGATCCGCACGATGTCGGTGAGTCGCAGGCCTGGTTTGATTCGGTTGCGGGGACACCGATCCAGTTGCCAGGTACCACCGGCGAGGCTTCGCTGGGCAAGCCGCTGGATTTGCAACCCGCACTGACCAGAGAGGTCTTTCACCACTTGCATCAGCGGTTCCAATACATCGGTGCAGCTTGGTACTCGCGCAGCTTTGACTTAGTCCCGTCATGGCAAGACCGTGAAATCGAACTGGTGTTGGAACGAGTGATCTGGGAGACCACGGTCTGGG
>NZ_JAAXMS010000006.1:300000-561962 GCF_012290005.1 Crateriforma spongiae
CGGCCAGACTGCGCGAAAGGGACAGTTGGGCGGCTTTCGTGACGCTGTAGTGGGCCATTTCGGGGGCCGGAGTGACGCCTGATTCACTGGAAATGAAAATGACGCGACCGGTGCCTTGGTCCAGCATTTTCTTAAGGTAGTGACGCGTCAATCGAACGCCACTGATCACGTTGATTTCGAACATCTCCATCCACTGGTCATCGGTGATGTCGAAAAAGTCGACCGCTTCGAAAATGCCCAAGTTGTTGATCAGGATGTCGACCGATTCGTGCGTGCTGATGGCTTCGGCCACACCCTGGGCAGTTGAAAGATCGGCGGCCAAGGCAACCAGATCCGCATCGGTGGCTTGCCCGCGTATTTCGTCCATCGCTCGATTCACGCTGGATTCGGAGCGCCCGTTGATGATCACCCGCGCGCCCTCGATGGCCAATTTGGTCGCAATGGCTTGGCCGATACCGCCGGACGAAGCGGTGACCAATGCGGTTTTGTTTTGTAGTGGTCGTTCCATGTTCGTTTGCTTGTTGGCAACGTTCGCTTGATGAATGGCAACGGTCGATCGATTGCAAAAACAAGGATCGACCGCCGACGGGTATCCCAATGACTGTCGCGTGGTCTCCACCGCCATGTGCCGGCGAATGCAGCATCGGCGGGGCCGCCTTTCGGACGCACGGTGTGTTGTTGCCGAGCATCTCTTTGCAATCATCATGCCAACCGACGTTGTGCAGTGATCAGTGGCGGATCGCGATGACGACACGGAGGCCAAAAAAATTCCGGCAAGCCCAGCAGGACTTGCCGGCGATGAAAGGCCGACTGGTTTGCGGATGCCCCGAGAGGACAGGCCATCGACTGGCTTATTCGCTCAAGTCAAAGTCTTGGGCCTCGTCCGGACCCGGCTTCGCATAGGCGGGGTCTTTCGCACGAATGTAAACTTCGCCGTTGTCCAGCATGCGAACATCCAGCGGCACGATCGTGACGCCTTGTTCGTTGATGGTTTGGGCGTTCTCACCAAGGTCGCGATCCTGGATGCCGTCGCGAGGCACGGGGGGGACATTGGCATTGAAGAATGCCGTGTTCCACCACTTGCCTTCTTTGTCTTGGAACGGCGTACCGTGACCCAAGAACCGTCCGGCAAACTTTCGCGGACCGTAAGGACCGTTGATGTCGTCGGCTACGCAGTAGTAGAGATTGTAGGATCCCTTGCGACCTTGATCGGTTGACCAAGCTGTTCCCAAATGGACGTACTTGCCGCCGACTTTGATCATCGTCGCGCCTTCGTGACCGATGCGACTGATCGGGGTTCCATCGGGACCAGGTCGGCTGCCGGCCGGATCAATGCGAACCGGTTCGCCGGTGTAGCCTGACAAGTCCTTTTTCATCGGGGCGACCAAGGTGTTCTGCCATAACAGGTAGGGCGTTCCATCGTCGTCGGTGAAGATCGACGGATCGTGCCGCGGGCCCATGTTCCCATTCATCGGGTGCACCCAGGGGCCTTTCAATTCAGGTCCCGTCGTGAGGGCCAGGCTGGATTGGCTTTTGGGGCAATGCACCAAGGCCCAACGATCGCCCATCCAGTGGACTTCGGGGGCCCAGATCAAACGTTTCTTGATCTTTTCACCGTTCTGTTCTCGGTACGTGTCGCTCAGGTCGAACACAACGCCCAAAGATTCCCATTCAATCAAGTCGGGGCTGCGATACACACGGACTTGATCGCCGACAATGCTTTGGTCGCCCAGGCCGATGTTATAAGGATTCTCGGCTTCGCGAGGATCGTTTTTTCGCGGCTGCGTTCCGGTCAAGTAGTAGTAACCGTCCGGTGCCAAAGTGATATAAGGATCGCGGATCCAGCCGGCCTTGATGTACAGGGCACGGTCGTGACTTTTCAGTCCGGCACGAATCGTTTCCGGGTCCATGACGGGGCCCGGTTTGCGGTCCGTGGGGACTTCTTGGAACGCCGACTTGGGAAACGCGTCGGCGGCTTTCTGGTCCGTGGAGGTGAATAGGATCTTGTGGACCTTAGCCAAGCGGTCGGCGGGAATCTTGATGACTTCGCGATCGTAGGTCATCAGTCCATTGATTTCGCCTTCGACATCGGTCGTTTGCGTGTAAACGCCGCCCGCGATGCCTTGGCGTCGCAGACGGTCCAGGCCTTCGATAGAGGTCAGGTAACGTTCCAAGTATTCCTTTTTGTTCTGTGGCAGGCCGCCGTAACCCCAATTGCGGCGATCGGCATCCCACAAGTGACCACGAATCGGCAGACCGTGTCCGCCGAATTCGCCGACGACTTTGATGAAGTCGTCAAAGCGTCCGCCCTTGTCCAGGTCGAACGGGAAATCAGGATGGGGGTATTGATGGTGATCGACGACGTCACCGACCGGCCAAAAATTTCCGCCGCTGGCGATGTTGATCAACCGCGACGGGTCTCGATCGACGGTCCATTGCCCCACTTCCATGGTGCGGTGCTGGCCCCATCGTTCGTTGAACGGAACCCAGGAAACGATCGACGGGTGATTTTCCAGTGTGTCGATCATCCGTTCCAGTTCCAGCATGAATTGATCGTGCTGGTCATCGGGCCAAACGGCATCGGTGGGATCGGGTTGCAATCGCGTCCACGGCGGTTGGGGGCCACCGCTGACGTGGTCTTGCCACATCATCATGCCCAGTCGGTCACAGTGATAGTAATATCGTCGTGGTTCGACCTTGATGTGTTTGCGGATCATGTTGAATCCGGCACTCTTTAAGTACTCGATGTCGAACAACATCGCTTCGTCCGACGGCGGCGTCAGCAACCCGTCGGGCCACCAACCTTGATCCAGCGGTCCCCAGTGGAACAAGACGTCGCCGTTGAGCGTGAATCGCCAGTGCCCATCCGCGTCTTTGACTTTGCCGACCGTTCGGATGCCCGCGTAGGAATCGACGGAGTCGACGGCGTTACCCGAGTCGTCGTTCAACGTGACTTCGATGTCGTACAAGTGCGGTTGGTCGGGCGACCACAGCTTGGCGTTGTCGATCACCAATTCGATCGTGTCGTCGGTTTCGCCTTCGGCAACGACGCGTTGGCCGTCGCGGACGACGATGCGACAGTTCTGGCCGGATGTCGTTTCCGGGGAAACGGTGATGCTGCCGCGATCTGCATCGGTGCTGATCTTGATGTCGCGGATCGATTCGCTGGGAACCTGTTCCATCCAAACCGTTTGCCAGATGCCCGAAACGCGTGTGTACCAAATGCCGCGGGCGTTGAAGGTTTGCTTGCCACGCAGTTGGAATTGTTCGGTGGCGTCTTCGACACGCACGACCAATTCATTTGCGCCCTGTTTGACCGCGTCGGTGATGTCGAACTGGAACGGCGTGTTTCCGCCGGTGTGCGTTCCGACGGACGTTCCGTTGACGAAGACTTCGCAGTGATAGTCGACCGCTTCGAAGTTCAACAGTTGCCGATGTCCATCGGCGATGTTCGCATCAAAGGTGCGTCGATACCAAAGGGCTTCCGATGGATCCAGCAAACGCTGGACGCCCCCGAGTTTGGATTCCAAACAGAAAGGGACCAAGATCTTCCCGTCCCATTGGCCGGGCGTGTCGTGGGATTCCAACGACGTGACGGCATAGTCCCAGTGCCCATTCAGGTTTGTCCAATCGGCACGTTTCAATTGAGGACGCGGGTATTCGGTCCACGCGTTTTCGGCTGTGACCTTCTTACCCCATCGGGTGATCAGATCAGACTGAAAAGGTTTGTTGCTGCCGACCGGTTGGGGCAATTCCGGCAGTCGGCCTGGTCGTGCAAAGTGAACGTCGATGAATTGTCCGCCGCTGGTTTGTTTGCAATGCACGGCCAAGACGTTGGTGCCGGTTCGGACCGCGTCCTTTTTGTCGGCGGGAATTTTGACCAGCTTGTATTGGCGGGTGTATCCGTCCAGATCCGCGACCAACACACCGTTCAAATAGATCTGGGCGTCTTCGTCATGATGGACATACAACGCGATGTCTTTGGCGGGATTGTTCAACCGGATGGATTTGCGCAGCCAGATTTCATCGGTTTCCCATCGGGTGCCCACGCGTGCGCCGGGCGTGTCCGCGGTACCAAAGCCGCCGGAACCTTCTTTCCAACCCTGGGCGACGTAGTCGGGTTGTTGCCAATCGCCATCAGGATGTTCAAACGTGTAACGCCAACTGTCGACGATGGGCTGGGCCCAGGCGGTCGACCCGGCACCGATCATCACGGCGACGGTAAACAGAGTGGACAGAATCTTCATCAGTCTCAACAAATCACTTCGAGGGGTGGGGGGAGGGAGGGGAAAAGTGTGCGTTGAAGGATCTCATACCACGAGGTCACCGTTCGGTTTGCAAACGAACGTCGGCGTTGCGATCACAGGTCAAGCGGCCGTCGTTGATCTGGAGTTCCGCGATTTGCAGGAATGAGATCTTCTGGGTGGGCGTGCGTTTTTCCGCGGGCGGCGTCGGATAGGGACGATTCGGTTCGGTGTGATAAAAGATGAACGCGCGACCGTCACGGACTGCGACGCTGGGGTGTCGGGCTCGTGTCCCGTCGGCCGGTCCAAATCCCGGTTTCAACAGAATGCGTTCTTGCTGATGCCAGGTGATGGCGTCATCGCTGTGAAAGACCGCAAGCCCGTCGTGCGGATCAGTCAGCATCCAAAAACGGTCGGCGAAGCGAAATACATAGGGGGCTTCTTGATAGCCGAAGCCACGATTGTCCGCGTTGACGTCGCCGGGGCAGGGTCCATGGTTTTGCCAATGCAGCAAATCTTCGCTGGTCGCCCACTGAATCCCGCCGCCTTTTCCGACGCGATAGTAGGCCTGGAATCGGTCCCCCATTTTCAATAGAGACACATCGATCGGGTCGGGCTGGTGAAAATTGGGAACACCGACCAACTTCCATCCATCGATCGGATCGGAAAGCGGGGCGACGTAATGACGAATCACGCCATCGCCACCCCATGGCGGCATCGCCGACGCTTTGTAGGTGGCGAACATGTGAATCTGGTTGCCGTCGACGATGATCCCCGGTGCCCAATGAGTGTCCGGGTTGTCGGGTTGGCCTTTGCGACCATCAAACGTGCAGTAACCGCGAAACTTCCAATGCTTCAAATCTTTCGATGCCAGCACGCCGATCGGTGTCCCGACATATGACGCTTGCTGACGGGTTGCACGTCGAGCGGTGTAATAGATCAGCCATTCCTGGCTGGACGGATTGAACACGATTTCCGGGTCACACGATCCGTGGTAGTTCGGGTCGACAAACATCGGCTTGCTGACATCACCAAAACGTTTTGGCGTGAACTTTGACGTGTCCACTTCGGCATGGCTGTCCGCTTCGTCATCTGGTTTTCGTTCGCCCGTGGTGATCTTGTGGGAAACCACGGTGCCGTTGAACTTGTTGGGGGCCGCATAGTCGCCCGCGGACGTTCGTTCGTCAAAGCCGATGCTGAGCGCGTCGACCGGCTGGATCGGAATCAAACCGGGTGACGAACCAGAAGTCGCCGGTTGGTCGTTGACGGTCAAAGTCATTTGATCGGCGGTCAGGCTGGCCGACAGTTTGACCGTACCACTGACGCGGTGCGACGATTTCAGCCGTGTGACTTGGCCCTTCAGACGGACATCCAGCATCGCAATACCGTCATCGAAATGCAGTGCGTAGCCGTATTGATTGCCACCTTGAGCAAGAACGACACCACGGGGCGAATTCGCGTCGATGACGGCTTGGATATGAATGGGGCGACCGGCGATTGATGGCGAGGCGTCCGCCGGGTCCGACTGCGTTTCTGATCCCTTGGGGTTGTCCCAAATCACGCCAACGCGGCGGGCCCAATCGGTCCAGTCTTCGGTCATCGTCCGCAGTTTGTCGGGGTATTGCGAAGCGACGTCATTCATTTCGCAACGGTCGGACGACAGGTCGTACAGTTCCCACTGAATTTCATCGGGCATGCGTTTGGACCAGACGGCTTTCCAGCTGCCTTGGCGGATCGCGTGGGCGCCCTGATGGTCAAAGCCGATCGTGCGTTCTGGCAACGATTCGCCCGTCATGGCGGGCAACAGGCTGGTGCCTTCCGGCGGCAAGCGTCTTTTGCCGTTGATTGTGTTCGGGTATTCGGCACCGGTTGCATCCAACAGCGTGGGCATGATGTCCATCACGTGGGCCGGTTGGCGGATCCAGCGATCAGGTTTTCCAATCCCTGCCGGCCAGTGCGCGATCAGGGGCGTGCTGATTCCGCCTTCGTGCGTGAAGTGCTTGTACAGTCGAAAGGGGGTGTTTCCCAAGTTGGCCCAAGCACTGCCATACGATTGATGCGTTCCCGGTTGGCCGATTTCGCGAAAGTCGTCTCCGGTGCGAAGAGTTGTCGTTCCTTTGCGTGACGTCCCATCGAATCCGAACGGACCCCATTCGTAACAGGCGCCGTTGTCGCTAAGGAAAAGGATCAGCGTGTTGTCAAAGTCGCCGGTCTGTTTCAGGTGTTCGACGATTTTCCCCACGCCTTGATCGACACCGCTGACCATCGCGGCAAAGACGGCCATGCGTCGTGCCAGATCGGCTTGGCGGTCGCTGGGAAGACTGTCCCAGGCCGGGTTAGGTTGACCGGAGTAACCGTTGGCGATGTCGTCGCGGTCGACCGGCACAATGCTGCGGGGGGACATCTGCCAGTGATCACCGTCGATCAGACCGATCGACTTCATCTTTTCAAAACGCTGTTGCCGCAGCACATCCCAGCCTTGTCGATAGACGGCTTCGAACGCGTCGGCACGTTCGGCCGGGGCTTGGACGGGAAAGTGGGGCGATGAGTGACCGAGGAACAAAAAATATGGACGACCGCTCTGCTGGCCTTGCCGAAGGAACTCGATCGCATATCGGTTGAAGACGTCGGTCGCATAAAACTGGTCGGCCGGAGGATCGATTTCCTTGTCGCGACCCTCGGGCAGACGGATGTAGTAGTCCGCGTCGTATTGATCGTGCGAATGGCCGCGGGTGTAGCCATAAAATTCGTCAAAGCCACGGGCGATCGGACCAGTTGCCTCATGCATGTGCCACTTGCCGACGTAGTAGCAACCGTAACCGGCGGTCTTTAACGCTTCGGCCAGAGTCACGCATCGGCCATTCAATCGTCCGATGTATCCGGGACCGCGTGTGGGGCTGGGTTTGTTGGTGGTGAAATCACCAATGCCGGCTTGAGACGGGTACAGGCCGGTCATCAAAGATGCGCGACTGGGACAGCAGCGTGCGCTGTTGTACATCTGGGTAAAGCGGACGCCGTCACCAGCCAACGCGTCGATGTGAGGCGTCGGGATTTCGGATCCGTAGCAACCCAAATCGCTGTAGCCCAAATCGTCGGCCAAGATGACGATGACGTTTGGTGGTTTGGGATCGGTCGTTAAGGACGGTGCTGTGGCGTCGGCGTGGTGCAACGCCACCAGCATGGCCAAGGCGGCCAAGATGATGCGAGTCATGGGGAGGGGCGGAAAATCGCGTGGGGTGCGGAAAGGGCGAAATCAAGGATCGGTCGACGATGTGGATTGGGAATCATCCACCAGGACACGCAAGTGATCCGTCAACGCGCCGACGTGAAGGCTGAAATACAGTTGCCGGCCGTCATCGCTGATCGTGATGCTGTCGGCGGGCAGGCTGCCGAACTCCGTGTCAACGTCTTCCAAATGTCGCCCACGAAAAGCTTTGTAATCCAGGTCATCGATACCGAACGGTTGGTCGCTATTTCGCAACTGATCGCCGGTCACCGCGATGCCCAGAATCGGGTGTTGGAAACTGATCGAACCCGATAGCGTTTGCCGCGAACCAAAGTTGCTGGTTTGCGGCTTGTACATCAACAGGTAACTGCTGACGGATTGCTTGGGCGTGACCCGGAACTTCTGCGTGGGACTGGACGGCCAAGTCTGGCCGGGCAGCACCAATTTCAAATCCGCCGGTCGGCTGACGTGATGATTCAGCTTTTCGGGCACCAAAAACATCTTGTGATTGTGGGCCAGCGAGCTGAGCGAAACGTCGGGACCGGGCGGCACAAAGTCGACAATGGACGAGGCTTCATCGATGCCCAAAGCCAGCGGCCAAATGTCTTGGTACTTGCCCGGTTCATAGGGGATTTCGGTGGTTCTTCCGGCCGATCGATAGCTTGCCAATGCACAACCTTCGACCACCATCTGCTCGGACGGCGGATCCACGTCGTCGGTCACACGCACCGAGACGTCGCCATCGAAGACGGCCAGATCGACATCGCCATCGGTCGTCGCGGTGACACCAAAAGCGGTCTCCGAATCGCGGATTTCCAAATCGCCGGCACGGATGACTAGATCGGTTCGATTGCCTGAGGTGCGGGCGGTCATCTTGCCGGCCAACAGGTCGATGCTCTCCGGGCCGACAATGCGAAAGGACGCCGGCGCGGCGACTGAAACGATTGCACCGGAGTTCAATCGCAACCGGATCGATCCGCTGTCCAGACGGTACGAATCCGAACGCGTCAAGTAACGGCCGTCGACGGGCCACTGGTCGGCCGCACCACCCCAAGACGCTTGTTCGGCGAAGGTCATCACCGCATCGTGTTCGGGAATTTGTCGCGAGGATTTGCCAGGCAAGAACGCCACCAACACACAAGCGGCCAGGGCCATCGCGACCGCCGCCCAAGCGAGCGTACGTTGCGATCCCGGAGTGAGCGATGACGTGTCGTGTCCGGTGCCGGGTTCGATCCTGGTCCGCTGCGGTCGTGAGGAAAACGAATGCGTGTCCGTGTCGATACGATCATTGCCATGGACCGCTTGGCCACGGAAGCATTCGACCAGGGTGGCGGATTGTTCCTGGAATTCGATGAACCAGCGTCGCAGTTCCGGGCTCCGCTGTAACGACTTGTCGAACTGTTCCAGTTCCTCCGGTGACATCGCACCGTCTTGGAACATCGTCGCAGCACGCAGAAAGTCTTCGTAGGACATCGGTGATGATGAATCGTGACGGTTCATACCGTTTCGGCCTCCATTCGACGACGGACACATTCCGCCAAAGCTTTGTGGATACGCGCGATCGCTTGGTAAGCGGACGCGATTTTGGCGTCCATGAAGCTGGCGATTTCTTTGCCCGACCGGTTCTCGAAATACCGCATGCGGACAATTTGGCGACTGCGTTCGGACAGTGATTCGATGCACTGGGACAACGCGTCAACGCGGTCGTTGTCCGGAACCAAGGACGTTTCGGTCCACTCGGATTCCAAGATCGACATCGCTTCGTCGGACAACCCGACGTAGCGGCCTTCACGAGTGCGAATGACGTCGATGGCTCGGTTTCGCGATGCCACACGAAACCAGTTCATCAGGTGTTGCGGAGACTCCAATTTGCCGACTTGGCCGATGGCTTTCACGCAGACTTCCTGATAGACGTCTTCGGCTAAGTGGAAATTGCGAGTCACCGTGGCGATGTGTGC
The DNA here is from genome assembly GCF_012290005.1 of Crateriforma spongiae. Taxonomy (NCBI): domain Bacteria; kingdom Pseudomonadati; phylum Planctomycetota; class Planctomycetia; order Pirellulales; family Pirellulaceae; genus Crateriforma; species Crateriforma spongiae. The sequence goes on from NZ_JAAXMS010000006.1 coordinate 309,429, forward strand.
CGTCAACGGCAGTCGCTGGCGCAGGACGATTTCGGTGATTTCTTCGGTGGTTAACATTCGTTGCCTCTCACTGGCTGGTACGAACGTCGCACCTCGTTCTATACGCGGTGAGCATGAAAATGCGGTCGAGCGAATCGAACAATCGGGCCGAAAAATCGCTCCGTTTCCATCCCCGCGACTGAGGCCCCCGTTACGTGGCGATAAGCCCGGGCCGTTGGCCATTGCCATCAAGATCCATTTGTCAAACTTGGATCGTCCGGCCGCGAATTTTGACGGCGGGCGATTTTCGCGATGCTGTTGTTTTGTTCACGCATGGCCCGGCAATCATAGCCGGTCTTGGCCGGAAGCATCCGGGTTTTCACGGCAAAGACCCGGCGGAGATCCTAGGACACAAGGGGCCCGGTAAGATTCCGGGCCGGTGTCGCCTCGGCCGGGACAGTGATGTTGGGGGGGCACCCACAGCCGACCCTGGCATTGCCCGCCGAACAAATTCCCGACCGACGGTGTCTGGTCGTAAAGTCGATTCCACTGAGGTGAAATGAAATGAGTGATACCGCGATCCAGCGATTCTTAATGGCCGGCACGTTCGCGGTCGCCGGCGCGTCGACGAACCGTGAAAAGTATGGCAACAAGGTTTTCCGCGCGTTGCTGAAGGCGGGCCGCGACGTCTTTCCGCTGAACCCCGCGCAGGACGAAATCGAAGGCCATCGGGCGTATCCAAAGATCGATGCGTTGCCCACGCGGCCCGATGCTTTGTCGATCATCACGCCGCCGCCGGTGACGCGATTGGTGGTGGCTGATGCGATCGCCGCCGGAGTCCGACACATCTGGATGCAGCCCGGCGCCGAAGATGACCAGGCCAGTCAAGCCGCACGTGAGGCAGGTTTGGACGTGATCGATGACTGCAGTTGCATCCTGGTCTTATTGGCTCGCGCGTCTTGAACACGTTTGGGTTTCATCACAGCGGATCAGCGGTGGTGATCGAAGCCGCCGTGTGGGACCATCCATTGGCGAAAACGCAATGATGGATTTTCTCTGGTTTGAAAATCCTGGTTCGAAAACACGGTCAGGCGAAACAGGCAGACTGAAAGAAAGCCGCCGACTGGTCATTCATGGACGCCATGTCATCGATCAACTGCGCCTTGCAATCTTCCATGATGGCCACCGATGACCGTGCTTGGCGGGCGGCGGATCGCAATTCGCCACAGTCGTCGATCGTGCTTTGGATGTGCTTGTTGACGACGTCGAACAACCCACGGAACGGGTGCGATTCATCCAAGCTGGCGGATTCTTTGACGCCCGCCATGCGGACAAAACGCAGGGTCTTTGCGTTTCGCTGTAAGCATTCGGTCAGCTTCGCAAGTTTTGCAAACCAGTCGTCGGCGTCTTGCAACCGTCGAATCAAGTCGTCGGCACAGCGACCGGCTTGATCCGTCAGCAATTGCACGTGGCCGAGTGCTTCGGAATTGGCGTCGTCCGTATGCACGTGCAGTTCACGCAGAAACGTCGTGTTCGTTTCGCTTTGCAATGCGGCGGCGGACAATTCGAAAGACAACGCGTCCAGTGAATCGACCAGTTGGTCGACCGATTGGTGGATGGCTGCGATCGCTTCGCGGTTTTCCGATTCGGATTCCGCCAACGCGACAGCGATGGCTTCGCGCGGTGCAGAGTCGGCGGAGACGCGGGCGTTGATCGCGACCAAACCGATCTTGTCTGAAAACTGGCTCATCCGCTGATTGATGGCTTGGATCGTCGTGGTCGCGGTGCGGATTTTTGCCAGCGAATCTAACATTCGGTCCAGGGATCGGGTGCACCTTTGGTTGCAGCGCAGCATCGATGCGACCGAAGAATCACCGATGACGGCGTCACCGGATCGGGGGTGGTGCGACATGGCGTCGGGGGCTGGTGATCCCTCCGCCAACACTTTGCGACGCGATGCCATTTCCGTCGAAAGCGCGTATCGCATGAACGACGGGTAATCGGCAAAGCCCAGCTGTTGGATCTCGCGACTGGCCGCTTCCAATCCGATGTCGGACACTTCGTCTTTGGATGCGCCGCCCTCTGCCGCTTCGATTTCGATCTGTCGCACCCGATCGTAGACGCCGATTACCGTTTCCAGTAATTGGCTGGTGGGTTTCAGACGCACCGAAAGGTGGCCATCGTTGATCATCGTGGCAAAGGCCATGACCCAGTAGTAGCTGCCGTCTTTCGCGCGGTTTTTCACGTATGCAGCAACGGTGCCATCGTTTTCCAGCAATTGCCAGAACAAGCGAAACACGCCACGTGGCATATCCGGATGACGAATGATGCTGTGGGCTTTGCCGATCAGTTCGTCTTCCTTGAATTTCGACACGCGAACGAAAACTTCGTTTCCAAACCGGACGACGCCGCGACGGTCGGTGGTCGAAAAGAACAGTTCATCGACACCGAACGGACTTTCCTGGTCGATGCAATGTTGGGATCGGGGTTGGTGCATGGTGAGTCAGAACGCGACACGAAAGGGGCACAAGTCACGGATGTTCATCTGAAACCTGTCATAGGATTTCCTTGCCGCGGCGACCAATGGGCGATTTGTCGGCTGATTCCAATTTTGCCGGGCCGCCAGATCGTCACCGGAAAGGAATGTTGCGACTGTGATGCCACTGCCCCCACGAAAGGGGCGGTGGTTGCGTCCGGTGTCACGGCCGCTGAGAAGCTGGCAAGTAGCGACGGTGTGGGAAATCTCCTGGCGAATGGTGTGTTCGCAGGCACCCGGTCCGGGTTCGCCATGGGGGGCGAATCGCGTACACTGTCGCCGCGAAAGACGCCGACCAGCGGCCTTGTCACAAGGCGGTTGTTGTCAGCAGAAAGTCGACGCGTCGGGCCAGTAGCTCAGTTGGTTAGAGCAGGGCACTCATAATGCCTGGGTCGCGGGTTCAAGTCCTGCCTGGCCTATTTTTTTCACGCACCGTGTTGGGCAAGCGGTGGATACCGTGGGCTGTTGCCTGGCCGGGCATCTGCCGCCACGCCGGGCACCCATCACCAAGCCGGCTGAACCGGTTGGGGCAGACGGCTTTTGGGAATCAGTTCCGGACAGACCGATTTAGGCCTCGGTGGGCAGTGCAGCTGCGGCGGCTCGGTCGACGATGAAGGTCGCGTTGGGGTGCCGTTGCAGGAACGACGCCGGACAATCGGGCGTCACCGGCCCGGCCACCGCGTCGGCGATCGCTTGTGCCTTGGCCGCGCCGAAGGCCATCAGGACCAACCGCTTGGCTTTCAGAATCGTAGCGATGCCCATCGTGATCGCTTGGCGAGGCACATCATCGGGCGAATCGAAGAATCGCGAATTGGCTTCGATCGTTTCATCGGCCAATTCGACCAGCCGCGTCCCGCTTTCGCCGGGTGACCCCGGTTCGTTAAATCCGATGTGGCCGTTGTCGCCGATGCCCAGCAATTGCCAGTCGATGCCGCCGGAGGTTTGAATCTTCTTTTCGAACAATTCGGCGGTCGACAGAAAATCGTTCGCCACGCCCGCCGGGATGTGGGTGTGATGATCGGGAACGTCGATGGCGTCGAACAGGTGCGTTCGCATGAACGCCGCGAAGCTTTGTGGATGCTCCGGCGACAAGCCGACGTATTCGTCCAAATTGAACGTCGTGATTTTTGAAAAGTCGACGTCGCCGGCACGATACCGACGGATCAATTCTTCGTACACCGCAATGGGTGTGCTGCCGGTGGCCAATCCCAGGACGGCCGACGGTTTCGCGCCGACCAACTGAATGATTTCGTCGGCGACGTGGTGCGATGCCTGCTGGATGTCGTCGAAGACAAGCATCCGTTTGGCATCGAAGGACGGGCGAGGCGTTGAGTTCATACGATTTCTTTCTCTGCTTGGTCGATCGCGCGGGCGACCAAACCTTCGACGGCTTCGGGGGAATCCAAGCTGCGCATCAACGGTGTCTTCAAATCGGGTCGGACGAACAGGCGAACACGCTTGACGTGCCGATCGAATTGCCGGTTGGCCAGGACCGAAGCGACGGGGCTTAACCGGCCCAGGGGGCGAACCTGGGCATCATCGTCGACGATATCGATATTGATGTCGACTTCTAATTTGACCGGCGGTGCGTCGATCAGGACATCCGATGCATGAACCGCCAAGCCGGTTTCGGTCGACATCAACCGTGCCAAATTTTCCGCCGCCGCGACAAGCCACCAGTACGGCCGCCGCGCCAATCGACAGTGTAGCGATTCACCCTCAATGACGTCGAATTGCGCCAGGCGTTTATGCAGACATCGACGGGGACCAAACAGCCCTTCGGCCAGGGGTTCGGCCATACTGCCGGCGGCCATCCGGCGGATCATGGCGATCCAAGTTGCATCATCCATCCGGAACGACGATTCCAGATCGACACGGTTTTGAAGCAGGAAAACACAGCGTTGAAGCATCGCGGTGGCCGATCGTACCGCATGGTGCCAATACACTTCGCTGAACATGACGTAACGCGCAAAGACCATCATCTCCGCCGCCGTTCGTCCTTTTTGGTGGATCGCCAATTCCGGACGCTCGGGGTGCACCACCATCGAATGGACCAGACGATCGGCGTCGAAATTGCGTCCGTACGGCACGCCCGCATGCCAGCTGTCGCGTTGCAAATAATCCAGCTTGTCGACGTCGATCGGACCGCTAAGACAACTGGTCAAAAAACGACAGGCGTCATCGTTTGCCCAAGCATTGTTGTGACGTCCGGTCAGAAAACCCATCACTTGGTCGGGCGTGCAGCGCCAGTCCTGTTCGAACGCTTCGGTGATTTCCGCGTCGTTCATCCAGAGTGCCGCGTGGTCTTCGTGGCGGCTGAGTCCGCCAAGCTGCATGTCTTCGATCGGGTGGCAAAACGGCCAGTGCCCGACATCATGTAGCAACGTTGCCAACAGAAACGCTTCGCCGACCGCCGGATCGGCGAAACGGTCATCGATGGCAAATCGATCCAGCAGCTTCAGCCCGTAATGGTACACGCCCAGAGAATGTTCCCACCGACTGTGTGTCGCGCCGGGATAGACCAACGCGACCATGCCCAGCTGGCTGATCGATGCAAGTCGTCGCACCGGAGCGGTGTCCAGGATGCGACGGATGCGCGGTGTGATCGGGACGTCTTGCCGATCTGGAATGCGGACGACCGATTCGGGACGTCGCAGGGCGGTGATTTCGGGCAGATCCATCAGTGCGATTGGGCCTTTCGGATTCCGACGCTTAAACGTTCCGCGACGATTCGACGTCTTGCAGCAATTTGTTGATTGGCGGAATCGCCGCAAGCGATGACGAGGTGGATGGCAACGCGGTCGCTGCTGCCGGTGCGGCCCGTGGTCCCGGGCGGTCATCCACTTCGCGTCCGGCCAACACCACGCCGGCGACCAATGCCAACAAGACAACCGACAGGAAATACAGACCGCTGATGACCAGGCCGCTGGGGAATTCCAAATCAAACGCAGCCAGTGCGGCGAAGGCGCCACCGATGATCATCACGGCGAACGCGATCCCCGCGACCATCCAAGACATCTCTGATGCTTGGTCCAGATCCAATACATAGGCCGGCGCGAACGCATAGACGGCCCACAACACGGCAAAGACGGCCGACACGATCCCGACACGCTGCCACAATTCGGTGCCGCGGTACGGTTCCAATTCGCGGTCGTAAACCAAGTTGTATCCGGACCAAACCAGCGGTGGTGCCAACAATAGGATCCCCGCGATGGATGCCCAGATCGGCGTTTGGTCGGGGCCGGACATCATCCGGACGCCGACCGCAGCGGCAAAGATGGCGATGACCGAAACGATCGTCAGGATCAAGCCTTTGCGCGTGACATCGGTGTCTTCACGCGTGATGGGCTTCAGTACGCTGCGACCTTTGGAATCGGTCGGGGCGTCACTGGGGGCTTCGTGAATGACGACCTGTTCTTCGGCCGACGGGACCCTGATGACGTTCTTGCAATTCGGGCATGGCCCCTCTTTTCCCGCGAATTTGTCACTGACTTGGAATCGCTTCAGGCACTTGGGACAGGTGACTTGGATCGGCATGGTGGCGGTCAATCAGTGACGTCGAATCTCAATCGCGAAGGATCGACAGGGGGATTACAGACAAGGAAAGACAATCAGGGGGGGGCAAGCCGCGATGAAAGTTGGCTGCGGCAGTCAGCCGCGCTCGCATAGTTTCCCATGGCTCGATCGTTGCCCGCAACCCAGCGTTGACGAACCCGTCGCGTCCGATCCAATAGGCCGGCAAACCCCGACGCAAGAGATTCACCCCGCATGAACGATTCGACCCAAACCGGTGCGGCCGATCCGCCGGCCCACGTGGTGCTGTATCAGCCGGAGATCCCACAAAACACGGGCAACATCGGGCGAACCTGCGTGGCGACCGGAGCGCATCTTTGGCTGGTCCGGCCGATGGGGTTTCGCATCGACGAACGGCGGTTGCGACGCGCCGGGCTGGATTATTGGCAACATCTGACGTGGCATGACGTGCCCGATTGGGACCACTTGCGTCAGACGCATCAGGGACGTCGCATGTTCTATTTTTCCAAGACGGCCCAGCGGACGCTTTGGGATGCGGATTTTCGGCACGGGGACGTGTTCGTGTTCGGTCGCGAAACATCTGGCTTGCCACCGGAGATCTTGGATCCCAGCGACAGCCATGCGTTGCGGTTGCCGATGCAACCGGAGGTTCGCAGCTTGAATCTGTCCGTCACCGTCGGAATCGCGCTGTACGAACACCAACGACAGATGCTCCGGCAACAGGCTTGAAGCGATTCGATCCAGCGTCGATCAAACCCGCTAGGCTGCTTCGTCTTCAGTTTTCTGTGGGATTTCCAATGCGTCCGTGAAGGAGGTCTCTCACAGAGGCACGAAGGCACGGAGGTTTTGTTCGAGGTTCGGATGGAAAGCCGTGCTGGACCGATCGCTGGATCAAGCGTTCTGCAGCGTCCGCCCGACTCCCGGTTCTTTCCTCCGTGTCTTTGTGCCTCTGTGCGAGGCCCATCTCGTCCGGGGAAGGAGGTCTCTCACTGAGGCACGAAGGCACAGAGGTTTTGTTCGAAATTCGGATGGAAAGCCGTGCTGGACCGATCGCTGGATCAAGCCTTCTGCGGCGTCCTGCCAACTCTCCATACTTTCCTCCGTGTCTTTGTGCCTCCGTGCGCGGCAAACCGCACCCGGGAAAGGGAATCTTTAAAGAAGTCACGGAGTCACAGAGGATTGGTCCGCGGATGATCCGTCGGCATCAGTCTTCCGCTGTGTCGCATTCCGTGACGCAGCGGATCCATTTGTACAACGCCATTCCGGTGAGAGATCCCAGGACCGTGGCGATCAAATAGACCCAGATGTTGGTCAAGTTGCCTGACACCAACGCGGGACCCAACGAACGAAATGGGTTCATCGAAGCGCCGGTCATTGGGCCCGCCGTCATCGCTTCCATTCCGATCACCGCACCGACCGCCAAGCCTGCGGTGATCGATTTTTCCTTGGCGCCTGTCGAAACGCCCATCACGACGAACATCAAAATCAGCGTCATCATGAATTCGATCGCAAAGCCGCCAGCCACCGTGATGACCGGGTTGATCGCTGTCGAACCCAAGTTGGTTGAATCCACGCCGAACACCGCACGCAACGCTGCCGCACCAGCGATCGCACCGGCCAACTGTGCGATCGCGTACGGTCCGACTTCCCGCAACGGGAATCGGCCGGCCGCAGCAAAACCGATCGTGACCGATGGATTGATATGACATCCGCTGATATCGCCGATCGCGTAGATCAGCACCAGCACGACCAACCCCCAGACGATCGCCACGCCTTCGTGAGTCAGCGGTTCGACGAGTCCGGCGACGACCACGGCGCCACAACCGATGACGATCAAAAACATCGTCCCCAGGAACTCGGCGACGCAGCGGTGAAACAGTGGTGTTTGCATGGGCGAAAGCGTATCAGCCGGTCACCGGCCGTAAACCGCACCTTGGTAAAGATGAAACGTCCCGCCCTCGGGCAGTCCCACGCGAATGAAACGTCCACGGGTGTTCGGCGGCAATTCGATCATCCACTGGCTTTGTGGCTTCTGTGCTTGCCAGACTTCGCGGTAATTCTTTCCGTCGTCCGAAACCCAAACCGTCAGTCCATCGGCACGTTCTTGCAACCCGGTTCGATTCCGCAACCACACGTAACGAATCTCCGATGGCCGAGCCAATCGAATGGTCACGTGCGGGTTGTCGGTATCGTGATCACTGTGGAACGCAAAGTCGAAGGCTTCGCGCGGCACGTCGCTTAGGAACAAGTACGACTCGTCATTCCATCCGGAATTGCTGAATCGCCCGCCGAAGCGAATGTGGGCGTCACGTGAGATTTCTTGGAAACCGTCGTGTGACCGCAGTTTGACGTCTTTCTGTTGCAGTCCGATCCAACCGTCACGGTCGCGTGTGCCGCGGATCGATTTTTGTGACGACAGGTAACTGATCAAGTCCAAGAATTCGATCGGGGCGATGGTCTTGATCAAACCTTCAGGCATCGAACTGGCCTTTTTGGGCTGAACAAAATCGATGTCGTCCTGCAGGATGTCGACTTGTTTTCCGTCGGCGATGCCGAGTGACAGAACTTCATCGGTTTCCTTCAACACAAAACCCGTTTGCACCACGCCGTCCAGCGTCAATACGGTCACCGTTTCGAATCCTTTGGCGATCGTGTCATTGGGATGGATGATCGCCGTGATCAGTTGCTCCTTCGTCATTCGCGATCCAATGTCGCTCAAGTCGGGGCCAAACTTTTTGCCCAGGTCACCGATCATGTGACAGGCCGAACAAACTTGTTTGAAAACGCCTTCGCCACGTCGGCTGCTGCCGCCGCGTAAGCCGGCCAAGGTGCGGATGGCGTTGTGCCGATCGATTTCGGATGCATCTTCGTTTTCGGCGATCTCCAGCGGTGTCACCGCCGCACCGCCCGGTCCGGTCTTGCGTTGAAAGCGAACCAGATAGTCTTTCGCCGTTTGCGACGAATCGGCCAGAAAGTCGTCACGTTTTTGGGCCGGTTCCCAGACGGGCTGTAACGCATGCAGGGTGTGTTCCAGCGTGTAATCGATCCAGTAATCCATCGATCGCTCGGCCGCGCTTAGCGCGATTTCCAGCGACCGCATGGTGTGGATGAAGCTGAGACCACGGACCGCTTCCAAGCGGACGCGCGGGTGCGGGTCGTCCATCGCACGTTCCAGGTATTCGATCAGCGCCGGCTGGCGATCGCGTTCGTTGGTCAGGACATGGATCGCCGCGGCGCGAGCCCGATAGTCGTCGCACGCCAAGATGCGATCGACCAATGCAGTGTCGACGGCGCGGAACGCTTCCTGTAACCACAGTCCTTCGCACCATTGTTGCGGGTCGTCGGTCGCGTTGACGTGACGCTTCACCGCCGCCAAGACTTCCGTTCGGTCACGATCCCACAGTTCGCGTCGGGCGCGATAACGTGTGCGGGGTTCGTAAACGCTGAGCTGTTGGACTAGTTCGTCCACCGTTTTGTCGGCTTGCGTGATCGGCTGCAGCAACGGTTTGTTCTTATTGACCAATCGATACACACGACCGTGTTTGTGGTCGCGGTTGGGGTCACGTTGTGAATACTGCATGTGACCGATCAATGCGTTGCACCAATCGCCAAACCAAACCGCACCGTCGGGACCGATCTTCGGATCGACCGGACGAAAAATGATGTCGGTCGATGACAACAGGTCATCCACACGCCGGCCGTCGAATCCCGCGCCGTCGGATTCGTTTTGCAATTCGAACCGTGGCATGCCGTGCATGTTGATCACGCACGCATAGATGAATTGCCCCTGCATGTCATCGGGCAGGTGTCGCGACAGCAAAAATTCGTTGCCCACCGCCGGTCGCATGCCTTCGTTGTCGAAGTTCGGCTCCAGTGTCCGTCGGGTGTTCACTTCGAATCCCGACAGCGGGCTGGTCCAGTGTTGTTTGGCGTTGGTGCCATCGCCGACCATGCCGTTGCCCCAGGGATCAAATACCAGGCACCATGGATTGCCATAACCGGGAGTGCGAAAGTGTTGAAAGCTCAGGCTGTGAGGATCCAACACATAGCATCCGGCGGTTCCTTTGTTTCGAAACGCTCCCCAAGGTGTTTCCAGGGTGGTCGACAAAGAGATGCCTTCCAGCATGTGGAGCCGTCCACCGTGGGACCATTCCCAAGCGCCGACCGTGTGGTGAGTGTCATCGGTCGCGATGCCATCGACGACGGTTTCGACCAGATCGGCGCGGTCGTCGCCGTCGGTGTCTTTTAGAAACAAGATTCGCGGTTCGTCGACGACCAGGACGCCGCCATTGTAAAACTCAAATCCCGTTGGACAGATCAGCTTGTCATAGAACGTGATGCACTTGTCCGCCCGGCCGTCGTTGTCGCTGTCTTCGAAAATCAACAAACGGTCGCTGGGACGCTCGGCACCCGGTTGCCATTGAGGGTAATTCGGCATACACGAAACCCACAAACGCCCCCGGTTATCGAAAGCAATCTGGTTCGGGTTTGCCAGTTCGGGAAATTCACGCTCCGATGCAAACAGTTGGACCTCCATGCCGTCGGGGACCGTCATCATCTGGATCGACTGTTCCGGCGTCGGGTATTCCAGCACCTCCGGTTCGCGCAGCTTGCGAAAATTTTCATCTCGCGTGCCGAACATCGTCTCCGGGGTGAACAGGTCGCCGGTGTTCGAATCGTCGGGCTGTTCGGGCACGTCACGACCGGCGGCCAAGTCCCAGATGTATTGATCGCGGACTTCGACGATCCCGCGGATCTTTTTGTATTCTCTCGGGAACGTTTCGGTGTCCCAGGTGCGGCGGCCGCCATAGACATACCAACCGTTGAGCATTCGATAGTCTTGCAAGTGAAACCAAGACTTATCGTTGACCCAGCGGCGGACGTCTTCGAATTTGGACATCCCGATTCCGACCGGATGGTTGTCGCCAAAGATCGCCGTGTCGATCAGTCGGCCGACCAAGCGATCGCCCGCTTCGTTGACGTGAACACCGTTGATCGTGAACTGAGCCCCGGCTTCCTTTTGGAACTCGGCCAGCGTGGGCGTGAAAAGGTCGACAAAGCCGTGTCCGTCGTCGTCGGCCAGTTGCCGAATCGCTTCGGTGTACGCGGCCAGATTGCGATTGTGTTGGACGCCATTGGGCTGCAGCGGGTTGCCGGTCGGCTCAAACGCGATCGGGCTGACCAAGATGAACGAGGGCTGCCGGCCGTCTTGGGTGAAACGTTCGGTTTGCTGTTTCAGATAATCGCGATAGTCGGCGACGAAAGCTTCCAAAGCCGCCGGATCGGTACCGGCGAACGATTCATTGAACCCGAAGAAGCACAGGAACGTCTGGGGGTCGAACACCTCCAGCGGGTCGTCGATTTTGGTGTAATTGCTGGGGCGTTGTTGGTTTCCGACTTCGTCGGCCGGCCAACCGAAATTGCGAAAGCGAATTTGTTTGTCGGGAAAACGCGTGTGCAACAGCGCTTCGAAATGCCCGTACTGGTTCATCCGCTCGGCCAGCGAATTGCCGACCGCGACGACTCGTTCATTTTGGCGAATCGGCCAAACTACGGCGTCTTTTTTTTTTCCGGCCGGTCGCGTGCTTCGAAGACGGGCGACCCTTTCGGATCGGGCATGGAGGGTGACCGGCCCAAGCCGAAATCGGCGGGCTGTAGGTCGGCGTTCTTCCAGTACCCTTCGGTACGAATGAAGCCATAGAAGCTGGGATAGAACGGATCGACGAATGCGACATCGGCCGACGCGGGGACGTCCAGGCCTGTCAAATGATACGTGGCATTGACCACCAAGCGTCGCAGGTCTTCGTCCGCCAAGTCGATTGCCGCGCCGGCGGTGGTGCAGAACGACGTGCCCGTGCCGCCGTCGGGGGCGGTGTAGGTGTGCAGCCAAGCAAACGGTTGCATCGGAGCGTTCAGTTCGCCGTCGACGTTGACGGACTTGGGATCCAACGATTCGGTGACCGCACCGCGAAGCAACACGCGGTCGGCGTCGGTCAAGTGGGTGACGCCGTACACGTCACTGGGCACAAAAATTTCGCCGACGCCGTTTAAGATCGGATGGTCGGCATATTCTTTCTGGACGACGCCGCGGGCCCCTTGGACTTTGTGTTTGCCGTGGTGATTCACCCATTCTTCGCCCAAGACACGCAGTCCCCATTTGTCATAAGAAATGTCGCCGCCGAAGGATTGGTCGCCTTTGAATCCGTGTGTCGATGTTCGCAAACCGATGATCGGTTTTCCGGCGTTCAAGTAGGCCGTCATGTGGGCGGCGTCGGCCGCCGACGGCGTACGGAATCGTGTGCCGACGATGATCAGGTCGGCATCGTCCAGCGTTTCCCAGCCGCGGACGCCGGTGTGATTGTTCGGGTCGATGTAGGTGCCGTCCTCGGACATCGAAAACAAGACGGTGCAATGAAAGCCATGCTTTTGGCTCAGGATCTTGCCCAGCATCGGCATCGCTTCTTCGGACCGATATTCCTCATCACCGCTGATCAGGACGACGTGTTTGCCGTTGCCGTCGCCCGGTGGGGTGAACACCAGCCGATCGTCGGCGGCGAAAACGGGGGACACAAGGAACATCGCGGAGCAAAACGCGACGACGCGAGACAGAACCGAGGACATGGACGCTCTGTTGAAACAGGTGGGGCTTGGACGGGGTGGGGACAGGCTGGCCTGTCGAGAAGTGTCGCAGTATAGATCAAACCGACGCCGGGGTGGCGTTGCCGATGGTCCACCAGGTCTGGCCGAATGCGGCCCGCCCAGCCGTCGGTGATATCTGTTCAGTGGCGGCGGCGTGCGGCACGAGCGCCGGGGTCTCGTGGCTGGTGGGTGCCGCGACTCTGGCGGATCGCCGCGATGGAGGTGGCTTTGACTTTTTTGACCATGACCGCTGTGCGATCGTCGTATGTTGTTGCGCACAAGCCTGTCGCGTGAATGCATCCCACGTTGCATCGACGCCAGGTCCCCGCCATTGCCTTCCTTCCCACCTTTGATGCTCCTTCGATTCATGTCCCCCCGAATTTGGTTGATCGCGTTTCTTGCCGTCTGGTCCGTTCCACTTGCCACTCCCGTGTTGTGTTCCGCGGCGGATCGGACGTCCGACGGCGATGGCCCGGTTGATCCCGTCTTCAATCGTGCGCCGCTTGCGGCCAAGCCGTACAGCGAATTGCCGCTCGGTTCGATCCAGCCACGTGGCTGGCTGCGCGATGAATTGCAGCGGATGGCCGATGGGATGACCGGTCACCTGGACCAGTGGTATCCCGAAGTCTGTGGCGATCGCAACGCGTGGCTGGGTGGCGACGGGGACACGTGGGAGCGTGGTCCGTACTGGATCGATGGTCTGTATCCCCTGGCCAAGTTGTTGGACGACCGTGACTTGGAAGCCAAGGCGATGCGGTGGATCGAATGGACGTTGGCCAACCAGCGTGAAAGCGGTCAGATCGGCCCCTACGGAATCAAGTCCGCCGATCGCACCGTACCGCCGCCACGCGGTGCGCAAGTGTTGAAGCCGGACGATTGGTGGCCGCGGATGGTGATGTTGAAGATCTTGCAGCAACACTACATGGCCACCGGCGATCCGCGAGTGGTCGAAAGCTTGACACGGTACTTTCGATTCCAGTTAAGCGAACTTCCCGAGCGACCGTTGCATGATCCCGACAATCCGGCCAGCGGATCATGGTGGGCCGCCCAACGTGGTGGCGACAATTTGATGGTCGTGTTGTGGTTGTACAACGTGACCGGCGATGCGTTCTTGTTGGAATTGGCCGATCTGATCCATCAGCAAACCGTCCCGGTGACGGATTGGTTTTCGCCGGGCGTGGACAACATGATCCGTCGCCGCGGTGACCAGGGGGACGCGCTGCACTGCGTCAACTTGGCCCAGATGATGAAGACGCCGGTGATCCGTTGGCAGCAGGACCAAGACCATCGTCACCTGGCTGCGGTGGCCAACGCGCTGGCCGACATACGCACGTTCCACGGACAACCGCATGGGCTGTACGGTGGCGACGAAGCGATGCATGGCGATGCACCGGATCGTGGCAGTGAGCTGTGCACGGCGGTGGAGATGATGTATTCGCTGGAAAAAATGTTTGCGATCACCGGCGATGTTTCATTCGGCGACCGTCTGGAAAAGATCGCGTTCAACGCCTTGCCAACTCAGTGCACCGACGACCATCACGCAAGGCAATACTTCCAACAAACCAATCAGGTGCAGTGCACGTTCGGGTCGCGTGACTTTTTCAACGACCACGGCGACCGAGTCGTTTATGGGCTGTTGAGTGGTTATCCCTGTTGTACTTGTAATCTGCACCAGGGCTGGCCCAAGTTTGCACAGCATTTGTGGATGGCATCGGCCGACGGCGGGTTGGCTGCGGTCGCCTATGCACCGTCGGTGGTGACCACTCGGGTCGATGGCAATCGAACGGTGACGCTTTCGATGGACACGGGGTACCCGTTCCACTCGGACATCGCAATCGATGTCAGTGTCGACGGCGGTGCGGTGTCATTTCCGCTGCACGTTCGGATTCCCGCGTGGGCCGAAGGTGCGCAGGTCCGCGTCAATGACGGAGCGATGCAATCGGTGGACGCCGGCACGATGCACGTGCTTGCGCGACGCTGGGAATCGGGTGACCGTGTGGAATTGCGTTTCCCCATGCCCCTGCGCAGTACCACTTGGTTTGCGCGATCCAAGGCGATCGAACGCGGGCCGTTGGTGTTCGCCCTGGATGTCCCGGCCCGGTGGGATGACGTCATTCAGCCGCGTCCCGATGGGGTTCCCGAAACGGCGATGCACCGCGGCTATCGCGAAGCCCACCCGAAGCAGCGGTGGAATTACGCGTTGCCCGGCGCGGTTGTGAACCAGCCGGACGCCAATGTCCAGGTCGACGTCGCCGATTCGATCCCCGACAACCCGTGGACCAGCGAAACCGCCCCGGTGCGTTTGACGACCGTGGGGATCCGATTGCCCGATTGGACGGTTCATCGCAACAGCGCCGCGGTGCCACCGCTGAGCCCGGTGGATTTGCCCAAGGATTTCCAGCGTGACGAAATCACGTTGATCCCCTACGGCGCGACAACGCTGCGTGTGACCGAATTCCCGTGGGTTCGTAATGCGGATGCTTCGCTGGCGTTCACGCCGGATCAGTGGAAGTTTTCCCGTGCCTTTGCGTCGTACACGCACCCCAACAACACGGCCGATGCGGTGCGGATGCCGATCAAGCCGGTTTCTTCGTCTGACAAGTCGCGGCCGCGTTGGACCAGTTGGCCGCAACGTGGCCAGGATCAATGGATCGAAATTCGTTTTGATGGTCCCAGGGAATTGCGATCCTTGGGCGTCTATTTTTATGACGATCAACGCGGGATCCGTCCGCCGGGCGATTGGACCGTGCAAACTGACGACGGTGATGGCTGGAAAGACGTCACGTTGCCGGCTGGTACGACGTACAAGGCCAAGATTGACCAGTACAACGACGTCGACTTGGGCGGCATCGTGACCAGGGCGGTTCGTTTGTCATTGCGGCCATCCGGTACAGACAAATGCATCGGAGTGATGGACGTTCGCGTCGACAGCCGTCCGGCCGACACGTCATCGGCGTCACAAGAAGATTCGCAGGTCGGGGTGGCGTCGACCGACCCGCGTCCGAACTTTGTGTTCTTGATCACCGACGACATCAGTCCGGATGACCTGAGTATTTACGGCAACGGTTTTGTGTCGACGCCGAACCTGAAGCGGCTGGCCGATCGTGGGCTGGTGTTTGACAACGCCTATTTGACGATCAGTTCTTGTTCGCCCAGTCGATGCAGCATGATCACCGGTCGGTATCCGCATAATACCGGCGCTTCGGAGTTGCACCTGACGTTGCCGGAGGATCAAACCACGTTCGTCCAACTGCTGCGTGATGCCGGTTACCACACGATGATCTCGGGAAAGAACCACATGGCACCGCCGCAACAGTTGGGGTTCGTTGAATCCAGCGATGCCAAGCCCGCCGGGGCGGAAAAGTGGGTTCAGCACTTGCGGGACCGTCCCGCCGATCGGCCGTTCTTCGCTTGGTTTGCTTCGCATGATGCCCACCGGGCGTTCGAGATCACCGACGACGCACCGGTTTACGATCCCGAGCAGGTGAAGGTGCCGCCGATGATGTACGACGGACCGGAAACGCGGGCCGAGCTGGCCGGTTTTTATCACGAAGTCAGTCGGACGGATCACTTCTTGGGCAAGGTCATGGATGAACTGCAGCGTCAGGGCATCACGGATAACACCTACGTGGTTTATTGCAGCGACAACGGTCGGCCGTTTCCCCGGTGCAAGACGTATCTGTATGACAGTGGCATTCAAACCCCGTTGGTCGTCGCGGGCCCGGGGGTTGCCGTCGGGCGGACCGAATCGTTGGTCAGCTCGATTGACTATGCGGGGACGTTTTTGGAATTGGCGGGGCTGGAACATCCGGACACCGTTCAGGGCGTCAGTCTGGTGGACGTGTTCCAGGATCCGGACGCTCGCGTGCGAGACGTGGCGTTTGCAGAGCGAAACTGGCACGTTTACCAGAACCACCAGCGTGCCGTTCGTGCGGGCGACTGGTTGTACATTTGGAACGCGTGGCCGGACCGATACAGCGTCGCCGGCGAAAGTTCGTCGTACGTGTTTGCCGCGGTCCGTGAACTTTGGCAGGCGGCCGAGCGCGGCAAGCTGAATGACGCGCAGGCCTTGCTGACTCTGCCCCAACAGCCGGCGGAGATGCTGTTCAACGTCCGCAATGATCCCTACCAATTCGACAACTTGGCGGACGAAGCACGCTATGCGGAAACCCTGGCCACGATGCGAGGGCTGTTTCGTGATTGGGAACGCGAGACCGGCGACTGTGTGCCGCAGCAGCCCACGCCCGACCGGCAATCGCTGCACAAAGGCGGCGGTGGCAACACCAAACGCGGCCAACAGCCGGGGCAGGCCAACGGTGCGACGGAGATCAATGCGGCGGGCCCGGTATGGATCGACTGACGCCGATGCGTCAAAACGGTGGAGCCACCGACGGCCTTGTTAATAATGTGGCCCCGCCGCCAGTGGGGCTTCTGAATATTGGATACACGTCACCCTGCGAAAAGTCGCCCCAGCTATGCTCTGTTCGTCACGTCATTCATGGATTCGATGCATCGTTCCCGCACTGGTCTTGCCACTGGTGGTTTTGCCGGCCTTGGCCGTGGCGGCTGACGGTCGCGCCGAGGTCGATGCGGTGGAAACGCCTCAGGTGGCCGATGCGGAACTCACAATCCAGGCGACCGTCGTGTCCGATTTGCCGCACGGCGTGGTGCTGGCCCAGGGCGGTCAACAGAACGGGTATGCCCTGGGGTTTGATTACGGCCGTCCGGTCTTTTCGATTCGCCGCGACGGCAGGGTGACGGAGGTGGCCGGTCGCCAGGTGGTCATCGGCCGCGTGGATCTGACGATCAACTGGGACGCCGAAAACGTGACGATTCAGGTCTTGGGTGGCGAGAAGGTTCAGGCGAAGTCGCCCGGTTTGCTGTCTCGCCAGCCCGGCGAACCGCTCAGCATCGGCCGCGACCGTGGCACCGCGGTCGGCAGCGACTGGGATCCCCGGGAATTCCGCGGCAAGGTGGTCTCGTGGGACGTCATGGTAGGGAAGGTGGCAGGGGAGCAGGTCGACGGGGGACAGGAAGAGGAGAAGGTGGCAGGGGAGCAGTTCGACGGGGGACAGGAAGACGGGGGACAGGAAGACGGGGGACAGGAAGACGGGGGACAGGAGGCGATGGAGGAATCGGCCGAGGAGTCAGGATCCGGAAACCCGTCTCCTGAGGACCCGTCTGCTGAGGACCCATCTGCTGAGGACCCGTCTGCTGAGGACCCGTCTGCTGAGGACCCGTCTGCTGAGGACCCGTCTGCTGAGGACCCGTCTGCTGAGGACCCGTCTCCTGAGAACCCGTGATCAGCGGGGGCGTTCGGCCGTGCATAAATCGGGCCAAATTTGTGGGCTTTCCCCTTTTCGGTCCAATCTTATCTTGCTAGGTTACCGCGGTGATTATCGGCCCCGGATTTGCGCACTGCGTATTGCTTGATTCAGCCCTCTCCGGGCGGACGACTCTGTCCCGCCCCAAATACTGCCTGACGAGGTTTCCCGACGTGGGTCGGCCGCCCTTGCGGTCTGACTTGGTGACGTCGCGGCGACTCCGCTGAACGTTCGCGCCGCAAACGCTTCGCACGCACGGATGACATTCTTTCCAACTCACGCAGCCCAGATTCTTGATTCCGACCGCTTCGGCGGTGCCTGTCGTTAGATCCGACGCTGATTCTCCCTGACCCGAGCCAATCGTTTTTCCTCTTTGGAGCCACCCACCCACTATGGCAACGACCAGCAAGCGACGCCTGGAACCGACCGAAATCCGCAGGTTTGGCACCGGCCTTGGAAGCTTCGAACTGCCAGATTTGACGGCCCTTCAAACCGCCTCGTATGCGGATTTCTTGCAGGAGGAAGTGGAGCCGCAGAAGCGAAAGGATTTTGGTCTAGAAAGTGTGCTTCGCGAAATCTTTCCGATCGAAAGCTACGACGGAAATACGACGCTGGAGTACCTGTACTACGAACTGGGCAAGCCCCGCTACACCAGTCAGGAATGTCGCCAGTTGCGACTGACCTACGGCCGGCCGCTGCGGATTTGGCTGCGGCTGAATCGCGAGGAACCGCACGAGGAAGAGGTCTACCTGGGCGACCTGCCGATCATGATGGGTGGCGGTGAATTCATCATCAACGGTGCCGAGCGAGTCGTCGTCAGCCAGTTGCACCGCAGCCCCGGTGTCGACTTTGTCTTGGAGCAAGACACGACGACCGACCGCAAGTTGCCCAGTTGCCGCGTGATCCCCGAGCGTGGTTCGTGGATCGAAGTCAACGTGACCAAGAAGGATTCGTTGACCGTCCGGATCGACCAGAGCGGTAAGTTCGCGGCGACCACGTTGCTGCGTGCGATGGACCCGCGTTTGTCGACCGACGCAGACCTGCTGAACGCATTCTACGAAACCTACACCGAGAAGCTGGACAGCAGTTCGGCCGAAAAGATCGAGGGCCGCATCGCCGTCGACGACATCGTGTACCCCCGTGGTCACGAACGTGCCGGTGAAATCTTTGTCGAAGCCGGTCACCGGATCAGCAAGGACGTTGCCGAAAAGATCGTCACCGCGGAGGTGAAGTCGGTCGAATTGATGAATGCCCCCAAGGTGCCGTTGATCTTCAACACCTTGGGTGAAGACAACACCGCCAGCCACGAAGAAGCGTTGCTGCGGATCTACCAGCGTCTGCGTCCGGGGAACCCGCCGCAACTGGAAAAGGCCAAGACGCTGTTCGATGAAAAGTTCTACGACAGCAACCGTTATCGCTTGGGCAAGGTCGGTCGCTTCCGCTTGAATCGCAAGCTGGATTTGGGCGTCGCCGAGTCGGAAATGACGCTGCGTCCGGACGACATGATCGCAGCGATACGCTACCTGATCGACTTGTTCGATCCGGACACCGGTGCGGAGATCGATGACATTGACCACTTGGGCAACCGTCGTCTGCGAACGATCGACGAATTGGCCTGCGAAGAACTGCGCAAGGGCTTCCTGAAGCTGCGCCGGACCGTCCAGGAACGGATGAGCGTCAAGGATGCCCAGGACATGACCCCGCGTTCGCTGATCAATCCGAAGAGCGTTTCGGCGGCGATCGATTACTTCTTCGGTCGTGGCGAACTTTCCCAGGTCGTCGACCAGACCAACCCGTTGTCACAGCTGACTCACGAACGACGTTTGTCGGCGTTGGGTCCGGGCGGTTTGAACCGGAAACGTGCGGGCTTCGAAGTCCGGGACGTCCACATTTCTCACTACGGTCGAATTTGTCCGATTGAAACGCCGGAAGGCACGAACATCGGTCTGATCAGTTCGTTGGCGATCTTCGCCGGCGTCGATGATTACGGTTTCTTGGTCACGCCCTATCGCAAGGTCGCCGAAGGGAAGGTCACCGACGACGTCGTTTGGCTGCGTGCCGACGAAGAAAGCGAGTCTTACGTCGCTCCGGCTGATACCGAGGTCAAGGACGGCGCGTTGGTGCCGGGGCCGAACATGATCGCCCGCTTCCGCAGCGACTTTGAAATTGTGCAGCCGACTCAGGTCCACTACATGGACGTCGCCCCGGCCCAGATGGTCGGTGTTTCGGCCGGTCTGATTCCTTTCCTGGAACACGACGACGCGAACCGCGCGTTGATGGGGTCGAACATGCAGCGGCAAGCCGTGCCGCTGTTGGTCGCCGAACCCCCGATCGTCGGCACCGGGATGGAGCGCGAAGTCGCCAAGAACAGTTCGATGGTCATCCGTGCTCGGCGAGCCGGGAAGGTGACCCGCGCCGATGCGACCCGAATCGAAATCGGCAGCGACCACTACGAGCTGAAGAAATACCAGGGTCTGAACGAGCGGACCTGCCAAAACCAGAAGCCGCTGGTCACGGTCGGTGACAAGGTCGAAAAGGGCCAAATCATCGCCGACGGTGCCGCCACGCGGAACGGCGAATTGGCGCTTGGCCGAAACGTCTTGGTCGGGTTCATGTCTTTCGAAGGCTTCAATTACGAAGACGCGATCATCATCAGCGAAGAACTGGTTCGCAACGACACGTACACGTCGATCCACATCGAAGACTTCGACGTGGAGATTCGCGAAACCAAGCTGGGTCGCGAAGAATTCACTCGCGATATTCCCAACGTTTCCGAAAAAGCGTTGGCCGCGTTGGACGAAAGTGGCATCGTTCAGGTCGGAACCTATGTGAAGCCGGGTGACATCCTGGTCGGCAAGGTTTCACCGAAGTCGAAGACGGAATTGACGCCGGAAGAAAAACTGTTGCACGCGATCTTTGGTCGTGCCGGTGAAGACGTGAAGAACGATTCGCTGGAAGTCCCCTCGGGGATCGAAGGGATCGTCATCGACACCCAGAAGTTCTCGCGTCGTATGAGTCTGTCGGACGAAGAACGCAAGGCGTTCGAGCGTGAGCTGAAGGAGACCGAAACGACGGGCAACGCGGAAATCGCCAGCACCTTCGAATCGTTCGTTCGCGACCTTGAAGAAGCGGCCGGCAAAAAGCTGAAGGACACCACCGGGACCCCGCTGGCCGACGGCCAAGATCCCAAGTTCGTCGCCGAACGGGCCAACGTGTTCCGCATCGACCACGTCATGGACCAAGTCGAAGACGAGGAAAAGAAGCAAGCCGTCCACCAGGTTTACAAAAACCAGTGGGGGAACGTCGAAAACGCGCTGGATAACCGCGACCGCAAGCTGAACAGCATGAAGCGGGGGGATGAACTTCGCAGCGGCGTGTTGCAGATGGTCAAGGTTTACATCGCGACCAAGCGTTGCATCAGCGTCGGCGACAAGATGGCCGGTCGTCACGGGAACAAGGGTGTGATCGCCAAAATCTTGCCGATCGAAGACATGCCCTTCCTGCCCGACGGCACGCCGATCCAAATCATGTTGAACCCGCTGGGCGTTCCCAGCCGGATGAACGTGGGTCAGATTTTGGAAACCCACTTGGGCTGGGCCGGTGCCAAGATGGGCTTCCAAGCGATCACGCCGGTGTTCGACGGTGCCAGCGAAGAAGACATCAACAAGGTGTTGGCCGACGCCGAATTGCCCGCTCACGGTAAGGTTCGACTGCGTGACGGTCGCACCGGTGAACCGATGGAGCAGGAAACCACGGTGGGTTACATCTACATGTTGAAGCTGCACCACTTGGTCGACGACAAGGTTCACGCACGTTCCACGGGCCCGTATTCGTTGATCACCCAGCAACCGCTGGGCGGCAAGGCTCGCTTCGGCGGCCAACGTTTCGGGGAAATGGAAGTCTGGGCACTGGAAGCTTACGGTGCCGCTTACATCCTGCAGGAACTGTTGACGGTGAAGTCCGACGACGTCGAAGGTCGTACGAAGATCTACGAATCGATGGTCAAGGGCGAAAACACGTTGGAAGCCGGCACGCCCGCCAGCTTTGACGTGTTGACCAATGAAATCCGCGGCCTGGCGTTGAACATGCAGCTGGAGAAACGCCCGATCTGATACGAGGTGAAAGGTAACGGCTCGGCAGCCCCATCGGTCGGCCGGCCGTTATCGATCAGCGACGTCCCAAACCAGTCACCTGAAACCCAAAACCTGACACCTTTCCATCATGAGCATCGGCGAAACCAGCAATTACGATCGCATCAACGATTACGCCAGCGTTCGGATCTCGCTTGCCCGTCCCCAGGACATCAAAAGTTGGTCGTTCGGCGAAGTCAAAAAGCCGGAAACGATCAACTACCGGACTTATCGTCCGGAAAAAGACGGACTGTTTTGCGAACGGATTTTCGGACCTGAAAAGGACTGGGAATGCGCCTGCGGTAAATACCGTGGGATGAAATACAAGGGCATGATCTGTGATCGTTGTGGCGTGAAAGTCACACACAGCCGTGTCCGCCGTAAGCGAATGGGCCACATCGAATTGGCCGCTCCGGTCGTGCACATTTGGTTCTTCAAAGCCATGCCGTCGCGATTGGGCAACCTGTTGGCGATGAAGACCAGTTCGCTGGAAAAGGTCATCTACTTCCAAGATTACGTCGTGATCGACAAGGGATCGACGGACCTGGAAGAACAGCAGCTGTTGACCGAAGAGGAATACCGCGCCGCGCGGACGCAGTACGGACCCGGTTCGTTCGAAGCCGACATGGGTGCCGAAGCGGTCCGCAAGCTGTTGAACAAGTTGAATTTGGTCGAACTGTCCGAGCAGTTGCGCAAAGAGCTGGATGAGACCGGCAGCAAGCAAAAGAAAAAGGACTTGATCAACCGGCTGAAGATCGTTGAATCGATCCGTGACAGCGACAACCGTCCGGAATGGATGGTGCTGGACGTGATCCCCGTGATCCCGCCGGATCTGCGTCCGCTGGTCTTGTTGGACAGTGGCAACTTCGCCACCAGCGATTTGAATGACCTGTACCGCCGGATCATCAACCGAAACAACCGGCTGCGCAAGCTGGTCGATCTGAACGCGCCGGAAGTCATCATTCGCAACGAAAAGCGGATGTTGCAGCAGTCCGTCGATGCGTTGTTCGACAACAACCGCTGCAAGCGTCCGGTGTTGGGTTCGTCCAATCGCCCGCTGAAATCCTTGACCGACATGATCAAGGGGAAACAAGGTCGATTCCGAGAAAACCTGTTGGGCAAGCGTGTCGATTACTCGGCACGTAGCGTGATCGTGGTCGGTCCGCGTTTGAAGCTGCACCAGTGTGGTTTGCCCAAAAAGATCGCGCTGGAACTGTACCAGCCGTTCATCATCCGTCGCCTGAAGGAACTGGGCCACGCCGACACGATCAAGTCGGCCAAGAAGATGCTGGAACGGAAGGATGAAGAGGTCTGGGATATCCTGGAACAAGTCATCACCAACCACCCCGTGTTGCTGAACCGGGCACCGACGCTTCACCGGATGGGTATCCAAGCGTTCGAACCGACCTTGGTCGAAGGCAACGCGATCCACTTGCACCCGTTGGTTTGCAAAGGTTTCAACGCCGACTTCGACGGTGACCAGATGGCGGTCCACTTGCCGCTTTCGATCGAAGCCCAGGTGGAAGCCCACACGTTGATGATGTCGACCAACAACGTGTTCGCGCCGTCCAACGGTAAGCCGATCATGAGTCCGTCGCAGGACATCGTCATGGGTTGCTATTACGCGACCTGTGAATTGCCCGGTCGTCCCGGCGAAGGCATGGTGTTCGGGACGTTCGAAGAAGTCGAAATGGCTTTGGCCCAGGGCAAGGTGGAACTGCATACGAAGATCAAGATGCGGTTGCCCAAGTACCAACGTCTGAAAACTGAAGACGACAGCGCCAAATACGGTGCGGTTATTGAAACCACGCCGGGCCGCGTTCGCTTCAACGAAATGCTGCCCAAGGGCATGGACTTCTACAACAAGGCCATGCGAAGCGGTGATTTGGCCGAATCGATCAGTGATTGTTACCAACGGTTGGGGCGTCGCGCGACGATCCACTTGTTGGACGACATGATGCAGATGGGCTTCCGCGAATCGACCCGCAGCGGTTTGTCCTTCGCGACCGACGACTTGGTGACCCCCGAAACCAAGCAGGACTACATCAAGTCCGCGGAAAAGGAGGTCATGAAGTACAAGAAGGCCTATGACCGCGGTCAAATGACCGGCAAGGAACGTTACAACCAGGTCTTGGACGCTTGGACCAACGCCCGCGAAGCCATCACCAAGGACATGATGGACGCGATGGAAAACGACATCCGCGAAGGCGGTTGGTACATCAACCCGGTGTACCTGATGTCACACTCCGGTGCTCGTGGTGGTATCGCTCAGATTCGACAGTTGGCCGGGATGCGTGGTCTGATGGCCAAGCCCACCGGTGAAATCATCGAAACGCCCATTAAGGC
Source organism: Crateriforma spongiae (assembly GCF_012290005.1). Lineage (NCBI taxonomy): Bacteria > Pseudomonadati > Planctomycetota > Planctomycetia > Pirellulales > Pirellulaceae > Crateriforma > Crateriforma spongiae. Next base: position 333,917 of record NZ_JAAXMS010000006.1, read on the forward strand.
GAACTTCCGTGAAGGCCTGTCGGTGCTGGAATACTTCAGTTCCACCCACGGTGCCCGAAAGGGTCTGGCCGATACCGCGCTGAAGACCGCCGACAGTGGTTACCTGACTCGGAAATTGGCCGACGTCGCGCAGAACGTCGTCATCACGATGGAAGACTGTGGCACCACCCAAGGGATCACCAAGGGTGTGGTGTACCGCGGCGAAAAGGTCGAAGTCCGCTTGGCCGATTCGATTAACGGTCGCGTCAGCCTGCAGTCGATCGTCAACCCGGTGACCGACGAAGTCATCGTGGCCGAAGGCGAAATGATCACTCCGGTCATTGCACGCAAGATCGAAGCGATGGGATTGGAAAAGATCCAAGTCCGGTCGCCCATGTGCTGCGATGCTCCGCTGGGGGTCTGTCGCCGCTGCTACGGCATGGACATGTCCACCGGTGCGATGGTCGAAGAAGGCATGGCCGTCGGTATCATCGCCGCCCAGTCGATCGGTGAACCCGGTACTCAGCTGACCATGCGGACGTTCCACATCGGTGGTTCGGTGTCCAAACAGGTCGAAGAATCCGACATCAAGTCGAAGAAGGCCGGGAAGATTCGTTTGACCCGGATGCGAAGCGTCACCAACGCCAATGGCCGCGACATCGCGTTGACGCGAAACGGCGAAATCATGTTGGTCGATGACCGCGATCGTGAAATCGAATCGTACGAAGTCCCGCTCGGGTCGACCTTGATGGTCCAGGACGGCGATTCCGTCACGGCTGGTCAAATCTTGTGCGAATGGAACCCGTATGCGATTCCGATTTTGTCAGAAACGACCGGGAAGATTCGTTTCGAGGACGTCGTCGATGGCGAAACCGCGCGGACCGAACGCGAAGCGTCCGGTAACGAACGGGTGATGATCATTGACCACAAAGGTGACCTGCACCCGCAGATCGTCATCGAAGACGAAGACGGCAAGCCGCTGGATGTCCAGTACCTGCCGGAGCGTGCGTCGATCAGCGTTAAGGAAGGTGCGGAAGTCACCCCCGGTACGGTCCTGGCCGAAATGCCGCGTGAAGGCGGTGGTGTCCACGACATCACCGGTGGTCTGCCTCGGGTCACCGAAATCTTCGAAGCTCGTAAGCCCAAGGATCCGGCCGTGATCGCCGAGGTCGATGGCGAGGTCGAGATTTTGACCGAACGCAAACGCGGCAAGCGGACGATCATCGTTCGCAGCGAATCCGGGATCGAACGTGAGCACTTGGTGCCGCACGGGAAGCACTTCCTGGTGCACAGCGGCGACATCGTCAAAGCCGGACAGGCACTGGTCGATGGCCCGTTGGTCCCGCACGACATCCTACGTGTCAGTGGCGAGGAAGCCGTGCAGCAATATTTGTTGCACGAAATCCAGCAGGTGTACCAATCGCAGCGTGTGGAAATCAACGATAAGCACGCCGAAATCATCATCGCGCGAATGCTGCGGAAGGTGAAGATCGAAACCAGCGGCGACACCAACCTGTTGCCCGGCTTGGTCATGGACCGGTTCCAGTTCCGTCAAGCAAACCAGGAACTTTCCGGTCGCATCAAGATCAAGGATCCCGGCGACAGCGATTTCACCGAAGGTCAGATCATCCCGAAGGATTTGTTGGAACAAACCAACGCCGAAATCGAAGCCTTGGGCGGCACACCCGCCAAGGGCAAGCGGCCCAAGAGTGCGACCGCATCGACTCAGTTGCTGGGGATCACCAAGGCGGCGGTTCAGTCCAACAGTTTCATCAGTGCTGCGTCGTTCCAAGAAACCACCAAGGTGCTGACCGAGGCCGCGTTGGCCGGAAAGGTCGACCGTCTGGTGGGTCTGAAGGAAAACGTGATTTTGGGTCACCTGATTCCGGCCGGTACTGGTTTCCGCGTCTTCCAGGAATCCGAGGTGAACTATCGCCGCGAAGCTCTGGAGGAACTGGCCAACGCCCCGGCACAGATGATGGAAGAAAGCTTCCCGCTGCTTAGCGAGGGCGCCGACGCGTCATCGGCCGCCGAAGGTGCAACGCCACAGCCCGCACCCGGCGAATTGGGTTCGACCGGCGAGACGCTGGACAGCCACAGCGGCGGACAAGACTGATCGTCACCGGCCCGGGACTCCACACGCCGTCGGTGCCGATGGCGTGTGGCGGCGAGTTCCGGTCGTGTGCCACCAGGCCGTCTTCGCCGTCCGGGGCTGCCGCCAGGGACGACATGGAATGAACTTCGAAAGCCCGGCAGTCAACCGTCATCGGTGGCTGCCGGGTTTTTTCGTGCGCGGTACCGTCTGTCCGCATTTTGCGGTGCGGCCATTCGACGCAGGTCCGGTCTGACGCGCGGTCGCGCAGAGCGTGCGGATTGGGCGATCCGGTGTGCGGATGTGGGTCAGGCGAAGGGCCAGGATTGACCAGATTTTGCAGTATTTTGCGACATCGTTGTCCCAGGCCGCCGATCCCGAACTCGGGGCGAAAAGAAAAATGCGGCAGAATGTCGCGGAGGCGTGCGTGGCCTTGCCACGAACTCAACTTCGCGGTGATACTGCCGACCCGCAACTGCGACAATTTTTCGTCGGCGACCGGTACGGACGACATCAGGAACGATGACGGTCCGGATTTGTTCCGCCCCTGGAATAGGGATTTTCCTTTTTCGGCGGCGTTGGCAGGATCGGTCAACGATGACTTGGCTTTGCGATCGGTATTCCGGCGTGCCAGTGATGGCGGGTCGGCCGCGTGAAATGGCTCGGGCGATGCGTCGGCAATGGTGCATTGAATCGGGCGTCCGACGCGGGCCTTACCGGTGAATCGTCAAGTGATGGCGTCGACCGCATCGCGGTTGATCCGGAAACCGATTGGACGCGGCGACGGCGCCGACGGTCGGGGACCGACGCGATGGCTGATCGGGATGTAACCGCCGGCCGAAAACTCGCGTGTCCATGACCGGCCTGTCGCCGGTGCGGATGAATGGACACTGACAACGAATCTTGACCGAAACTTGAAGAAGCCTCTCTGAGGCGAACGAGCATGCAACGGTTTCTGTTTCCCCGCTGGGTCAACCCTTTTCTAGCGGTGCTCGGTTTGGCCGCAATCGGCGGCGCGGGCTATGCCGCGGTGATGGGCGGTTTGATCACCGACCCTGAAACGCTGAACGTCGGATACAAGCCGGAACAACCGGTGCCGTTCAGCCACGCGCTGCACGCCGGCCAGTTGAAGATGGATTGTCGCTATTGCCACAACACCGTCTTCGATGCGGCCCACGCGGCGGTGCCTCCGACGGCGACGTGCATCAATTGCCACAGCCCGGCCAATGCCGACGGGCAAACCGCACTGGCGGCGGTGCGCACCGACAGTCCCAAGTTGTTGCCGATCCACGAAAGCTGGTTGACGGGCAAAAGCGTCGCTTGGAAACGGGTGCACAACCTGCCGGAATACGTTTACTTCAACCACGCGGCCCACGTGAATTCCGGGGTCAGTTGCAAGACGTGTCACGGTCGGATCGACCAGATGGAAGTCGTCTATCAGCACGAACAACTGTCGATGGCGTGGTGCATCGATTGTCACCGCAATTTCAAGAAGGAACTGCGGCCCCAAGAGTTTGTCACCAAGTTGGACTGGCAGCCGCCGGCCGACTGGGATGAAGAAGCCATTGAGGCTCACGTCCAGGAATTCAATATCAATCCACAAGTCCACTGTGCGGTGTGTCACCGCTGATCGGCCGCCCGGTGGCCTTCGCTGATTCGGTGGTCGGGGCGATCGACGCCACCGCCGAATCGCACCCAGGCAGCACGGCAATTTGCAATGGATCGCCTCCGCGGCGGTCAAAGCGTCAACAAGCCAACTCCTTTCTGAATCGCAGACCAGTTCGACATGGCTCGTCCTTCTGAAACATCATCGTCCGCCGCCGCCAACGGCCGACCGGCATCGTCATCCAAGAACCGTTCGCGGTTTTGGCGAAGTCTGTCCGATTGGCAGCAAAGCGAAGACTTTGACCAGTACCTGCATCGCGAATTTCCGGTCGCCGCATCGGAGTTTCCCGAAGGCGTGTCGCGTCGTCGGTGGATGCAAATCATGGGCGCTTCGCTGGCCATGGCCGGCGTGGCCGGGTGTCGGTATCCGGAAGAACTGATTGCGCCGTTCGTGCTGCGTCCCGAGGGCCGTGTTCCCGGTGAACGATACCTGCGGGCGACCAACATCGAATTGGCCGGCCGCGTTTATCACTTGCTGATCAGTTGTGTTGACGGTCGGCCGCTGAAGGTCGAACCGAATACCGATCACCCCGCCGGTGGCGGCACTGATGTTTATTCGCAAGCGTCGATTTTGTCGCTGTTCGATCCCGACCGTGCCCGCGTCGACGATGGTCCATTGGCCAAAGCGTCCGAGAACGGACGACGCGTTGCCGCCGGCTGGGATGAATTCACACGTTACGGCCAAGCCCTGATTCGCACAGCGGAATCCAGCAAAGGCCGCTCGTTTGCTTTGTTGATGCAACCCACGCGATCCCCGTCGACCGTGCGGATGATCAAGCAGTTGCAGTCGAAGTTGCCCGAGATGACGATCGCCCGTTACGACTCGGTCACCAACGAAGTCATGCGGAAAGCGACGACCCAGGCGTTCGGCAAGCCCGCACAGCAAGTCCTGAATCTGGCCGACGCCAAGACGATCGTCACGTTGGAAGCCGACGTGCTGGGCCGTGATGCCGGGTTCGTCAACAACGCCGCCGGCTTTGCCCAGTCGCGGGATCCGAATTCAGAATCAATGAGCCGGTTGTACGTCGTCGAAGGCGGGTACACCCAAACCGGCGCAACGGCCGACGCGCGGTTGTCGCTGCGTCCCAGCCAAATGGCGGCCTTCTTGGCCGAACTGGAACGTCGCGTCGATGCGGCGTCGGGTGAATCGGCTGATGAAGAGACCAAAGCTGACACGGCCTACGACCAACTGGATCACGCCGGCCGACTGAAACGCTTCATCGAAAGTTTGGCAAGCGACATCGCCGCTTCGCCCGCGGACAGCGTGGTCGTCGTCGGCGAACATTTGGGGCCCGAGGCGATCGCCGCTGGCATTCGGCTGAACCAAAAGCTTGGTTCGCTTGGCAAGCTGCAAACGTTTACTTCGCCCGCCGACGCCGAAATCGAAGACTCGGTTTCGGTCGCCGAATTGGCCGACAAGATTGGTGCCGGCGAAATTGATTCGCTGGTCATCGTTGACGGCAACCCGGTGTTCACCGCACCGGCCGACGTGGACCTGGCGGCCGCGATCGCCGCGGTCGACAACTCGGTTTACTTGGGCGAATACGACGACGAAACCGGTGCCGTTTGCAAATGGTCGGTTCCGGTCAGTCATCCGTTGGAAAGCTGGAACGACACCGTCGACGACCACGGCTATTACGGCGTCACCCAGCCCCAGATCCTGCCGCTGCTTTCCGGCAAAACGGTTCCCGAAGCACTGGCCGTGATGATGGGCTTGCCTGTTACGTCAGGCGAACAGATTGTCCGTGCCACGGCCGAACAGGTCTCCGGTGCGTCGATCAGTAACCGCCAATGGCGAAAATTGCTGCACGACGGTTATGCCGAAGACTTGAAGCAAGACGACGAGGAATTCACGCCCAGCGGTGACGCCCCCACGGCGGACGCCGACGCACTGGTCGTCGTTGAACAAGCCGACAAGGATGACATCGAAGTCATCTTCCATGCCGCTGATGGCATTTTTGACGGTCGTTTTGCCAACAACGGTTGGCTGCAAGAATTGCCACAGTCGATCACCAAGGTGACCTGGGACAACGCGGCGGTAATGAGCCCGTCGACGGCGTCGGTGATCGACATTCATCACGGTCAAATGGTGACCATCCGCAACAGCGACGGCGTCAAGGTGACGTTGCCGGTTTACGAGTTGCCCGGATGTGCCCCCGGTGTGATCAGCGTGCCGATCGGCTACGGTCGCGAGCGGGCCGGAATGGTCGGCGGACTTGTCAGCGAAGAAATCGAAGCGGTCGGTGTGGATGTCCAGCCGATTCGGTTCAGCGACGCGATGTTGCTGGCCACGTCGATGGAAGCACGCCGTGTCGAAACCACCTACGACTTGGCAACGACCCAGGATCACTGGGCGATCGACGAACTGGGACGCGAAGAAACCGAAGCCCGCAGTTTCAGCCTGGTCCGCGAAGGCACCACGGCACTGTTGAAGAAGCTGCCCGAGTTCGTGGAGGCCAAGTCGCCGCACGTGCCCGCGGTCGGACCCGCCGGTTCGCTGTGGGAAGAACCGATCAACACGATCGAAAAGGAAGAGCCGAACTTGCCGCAATGGGGCATGTCGATCGACCTGACCAAGTGCATCGGCTGTAACGCCTGTATGGTGGCCTGCCAAAGCGAAAATAACGTGCCGATTGTCGGGCGTGAACAGGTCAAGAACAGTCGCGAAATGCACTGGCTGCGGATCGACCGGTACTTCCAAGGCGATTCCGAGTTCGCCGATGTGGTCCAGGAACCGGTCGCCTGCATGCACTGTGAAACGGCACCCTGTGAACAGGTCTGCCCGGTCGCCGCGACAGTGCACACCGACGAAGGCCTGAACGCAATGGCGTACAACCGCTGCATCGGAACGCGGTACTGTGCCAACAACTGTCCGTTCAAAGTTCGACGGTTCAATTACTTCAACTACAACAGCGACGTCGGCGTCGGCTACGGCATCGATGCATACGAAAGCAACATTGAAAACGCCAGTCGTAAGCTGCAAGCTCTGGTCTTGAACCCCGACGTCACGGTTCGCGGCCGTGGGGTGATGGAAAAGTGCACGTACTGTGTCCAGCGGATCGAAGCCGCCAAGATCAACGCCCGCAAAGACGGCGGACGACCGATCGAAGACGGTGAAGTCGTCACCGCTTGTCAGTCGGCTTGTCCCACCCGGGCGATCGAATTCGGCAACGTCGGCGATTCGGAATCCAAGGTCAGCAAGGCACGCGAAGACATCCGCAGCTACGGCATGCTGCCGCAGTTGAACGTCAAGCCGCGGACGACGTACATGGCCCGCATTCGCAACACGCCGGCGTCGTTGATGACGACGGCACAGTTGCACGACTTGGAACACCTGGAAGCGCCGCATCACGGCGACCACCACCATGGCGATGGCGACCACGACGATCACGGCGATCATGGTCATGGCGATCAGGGGCATGGCGAACAGGGGCACGGCGATCACGACCATGGCGAATCGGGGCACGATCACGACGCACATGACGCCGGATCGGCCAAGCCCGCCGAGACGACTTAGACAATCGACGGTTTTTACGGACTGACTTTCAAGGCTGGCCCAGCCGATTTTATCTGGCAACCTTTCACCGCTAACTGCATAACCGCTGATCATGGCACTTGCCGTACCCACAGGACTGGACAACACCAAAGAACGGCCGGGCGAACGCGCCCCGTTGGTGTTGGGTGATACGACGTATCACGACATCACTGAAATGGTTTCCAGCATTGCAGAAAAGCCACCCGGCCGGGCTTGGGTGCTGGGATTCATCGTGGCGTTCGCCCTGCTAAACATGCTGGGCCTTTGCATCCTGTATTTGATCTACACCGGTGTCGGCGTCTGGGGAAACCGGGCACCGATTTTCTGGGGCTGGCCCATTGTGAACTTCGTGTTCTGGGTCGGGATCGGTCACGCGGGAACGTTGATCAGCGCGATTCTGTATCTGTTCCGGCAAGAATGGCGAACCAGCATCAACCGTGCGGCCGAAGCGATGACGATCTTTGCGGTCGTTTGTGCGGGAACCTTTCCTGGGATTCACGTCGGTCGGGCTTGGTTGGCTTACTGGTTGGCACCGTATCCCAGTTTGAACCTTTGGATGTGGCCACAATTCCGCAGCCCGCTGTTGTGGGACGTGTTCGCGGTCAGCACCTACGCGACCGTGTCGCTGTTGTTCTGGTACATGGGGATGGTGCCCGACTTGGCAACGTTCCGCGACCGCAGCAAGAACAAATGGCGGCGAATGGCCTACGGCATTCTGTGTCTGGGATGGAGCGGTTCGTCGCGTCACTGGATGCGATATGAAAAGGCCTACGCCTTGTTGGCCGCTTTTGCCGCCCCGCTGGTTTTGTCGGTGCACACGATCGTGTCGTTTGACTTTGCGGTTTCACAGGTCCCCGGATGGCACACCACGATCTTCCCGCCGTACTTTGTCGCCGGGGCGATCTTCAGCGGTTTCGCGATGGTGATCACGCTGATGGTTCCGGCCCGAAAGATCTTCAGTCTGGAAAAGATCATCACGCTGCGGCACTTGGACAACATGACCCGGATCATCTTGGCCACCGGCATGATCGTCGGTTTGGCGTACGGGACCGAGTTCTTCATTGCCTGGTACGGCCAAGTCCCCGAAGAAAAATTCGCGTTCATCAACCGTGCGTTCGGGCCTTACGCCTGGGCGTACTGGACAATGATCACTTGCAACGTGATCAGCCCTAACCTGTTCTGGTTCAAGAAGGTTCGCACGACGCCCTGGATGATGTGGGTCGTGTCGATCTTCGTGAACATCGGCATGTGGTTTGAACGTTTCGTGATCACGGTGACCAGTTTGTCACGTGATTACTTGCCCAGTGCATGGGCCTACTTTGAACCGACCTGGGTCGACTGGGCGATGTTGGTCGGATCGTTCGGCCTGTTCTTCACCCTGTTCTTGTTGTTCTGCAAGTTCATGCCGGTCGTGAACATGGCGGAAACCAAAGCGACGTTGGCACACGAGCTTCACCTTTCGCACTCCGGACACGGGGGGCACTGACGCAACGATGACTGAGCAAACCAAAGACAAGAAAGTTCACGGCGTCGTCGCCGAATACACGGATGTTGATTCGTTGATGGCTGCGTGCCGCCGGATCCGCGACGCGGGTTACAAGCGGACCGATGCCTTCACGCCCTTTCCGGTTCACGGGATCGATGACGCGTTGGGCATCAAGCCGACCGTGTTGCCGTGGATCGCGCTCGGTGCGGGTGCAACCGGAACGATGATCGCTTTGGCGATGCAGATCTGGATGAACGGCATCGATTACCAATACATCATTTCGGGCAAGCCGTTCATCAGTCTGCCGGCCTTCATCCCGGTCGCCTTTGAATTGACGATTCTGTTGGCTTCCTTCGGGACGTTCTTCGGAATGTGGGCGCTTAACGGGTTGCCGCGTTTCAGCAATCCGATTTTCACCAACCCGCGTTTTGATCGGGCGACCGACGATACGTTTTTCTTGTACATCGACGCCAAAGATCCTCAGTTCGATCAGGCCGGTGTCGAACGGTTGCTTGGTGACGCCGGGGGCGAACAGATCACCGCGGTTGTCGATGATGACACGCCGACAAAGATTCCGCGTTTCTTGTTGACCGCGATCGTTTCGGTCATCGCCCTGTCGATGATTCCGGCGTTGATCGTGGCCAAGATGCGGGTGACGACCAGCGACAAGCCTCGTTTCCACATCTTCATGGACATGGACTTGTCGCCCGCCAAAGACGCACAGCAAACGTCAACGCTGTTCGCCGATTTGCGTGCGATGCGTCCCGACGTTCCCGGAACCGTCGCGCGTGGTGCGTTTGACGGCAATCTGGATTACCTGACCGGCATCGACATGGAAGAACTGTCGATGACCGATGCCCCACGCGCACAGCGGTTGGTGGCCGCTTACGCCCAGGGCGATGACGCTTCGGGTCAGGAAGGTGGTGACGACGAATCGGCAGATTCCGGTGACGCCGCCGCCCAGACGGACAAGACGCCTTGGCTGAAGTACAACCCGCTAGACGTCGACATGGACGTGCTGCAGCGTGGCCAAACCCAATTCGGAATCTACTGTGCCACCTGTCACGGTCTGGATGGTCGCGGCAACGGATTGGTCAACCAGCGTGCCCAACGCATTCTGGCCACGGCCTGGGTACCGCCGTCGAACATGCACGATCCGACGCTGTACCAAGACCAGTATCCCGACGGAAAACTGTTCAGCACGATCACCAATGGCGTCCGTAAGATGGCCGGATACGCGTCACAGATCGAACCGGAAGACCGCTGGGCGATCGTGGCTTATGTCCGGGCGTTGCAGAAGAGTCAGAACGCTTCGCTGGACGAAGTTCCGTCGGCTGACCGCGGCACGATCGAGCAAGAAGTGGCCGACGTGAAGCAACAGTTGAAGGAGGCCGCGGAGGCCGAGCGTCAACGCCAAGAAGAAGCGGCCGCCAAAGCGGCGGCGGAAGAAGCCGAGCAGGCGGAAGAGGCTGCCGCCAAGGAAGCCGAGTCCGCCGAAGCCGAAAACACCGAAGAATAGTGATTCGTGGTGTCGGTTTCCGTTGCCGCCGCATGTGGCATCGGCCCCCGACGCTCGCCTGAAATAACCGACGTCCCGTTCGTTCCAACCCGTTCGTTCAAACAAGCATCCTGCGGTTCCGATGTCCGATCACGCGATCCAATCCAAACCCGCCGACGACCCGGCTTTTCAACTGCCGTCGTTGTTACAGGGCCTGACTTTTCCGCTGATCATCGCCGGTGTGTTGGCGTTGATCGCCGGTGCGGCCTTGGGCCACTTTGGCGTCAATCCCACGTTCGGCATGTCGGTCTACCTGACGTCGGTGATGTACGTGTTGACGATCGCCATCGGCGCGTTGTTCTTCGTGCTGATTCAGCACTTGTGCAAAGCGGGCTGGAGCGTGGTCGTCCGGCGTGTCGCTGAATTGATGATGGTCATGATCATCCCGTTGGCGGTGTTGTTCATACCCATTCTGGTTTCGTTCACCGGCGAAGGCGTGTTGTACAAGTGGGACGACCCGGGCTATGCCGCCGCGACCGGGATCGACACCACGGTATGGGGTGAAAAATCACGGTGGCTGACGCCCGGTTGGTTCATCGTTCGCACGGTGCTTTATTTCGCGATCTGGGGGGGATTGGCCGTCTGGTATTTCCGCCGCAGCCGAACGCAAGATGAAACCGGCGAACGCACGCTGACCGAATCGATGCAGGGTGCCGCCGGGCCGGCGATCATCGCATTCGCCTTTGTGACCTCGTTCGCCGCCTTCGATTGGTTGATGAGCCTGGCACCGATGTGGTTCTCCACGATGTTCGGTGTTTACATTTTCACCGGCGGGATCTTGTCAGCACACTGCGCGATCGCGTTGTTCACCTACCTGTTGCAGCGTCAGGGTGCCCTGCGTGACGAGGTGACCAAGGAACACTATCACGACCTGGGCAAACTGATCTTCGGATTCATTTGCTTCTGGGGATACATCTCGTTCAGCCAGTACATGTTGATCTGGTACGGGAACATTCCGGAAGAAACGCATTGGTTCTACGAGCGATCACAGGGGCCATTCCTGTCGATCAGCGCGATCTTGATTGTCGCCCACTGGGCGGTTCCGTTCCTGGCGATCATGAGCCGTCATGTTCGTCGCCGGCCGGCGTTGGTCGCCATCATCGCGGCGTACATTTTGGTGATGCACTTCATTGACATCTATTGGGTGGTGATTCCCGAAGCCGATCACGCCCACGAAGGTCTTGGCGTCGGCGGTGCGGTGGGCGTGCTGGCCAGTCTGGTGTGCGTGCTGGGCATGGTCATGTTGATGGTCGGCCTGATGTTGAAGGTCGCCGGCAACACCCGTTTGATTGCCGTCCGCGATCCGCGGCTGCAAGAATCCTTGGCTTTCCACAACATCTGATCGGCTACCAATCCCCCCCGGAAGTGCTGCCCACCGGCGTGCAGAGCTCCTCGGGGGACGAATGAAAACGACGCGATTCGCGATCAAGAAATTTTGCAAAGGCACTGAAACCGATGGCACAATACGATGACCTCAACGGCGGACGAATTGCCCTGGTCGGGGTGATCTCCGTGGTCGTGACTGCGGTTACTGCACTGGCGGTCCAAGTCGCGTTTTATGCGATGGCTTCCTACAACGACGCCAAGAAGCAGGCCGAAAGCGATTACCGTCGACAAAACGAGTTCCTGATGAGCCAGGAAACGGAACTGGCCCAGTACGGCGTGGACCCCAGCAACGCCAACGTGACCATCCCGATCGAAAAGGCGATGGAACTGGTGGCGGCCGAAAGCCATTCGGAATCCCACGACGACGATTCAAACAACGAAATCTGAACAACCCGCTGACACTGACGTGACTGTAAAGCTTCCCCAACAACGAATCGGCAATCTCGGCGACACGCCGGGGCGACGCGCACGACAGGTTTCGTGCGCCCGGCCGGGCTTCATCGCGGCCTGGGCCGCGATGATCGTGTTGCTGGGGGTGGTCATGTTCGTTGGGACCGCGTCCGCCCAACCGCTGCAAAGCGGCGAAGGGGTGTCGCTGAACAACTCGATTCCTCGCGAGGTTCGTTCGGTCACCGTGACGCAAAAGCTGGGTGAAAACATCCCCGCCGACGTCGTGATGACGGACTCGTCAGGAAAGTCCCTCTCGACCGGCGACCTGTTGGATGGTGAAATCCCGCTGTTGATCACGCTGAATTACAGCGACTGTCCGATGCTGTGCAACGTCCAGTTGAATGCTTTGGTTCAGTCGCTTGACGAACTGGAATTGAAGATCGGCAAAGACTTTCGGCTCCTCTCGCTCAGCATTGATCCGACCGAACCAACCGAAAAGGTCGCGCAGACCAAAGACCGTTATCTGCAGGAGGTGCCCCGTCAAAGCGGTGCCGCCGAAGGATGGCGGTTCTGTACCGCCCAGCAGGAACAGATCACCAAATTGGCCGATGCCCTTGGGTTCAGTTACGTCTACGACGAGCAATCCGGTGAATACTACCACCCGGCCATGTTGGCTTATGTCAGCCCCGATGGCGTCATCGTCCGTTATTCGCTGGACGTCGGTTTTCCGGTCGACCAGTTGAAGCTGTCGATCGTCGAAGCGGGCCAAGGCAAGGTCGGATCGGCCGTCGACCAGTTCGTGCTGTGGTGTTACAGCTACGACCCGAACAAGAACAGTTATGTCCCGCAAGCTTGGAAACTGATGCGGCTGGGCGGTTTTGTGACCGTCGGCGCGTTGGTGACGGCCCTGTTGCCGTTTTGGGTGGGACGACGTCGCCGCCCCGCCGGTGACCCGGCGAATGCATCCAGCGTTCCCCACGGTTCGCAACCCGATTCCGATTCCGACTCCGACGCGGCAAATTGACGCACAAGCCCCGCCGGACCATTGAATTATTTGGCGTCAGACGTGATCGTCGCACGATAGCAACGCGGTTCAATTTGTCGCACCGCCACGCAACCAACCCCATTCCGAAAAGAAATGTTGGACCACAATCAACTGCCGCTGGCTGATGTCAACAAAAGCCTCTGGTTCCCCGAGCAAGCGTCGTCGTTTGCCGAAGGTGTGGACTGGGTCTATGACACGATTCTTTACATCAGCCTCGTTTTCTTCGTCGGCATCGTGATCGCCTTGGTTTGGTTTGCGATCAAGTACCACAAGAAGAAGGGCGAACCGGCCGAAAGCCAGACTTCGCACCACACGCCTTTGGAATTGTTGTGGTCGATCGGTCCGTCATTCCTGTTGGTCTACATGTTCGTCGTCGGTGCGATCAGCTACCTGGACATGCGGACTCCGCCCGAAGGATCGTACGAGATCGGCGTCGAGGCCTACAAATGGGGCTGGACGATGGATTACGGCGGCGGGACCTACCACCCCGAACTGCACCTGTTGTTGGATGAGCCCACCAAGCTGTCGATGCGCAGCAGCGACGTGATCCACAGCCTGTTTATCCCGGCCTTCCGAGCCAAGAAGGACATCGTGCCGGGGCGATACAACTACATGTGGTTCAAGCCGACCGTCGCCAGCGAAAAGGTGTCCGACGAGGAACTGGCCAAGGCCAAGAAGGCAACCGGTACCGACGCTTGGGACTACGACGAGTATCAATTCACGCCCGACGGTTATCGCTTCTTCGATCTTTACTGTGCGGAATACTGTGGCAAAAGTCACAGCGAAATGCAGACGGTCGTGGTCGTTCACGAAACCCAAGAAGAACTGGACGCCTGGATCAAAGAAAAGGCATCGCGTCCTGACGATGTGGCACCCGAAGCTTGGGGAAAGACGCTCTACAACCAACGCGGTTGTGCCAGCTGTCACTCCATCGACGGCAGCAAGCGTGTCGGTCCGTCGTTCAAGGATTTGGCCGGTTCCACGCACGCGTTGGCCGACGGATCCAGTGTGACGGTTGACCCGAACTACATCCGTGAATCGATCCTGGAACCCAAGGCGAAGGTGGTCGCAGGCTACAACCCTGTGATGCCCAGCTACAAAGGCCAACTGAGTGACGACGATATCGATTCGATCATCGCTTATCTGAAAACCCTGGCTGAGTGACGAAAATCGTTACCCCGCCCGATAACCATTCATCGTATTTGTTTAAACCGTTTATCGAGGTCCGCTGAAGTATGTCTGCCGGCACCCTGCCCAGTAACGTTCGCGATCCGGGATTCCCGACCGAGCGTGAAAACTATCTGACCAACAGCAAAGGGTTCCTCAGCTGGTTCTGCACGTTGGATCACAAACGGATCGGCGTGATGTACCTGATTGGTACCGTCACCGCGTTTTTGATCGGCGGTTTGCTGGCCCTGGGAATTCGCTTGCACCTGTTCAGCCCCGAAGGATGGCTGTTCACCGACAACTGGTTGGGATCGTCCGTCGACAAGAACACGATCTACAACCAGGTGTTCACCCTGCACGGGGCGATCATGGTGTTCTTGTTCATCATCCCCAGTATTCCAGCTGCCCTGGGAAACTTTCTAGTTCCGGTGATGTTGGGGGCCAAGGACGTCGCGTTCCCGCGGCTGAACCTCAGCAGCTTTTACCTATGGATGTTTGGCGCCCTGTTCTTCATCGGCGCTTTGCTTTCCAGCGGTTTGGATACCGGTTGGACGTTCTATACCCCGTACAGCACGACCACCGACAGCAGCGTCATCCTGGCGACGTTGGGGGCTTTCATTCTTGGATTCAGTTCGATCTTCACCGGGTTGAACTTCATCGTGACCATCAACACGATGCGTCCGCCGGGAATGACTTGGTTCAAAATGCCGTTGTTCCTGTGGGCCACCTACGCGACCAGCATCATCCAGGTCCTGGCGACGCCGGTTCTGGGGATCACGCTGTTGTTGCTGATCGCCGAACGCGTCATGCAAATCGGGATCTTTGATCCGGAATTCAACGGCGACCCGGTCACCTATCAACACTTCTTTTGGTTCTACAGCCACCCCGCCGTTTACATCATGATCTTGCCGGCCTTCGGCGTGATCAGTGAATTGATCAGCGTTCACAGCCACAAGCACATCTTCGGCTATCGCTTCATCGCTTATTCGTCGATCGCGATCGCCTTGCTGGGCTTCTTGGTCTGGGGGCACCACATGTTCACGGCCGGCATGAGCTCGCTGACCACGATCATTTTCAGTGCGTTGACCTTTACCGTTTCGGTCCCCTCGGCCATCAAGGTCTTCAACTGGCTGGCGACGATGTACAAGGGCTCGATCAGCCTGACGACGCCAATGTGCTACGCCCTTTCGTTCATCTTCCTGTTCACGATCGGTGGTCTGACCGGATTGTTCCTTGGAACGCTGGCGACAGACTTGCACCTGCACGATACCTACTTCGTCGTCGCACACTTCCACTACGTGATGGTCGGCGGAACACTGATCGCCTTCCTGGGCGGTGTGTTCCACTGGTGGCCCAAGATGTTCGGACGCTTGTACAACGAATGGGGCGGACGTTTGTCCGCGGCGATCGTCTTCATCGGTTTCAACCTGACGTTCCTTCCTCAGTTCGTGCTCGGAAGCCGCGGGATGCCACGTCGTTATGCAACGTACGATCCGGAATTCGCGTACCTGCACCAGATGAGCACCATTGGCGCGTTGATCTTGGGTATCGGATTGTTGATCGCATTGGTGGTGCTGATCGCATCGCTGGTCAACGGCAAGCGATCGCCGGCGAACCCCTGGGGAGCCGCGACGTTGGAGTTCGCGTGCACCAGCCCGCCGCCGTACTACAACTTTGAACGTGCTCCCGTCGTGGGGGACCCCTATGATTTCCACGACATTTTCTGGGACGCCGAAAACGAACGTTACGTGACGGCCGAGCCGGAGCGAGAGATCGTTCCGCAGACCGTACCGGAAGAATCACCGGCCCACGCGGGTGGTCAGAACTGATCATTGATCGACGCGGTCCTATCCGCGTCTTAAACATGGGCCGCAGCGATCCGTCCGTGGTTGTTGTGGTCCGCTTCGTAGCCGGCTTGACCGGTCGTGCGAAAACACTTGCATTGGCTATAACTTTCGATCATCGCTGCGGATCAAGACGACCGCATCCTACAAATGTCGACGACCATCGACGCGAAAAGGCATGTCAACCACTGATGTTCAAACGACGGAGACCGGTGCTTCAGCGTCCGCGTCGTCCGATTCGACCCACGGGCATGATCACGATCACCCGTCGTTCCTGGCTCACCACTTCGACACGCCCGAGCAGCAGTTCGACAGTGGAAAGTTGGGCATGTGGCTGTTTTTGGTCACGGAAGTCCTGTTTTTCAGCGGGATGTTCTGTGCCTATGCGATCTTTCGGATGTTGCGGCCGGAGGTCTTTGAAGGCTGCAGCCAGTTCCTGAACACCAAGCTGGGCGCGATCAACACGGGCGTCCTGCTGTTCAGTTCGCTGACCATGGCGTGGGCCGTTCGATGTGCCCAAACGGAAGAGTACAAGAAGCTGACCGCCCTGCTGGCCACGACGCTGTCCTGTGCGATGGTTTTCTTGGGCGTGAAGTCGATCGAGTACTCGCACAAGTGGGGCATGGGTCTGAACCCGGCCGGTCTGTTCACTTACGACCCGGCCAACCCTCATCCCGGCGGTCACCCCAACTATTTGTTGTGGCTGTGCATTCCGTTCATCGCGATCACGATCGGCGTGGCCATCTGGTTGGTCGTTTCGTTTTTGAAGAAGAACACGTTCCAGTTTGAATGTGCCAAGCCGCTGTTGGTCGTCTGCCTCAGCTTCTTCGCCGGCGTCGGGCTGGGAACGATCTTGGAAAGCGGCGAATCTGCCGAACACCACGCCGCCGCCGGTGATCACGGCGACGGGGATGCCCACGCGGAACATGGTGATGGCGACCACGCGGACCACGCAGTGGCGGATCATGATGCCGATGTGGATTCGGCCGTTGCCGCAATGGAAGATTCGGGCGATCTGGTTGCTCTGGAAACCCTGGCGGCCGACGAATCCAACACCGGGCTTCAAAACCAACTGGACGCCCGACGTCGACAGTACGAAGTTGCCGGCAGTTCCGTGGTCAGCGACGTTGACGAAGTGGACGGTACGATCGAGAAGGCGACACAGAACGTGTTCACGCCTCGGACCGCCGGAGTCTTCTTCAGCATCTATTACTGTATGACTGGCATCCACGCGATTCACATCTTGGCGGGGATCGGTGTTTTGGTTTGGTTGCTGGTGCGTTCGATTCGCCAGGACTTCAATCGTCAATACTTTGGCCCGGTGGATTACGTCGGACTGTATTGGCACTTGGTCGACTTGATTTGGATTTACCTGTTCCCGTTGCTGTACTTGATCCGCTAATCCGCAGGTCAAAAACACCGGTCTCTCATTTCTTTTTGACGTTCGATTTCACTAAGCGACTTCATCATGTCAGGTCACGGACACAGCGACGACGGAACCGATTTTGCGCACCCGATCCCGCTGCCACTGCTTTTCGGTGTTTTCTTTGCGTTGGTGTTTTTGACCATCGTCACCGTGGCACAGGCCAGCTTCGATCTGGGCAGTCTGGATGTGGCGGTCGTGATGGCCATCGCGACGATCAAAGCGATCTTGGTCGCGTTGTTCTTCATGCACCTAGCATTCGACAAACCCTTTAACATCATCGTGTTCGTCGGCTCGTTTGTTTTTGTCGGACTGTTTGTGATTTTCACGCTCAGCGATAGTCAGTTGACGTCGGATTCTTTCGAACCAAAGATCGACGAACCGGTCGTCGCCGAAGCATCGATGTGATTGTCGGGCCGCGCCGAACGATCGGAGGTTTCTGAATCGTCGCAGGTGTCGCCTAGTCCGCCGGTTCTGCGGGCCGTTGTCGATCGACCGGCCAGCACTTGAGTACAATACGAAGCGTCACTTTGCGAAATGCAGAGTGACGTTTTTTCGTGGACACGTCCGATCGATTCGTCTGGTCGAAATCCGCGACGCCTTCCACCGATCCATCCTTCCTGCACCTTTCTCCCACCTGTAACGTTTGGAACCCATCATGCCCGTTGTGCGTTTGACTTGCTTGTTTGCTTTGGCCGTCTGTTCTTTCACCACCGCGTTTGGCGAATCAACCGCAACGAAATCCGGCTGGACCGTGCTGTTCGATGGGGCCAACACCGACGCGTTTCGGAATTACCAGTCCGACACGATCTCATCGGGATGGAAGATTCAGGATGGCGCTTTGGTGCGTGCCGAAAAAGGTGCCGGTGACATCATCACCAAGGAAAAGTTTGGCGCATTTGAGTTGGAACTGGAGTACAAGATCTCACCCGAAGGCAATAGCGGCGTGATGTTTCATGTCACCGAAGACAACCCGAAGCCGTGGCAAAGTGGGCCGGAGATTCAGGTGCAAGACAACACCGCAGGCCATGATCCGCAAAAAGCCGGGTGGTTGTACCAGTTGTACAAAGCCGACGTTGATGCCACGAAACCGGCCGGACAATGGAACCAGCTTCGGATTTTGATCACGCCCGAAAAGTGCGCTCACTACGTTAACGGCGTGAAGTACTTCGAATATGTCAAAGGCAGCGATGACTGGGATCAGCGCGTCGCAAAAAGCAAGTTCTCGAAATTCGAAGGCTTTGGTGAAGCGACCAGCGGCCACATCGCATTGCAAGACCACGGCGACGAAGTGGCCTATCGGAACATTCGCGTCCGCAAATTGGATTGACGTTTCCGCTTGATCTTGATCCTTTGTTGATCAGATATCTGTTTGTCGGCTTTGATGCCGGCGCCGCCGCCAGATTCAATCGGGCATCGGCGCCGGCATTTTTTGATATGACGAAGCTTTGTGTGGATGGGCTTCGATGAAGCCTGTGACGCTATGCTGGCGCGAACGCTTCAAGACAGCGACTATGAAGCTGCGCTGCCGTGGCTTGATGGATTCGACAATCCGGGGCTGTTCCCTGTCCCGTTCGATGTGCCGGTTGCCCGTTCTTGGGGATAGCCAAAATTTCGATAGTCGCGTCGGTAGATCGAGTGAACCTTTGCCAGGGCATGTGCACCCAGTTCGGGGATTGGTGTGGTGTCTTGCCGATTGAATCCATGCAACGACGCCGAAATCCCAAGTCGCTTGCCGATCGGTTCAAAGCCGTCGGGAAGCGATTCAACTTTCACGACATCGTCCACCATCAACTTGTCCGCGTCGGTGCACAAGAAAAAGCTTTGTGGGACGAAGTGCACCCAGCGATAGGCAAAGGCTTGGTCAAGAACGTTGCAAACGAAGTCTTCGAACGATCCAGACGCGGCCCGAATAACATCGCCGCATTTTGCATCGGCGCGACCTTTGCCACCGGATAGCACATATCGGTAGGCGGAAAACAGGCGAGTCAACGGCGATCGGACGAGCGAAAACTTGTAGTAGTTCTCGAATCGCAGTGGGTCGTAACGTTGGTACACGAAATACGGGTAGTGACCGATGATGTCGGTTCCGAAAACCAGTCGCCCAATACTTGATCCCGCCGCTTTGGGGACGTGAATGAAGATCACTTTCTTTGCGACGGACCGCGGGTGATAAACCGATGCGATTCCAGTCCGTTCCCGAACACGAAGCGACCAGCCGAGCGGCAGGAATCTTGGCAATCGATAGCGATGGCGTAGGAACGATGCTTGGCGAAACTGCGATGGAGTCATGCGCCTATCGTAAAAGCGCGTTCACTGATCAGAAAGGTCCCGGCGATCCAGTCGATCGCCTGTGCATCCGATACGGCTGCGCAAACTTCATCGGGGTAGCCACTGGTATGACTTGGTCAGTGGACACCCTGTTTCGGAAAGCGAAAGATGCCGGCGTCACTGCGGGAGCATCCCGTGGGCGACGTCGGCATCATTCGTTGGGCAGAGCGGTGGTGGAGCGATTCCTAGCTTTGTAGTCAAACCATTGATCGCTCGACGGAATTACTCCAGATAGCTCTTCAACATCCAAACCGTTTTTTCGTGCACTTGGATGCGAGCGATCATCAAGTCTTCCGATTCGGAGTCGTCCGCGTCGCCGGCGACATCGCGTGCGGCTTTTAAATCGGTCAGCAGTTTGTCGTAGCATTTGATCAAGTGGCGAACCATGTCATCGGCGGACGCATCTTCGGCCACTTCATCGATGGCTGCCAGCTTTGCAAGGTTGGCCAAACCGCCGGGGGCCAATGCCCCGATCGAACGGATACGTTCGGCGATTTCATCAACCGCTTCGAACATCTCGGTGTATTGTTCTTCGAACGCATTGTGCAGCCCAAAAAACGAACGTCCGCGAACGTTCCAGTGGCACAGATGCGTTTGTCCCATCACCGCGTAGGTGTCGGCGACCACGCGGCGAAGCGATTCAACCAGTTTTTCACTCATCAGAAATTCTCTTGGCGACAACGGCATACATATCGATGAATCGGATAGACGTATTGTCGACGTTCCGATTCGATTTCACTCATCATGGCAATGTCGCTTTGAATCATTCAACCGCTGCGGCATGTTGACGCGGACGGGCGAGCAAAGGGCCGGTCACGGTTTAATTCGTCCTAGGTGCCGACCTGAATGACGATGCGTCGATAGTCGGTCAGCGGATATGGTCGGCCCGTGTCGGTGATTTCAAGAACCAAGTGAATGGTGTGGCCGTTGGCGTCTTGCGGAACATCGAAGCTTGGCGTTGCTGTTTCGTCGTCGCGGATCGCAGGCAATTCGCCCGCGTAGGATCCCGCTTCGGGATAGAACCACCAGCGAAACTGCAGCGGATCTCCGTCGGGATCGGTGGACATTGTGGCGTCAAGCGATAGTTGTTGTCCCGCCGTACCGCCGCGAAACACAATGGTGTCGCCGGCGTCATCGCCAACTGCGGCGACAGGATGATGGTTGGCTTGGTCGTAGGAACGAACACACCAGTCCAATCGTGCGGCAAAATCGTTCCACGTCGCCCGACGGAACCTCCACACGGGTGCAAAGATTCCGCTGAAATCTTCACCGGTTTCCGGATCCATCCAGTGATCCTCCGCTTCGGCATAGACCTTGAAGGGACGACCGGTTTGTTCGTCGTCTCGTACGCTGCGGTGTTTGGACCAATAGTTGGATGCCTTTTCGGGTTCAAACCGTCCCGACCAGCCGCCCCAATTCACGTGATCGACGGAAAAGAGTCCTTTGTTAACCAAGCCCAACCACGGCACCGTTCCACCGCCTTCGAGGAAGGAGAGGCGGCCGCCGGCAAACTGACGCAGTGGCCAAGCGACACCCAGCGGCCCGTTGTCTGATTTGATGTGATCGAGCGCCCAGTGGTGTTGCCCCAGACCCGAGTATTCGTAGGGTTTCCAGATGTGAGGTCCCAGCGATTGGCGTGACCCGCGATTGTCTTTCTTGCCATCGCCGCCCGGACCGCCATAGGCATAGGTTTGATAGTTGCTGCGGATCCAGTGGATGTCGGGAAACTCGGCACAGATCCATGCACCGGAGTTGTCCTGGGCTCCATTTTCAAAGACTCGCAATCGCGATACGAAATCCGCGACTTCTGCGGCGGTGTGACTGGCCCGAAAGTCGATCAATGCTTGGGCCAGGGTGTTGGATCCCGCATTGACGACCACCCAAAGTGGTCTCCGGTCGTCCTTGGTCACCGCGTCAATGATCCGCTTTGAACCGGCGGTCGATTTGCCGGGGCCCGTGTCTTCGATTCCATAGCCGGTCTGACCCGATGCGACGACCGACCGCAGATGATCAGGATCTGCCCATCCGTCGGCATGCTTCTTCAGGTTGGGAAGCGCCTTTTCGTACGCGTCGATGATCTGGTGGAACAGTTCGGGGTGAAGTCTTTGGCGATAGGCCGTCGGGGAACCCGGATGCAGGTACTTCCCGGTGACGGCGATCAAACCCTCCACGTCGAACTCGTTGCAGCAGGCCATCAAATGGACGATCTGCTGTTCTTCGTCCGGTTCGTTGCCCATGTCGGCCAGGACTAGCATCCGGGCGCGTCCGGCGGTGGTGGTTTCGGCAGCGGACGAAGGTTCGCCCAGATAAGATATCAACAACAACGCAGCGCAGATCATTCTCATGATCGAATTCTTTGAAGGAACTGAAGCAACGCGGTGCCTGCGACCGCCATCACGAGTGGCTAGCGTAGCGGATTTTTTGGCCTGGCATTGGTCGATACCGGGCGACGCGGCTGCGTATGGGATGGGGTGTGACATCCTATGCCGTTACTGCCGGTCAACCGATTCCGATGTGGCGTGGATGGTGAATTGATTGGTGTCGTCCGTTTCCGTTTGTGGAAAGATTTGTGTCTTATGAGAATGCTTGGCACCATCTGTTTGCTGGTTGTCGCCACTGTGACGATGGAGAATCGGGTAGTTGCGAAGGATCGGCCCAACATCATTGTCTTTCTGGTCGACGACATGGGTTGGACGGACAGTTCGGTCTATGGCAGCACCTTTTACGAAACGCCGAATCTGTCACGCTTGGCCGGCCAGGGCATGCGGATGACCCAAGCGTACGCACAACCCTTGTGTTCGCCGTCACGGGCCGCGTTGTTGACCGGAAAGTATCCGGCCAGGATCGGGATGCATCAGGCGATCACCGGGCAAAGCAAGCCACATCCGATCGTTCCCGCGGCGGCGAATCCGCGGCAGAGCGTGGTGTGGCCGCAAAGCCGATCGCACTTGCCCCTGGCGGAGCGAACCATCGCCGAAGTCCTGCGAGAGGTTGGCTATCAGACTTGCTTTTTGGGCAAATGGCATTTGGGAGCGTCACCACGTTTCTGGCCCCAACAGCAAGGCTTTGAAACCGTGATCGGCGTTGGCGGTGCCGGACCCAGCGGCGGCTATTTCGCGCCCAACAACATTCCCGCGTTGCAACCCGGTCCGGACGGCGAATACATCTGTGAACGCTTGACCGACGAAGCGTGTTCGCTGATCAGTCGGCGCGGCGAAGATCCGTTGTTCTTGTATCTGTCACACTTCAACGTTCATTCGCCCTACGAAGCGCCTGCCGAACAGATCGAACGTTTTGCGGCGAAGATGGATCCGGAAAACAAACACCAAAATCCCGTGATGGCTGCGATGCTGTATGCAATGGATCAAAGCCTTGGGAAGATCATGAAGCGGTTGGACGACGAAGGGATTGCGGATGATACGTGGTTGTTCTTTTTGTCGGACAACGGCGGGATTCACTGGCACAACATGAAAGGCCAGTATGCCCAGCGTTATCCCGTTCCGGTCACATCCAATGCACCGCTGCGCGGTGGTAAAGCTTGTTTCTATGAAGGCGGCATTCGTGTGCCGATGGTTGTTCGCAAGCCTGGCAAAATTGCCGCGGGGTCGGTTTGCGATGTGCCTGTCCATATGATCGATCTGTATCCGACGATCTGCCAGATCGCCGGCGCGGATGTGTCTCGGGAACTTTCGGTTGACGGGGTCAGTTTGCTGCCGATCTTGACCGAAACTGGTTCGCTGGATCGTTCACGTCTGTTCTGTCACTTTCCCCGATCCAAAACGTTGGCCGGAACGGTGGGCGGATCGTTCGTTCGAGATGGAGATTACAAGCTGATTCGCTTGTGGTTCGGCGGTGATAAAGGTATGCACGCCTATGAACTGTACAACCTGAAACAAGACGTGGGTGAACAGTCGAACCTGGCCGAACAAATGCCACAGAAGGTGGCGGAGATGGCGGAAGTCCTCGATGGTTGGCTGGACATGACGGGCGCTTTGGTGCCGCATCCCAACCCGTCGTCCAAACGCTAGCCCCTGGTGATTCGGGGCCGGTGATGTGATCGCGTCACCCCAAGGAACTGTCATCGGTGGCGTCGATCTGACGCACTAGTACGGTTGGCGTCCGTATTCGTCATAACGGCCGCCGTCGCGAGGCGGTGCGGGTTCGTTGTTCCAAGGCGGACGCCGATTGGAATAGGTTTCGCCGCTGTATCGATCGTCGCGGTAAGCCGTTCCCTGATAATCACGATCCCAGCTGGATCGATCGTCTTGCCAAGACTGTGCCGTGCGGTCGTCGTTCCAGCGGTCGTCTTGGTACGCTTGGTTGCGATCGTCGAATCCCGAATCGGGTTGCGACCGCCATTGGTCGGTCCAGCTCGCTTCGTCGCCCTGACCACCTTCACCGTTTTCGGTGCGGTGCTTGTCCAGGTATTCGCGGCCGCGTTCGCGCAGCTTGCTCAGGTCGCTTTTGATTTCACTGGTGTCGAATTTGATGCCGGTATCCTCACCGTCTTTTTCGATGGTGAACCAGCCGGCCGTGGAGGCTCCGACAACCAGCAGACCGATGATGAAAAGGTTGCGCATTCCTGGGTCCGTGCATGCGACGTGAAGAGACATTCCGTTACGTCGTCATCCTAGAAAACCCACGCCAGATGGGGAAGAGTGATTTGTCGGCCGGCGATGGGGCACTGGAGTTGACCCGCGTGGTCTGAAGACCACATCGGCAACCTCGTCTCCGGTGCAAAAACCGGTATTTCTCCTGTTTTTGCAAGGCCGGGATGCTCGTGCGAAACCAAAACAGACTGCGGATCCGCTGGAGAACACGGTCCCGTCGATGGATGAGACATTTCCGAAAGGCGAATGCTAGCGATTCCGCCGCCCCTACCGGCCGTCTCTGTTTCACGCCAGTTTCAGCCAGGCCGTGCATCCACCAGATCGGGCATCCGCGTTTCATGATGCGTCATCAATCGCGGTCGAGCACGATCCGGTATCGGGCGTTGCCTTCGCGCAGGTGCTCCATCGCATCGTTGACCTTGCTCATCGGAAAATGCTCGGTCACCGGAGTGATTTGGTGCCGCTGTGCGAAATCCAACATCGTGCGAATCGTCGCGGGGCTGCCCACGGGCGAGGCTCCTGCGGACAAGTCGCCAAAGATCATCGGCATCAGGTCCAGTTCCACCGGATCAGTGACGGCACCCAAAAAATGCAGGCGGCCGTCGGGACGCAAGGTTTTCAAGAATAGTGACCAATTCAGGTTCACGTTCACGGTCGACAGCAGCATGTCGAACTGACCCGCGGCGGCTTCGATTGCGTCGTCGTCACGGGAGTTGATCGTTTCGTGCGCCCCCAACTTCTTGGCCTCGTCCATCTTGGGACCGCTGGAGGTAAATGCAGTCACATGGCATCCCCAAGCGTTGGCAAACATCAACGCCATGTGTCCAAGGCCCCCGATACCGATGACACCAACGCGTGAGGTCGGCGAAAGCTGTTTGGTCAGCATGGGGTTGAACACCGTCACACCGCCACACAGCATCGGGCCGACTTCCGCGGCATCCAAGTCGTCGGGGATCTTGGTGACCGCCGCCGCTTGGGCCCGGACCCGATCGGCAAATCCGCCGTGGTGTCCGACGATGGTTCCCACAGCGTTTGCACATCGGTTGTGGTGTCCCTGCATGCATTGATCGCAGGTCATGCAGTACTGCGAATGCCAGCCCAGACCTACACGATCGCCGGGGCTGACATACGTCACCGATTCGCCCACGGCGTCGATCGTTCCGGTCACTTCATGGCCGGGCACCAGTGGATAGGCACTGATGCCCCAGTCGTTGTCCAGCATGCTGACGTCGCTGTGACAGATGCCGCATGATTCAACTTTGATATCGACTTGGTCGGGTTCAAGGTCGCCCAACTCGTATTCAAACGGTTCCAATTCTCCTTTGGCCTCGGTCGCGGCATAGGCATGAACAGTTGGCATGGTCAAAGGTCTCTCTTGTTCGGGTGGTGTTGCAGTTGGCGGTGGTCGTGCTGCTGTCATGTTAGAATTACCGTCAATCGCTGGAGCCCGCACCTGTCACGTTGATTCAACGTTGGGGTGTCATCGCCTGGCTCATCGGTCCGTTGTGCAAACGGTCACAGTTCCTCGTTACCGGGCGTTCGGTGATGGGTCGGCGACCCATTTGGTTGGCCACTTGCCATGAAATGGTCGCAATGCGATCAACGTTTTCATCCTCCGATGTTCACCGGATCAATGAAAAAATTCTCAACGAAATGGACGGTTTGGTTTTGTGGATGGCTTTTCCCGCTTGCGCTGTTGCACGTCTTGGGCATGCAATCCGTGTCGGCCGGCGACCCATCACGGCCGAACATTGTGTTGATCATGGCCGATGACATGGGGTTTTCGGATATCGGATGTTACGGCGGTGAAATCCAAACGCCGAACATCGATCGCTTGGCCGCCGGCGGAATCCGATTCACACAGTTCTATAACACCGGGCGTTGTTGCCCGACACGAGCGTCACTGATGACCGGGCTGTATCCGCATGAAGCGGGACTGGGGCACATGGTCTATCGTGATCGCGGCGCCGGTTATCACCCCTATTTGAATCGCCAGACCGTCACGATCGCTGAAGTACTGAAGGACGCCGGCTATCGCACGATGATGGCGGGCAAATGGCACGTCGGGCATGAAAAGGGACAGTGGCCGACCGATCGCGGATTCGAACACTTCTATGGCATTCACATACACGTCGACAGCTATTTCAAAGTGCTGCCGGGGTGCCCGGTCTATCACAACGATCGTCTGGTGATTGATGCGACCGAAGCACCACCCAACACGTTGCATCCCGATCAGCCTTGGTACACCACCGATGTGTTCACCGATTGGTCGCTTAAGTTCTTGGATGACGCGGCCGATGATGAGCGACCGTTCTTCTTGTACACGGCTTACAATTCGCCGCACTGGCCGTTGGAAGCACCCGATGAAAACATCAGCAAGTGCGAGGGGCGATACGACGAGGGTTGGGATCAATTGCGTCGCGAAAAACTGGAACGCATGATCCAGATGGGCGTCGTTGATGCGGACACCACATTGCCCGATAGCCAATGCCCCGCTTGGGCAGATCTGTCGGCGTCGGACCAAACCGAATCGGCGTTTCGACGCGAGATCTATGCGGCCCAGATCGAACGGATGGATCAAAACATCGGACGGATCATCGAGAAATTGGATCAGGCCGGCCGACTGGACAATACGCTGATTCTGTTCCTCTCGGACAACGGGTGCTGTGCCGAAGGTGGCATGTTCGGCTATCGCTGGAATGAAAATACCAAGGGCAACCATGATCAATGGCGAAACCAGAGTGGCCGCAGCAGCAGCATGGGCGAAGCTTGGTCCAATGCCTCCAACACGCCGTTCCGATTGCACAAACGCTGGGTACACGAAGGCGGTATCGCGACGCCGCTGATCGCCCATTGGCCCGACGGTATCGACCAGCCTGACCGTTGGTGCCGGCGACCGGGGCACGTCGTCGATGTTCTGGTCACCTGCGTCGATGTCGCCGGTGCCAAGTATCCAACGCAATTCGACGGCGAAGCGATCAAGCCGACGCCGGGTATCAGCCTGAAATCAGCCTTTGGATCGGTCGATGATTCATCGACCGATTCGCGTCCGCTGTTCTGGGAACACGAATCACACGCCGCGGTTCGGCAAGGCAAATGGAAACTGGTGACGCTGAATGCGACCGACGTCGATGCTTGGGAGTTGTACGACATCGTCCGTGATCGGACCGAGCAAAACGATGTCGCACCATCGCATCCTAAGGTGGTCCAAAGATTACGTGACCAATGGACCCGCTGGGCGAGACAAGCCAACGTGCTGCCATGGCCGAAGGATCGTACCGAGAAAAACTAAGGCTCCGCTGGCAAATCGAATGGCGATGCCGCCGGCTAGACGCCGGTGATTTCAGGCAGTTGATTCGGTCGATTCGGCTTGACCAGCTTGGCTGGCTTTCCAAGCATCACGCAACAGCGGATAGCTGTCACGTCCCAAGCGTTCGAAGGTGGCCAGGAATTCGCCCAGGTCGACGTCGATGTTGGTGACCTGTTCCGATTTCAGGAAGCCAAACGTCCCGCTCCACGGATCCGGTGATCCGGGGAAATAGACGGTGACACGACCATCGTCGCTGCGTTCGATTTCCAGCCCGGGTCGATAGACGCCCATGTGATCGATCAACACAGGCTTCATTCGATCACGGCCCAGTTCGCCGCCGATGCCGCCGGCCACTTGGTCTTTGTAGATCGAGTACCGCGGAAAGATCATGATCAGATGCTTTTCCACGATCCCGCTGAATTTCTTGCCGATGGCCAACTGGGCGGCGACGCCGGCGCCAAAGCACAGGATGATCAGTACCGCGATGGCGGCCATCAGCAGCACGGTGTAACCGTGGACCGTGCGGATTTCGAAGGTCTCGTTCAGGAACTGAGCGATCCAGTAGACGATCGATCCGACTTGGCCGAGCAGGTAGCCGACGACGATCAGAGGCAACAGAAAGACGATGCCGCCGATCGCCGTGGACCGTAAAAATCCGAACTGTCGTTCGACGTGTTCACGCATAGGAATTGGTGTTTACCGAAAAGGGTGAAGACGCCGGAGCCCTTGGCGTCGATGCCCTATTCTGACGTAAAACACAGCAATGTGCCTATGTCGGTTCCGCGTTTAGGCTTCGATCACGTATTCGAATTTCTTGTTGATCCCCGGCTTGGGAATCGGATACAAGCCGTCCGCATCGGGCATGACGGGGGCCGGGCCGTCCATCGTCATCTTGTCTGCATCGGGGGCAAACATTTGCGGACATTCACGCATTTGTTCGATGGTGATTTCTTGGCCGGTGTGTGCCGCCATGCGTCCCATGCTGGTCACCAAGCTGGCTTCGACGCCACGCGGGACTTCGTTGTATGGCTTGTCGTTGACAATCGCATCGACGAAATCTTCCCACTCCAAATCGTACGGGCTCAGCTTCGGGGTGTCGTATTCCCAGATGCGCTGGCGGCGATTCTGTTCTTGATCCTTGTATGAGCTGACGCCGCGTGGCGAGTGACCAAATTTGCTGACGAACGCCGATCCCTTGGTGCCGTGAACCACGCTGGACATTTCGTTTTGGCAGCCCAGCATGTTGCGGCCGTCGAAGAACAGTTTGGTGCCGTCGGGATAGGTGTATTCGACCGAATAGGTGTCAAAGTTCTGGTCGACGTACAGTTCGCCGTCTTCGTTGTGGCGATAGTGACGCCCGCCGACGGCGTGGGCCTTGATCGGAAACGCGTTCTTCATCCATGACGTCTCATCGATCTGGTGAATGTAGAAATCGCTGAAGCTGCCGCCGCTGGCCCATAAGAAACTGTGGAAGCGTTCGATTTGCCATTCGACTTCGGATTTGTGTTCGGGCTTCTTTGTGGAGAAGCAGGATCCGATGACGCCCTGCATTCGGTAGGCACGCATCGCAATGATGTCACCAATTTCGCCGTCTTGGATGCGTTGGTGCAATTGTTGGCGACCACGGCAGTGGCGAATCATCAGGCCGACCGCGCACTTCAGGTTTTTCTCGTCAGCCTTCTTGGACAGTTCCAGCATGCGTTTGGCGCTGGGGCCGTCGGCGATCAGCGGCTTTTCCATGAAAACATGGAGACCCTTTTCGATCGCTTTTTGGAAGTGGACCCAGCGGAACGCCAGCGGGGTGGCGAACACGGCGATGTCGCCCGGGTTCAATGCGTCCAAGGCTTTTTCGTAGGCGTCGAAACCGACGTGTCGCCGATCCTTGGGCACGTTGACCTTGTCGGGCGTTTCGCGGAATTCATTGTTCAATGCCGAAAGGCTGATTTCCAAGCGATTTTCAAAGACGTCGGCCATCGCCACCAACTTGGTCGGGCCGTTGCCGACACGCAGCGCGTTGCTGGCCGCGCCGGTACCGCGTCCACCGCAACCGATCAGTGCCACTTGAAGGGTGTCATTGGTGGCTTGGCCATAAACCTTGGGGACGGCCATCGCGCCGACGGCGGCGGTGGTTCCGGCGGCACTGCGAATGAAATCACGACGGGGCAGATCGGTCATGGTAAGAAAACCTGATGGAAATGGGTGGGGAAACGAAACAAGGTGGGATTCGTTGACGCCGGTGGGCGACCGCGCCGGCCGCATCGACGTCGCGGGTGAAGTGATCGTGCAGGGGAAGTGCTCGCTAGCGGGCATCGGTGGCGCTATTCCAAAACGCGTCCATTGTTTTGACGTCGGGAACCTGCATCGGACGAACGACTCGGAACCCGACCCATAGGGCGTCGGTGTGGTACCAGATGCTGCGGGGCAACTGCGGGTCTTGATCTTTCCAGGACGGATCGCTGCCGCGGCGATAGGCGGATCGCAATTGTTCGGGATCGTCGTACCAGCTGCCGCCACGAACACTGCGGGGATACAGCTTGATCGGCCGCACGATCGGGTTGGTGGTGTTGTCCGCGATGCGATCAAAGTAATCGTCTTCGTATTGGTCGGCGGTCCATTCCATGACGTTGCCGTGCATGTCGTGCAGACCGAACGGGTTGGGTTTCAGCTGGCCGACCTGTTGATACTTGTCATCGCTGTTGTCATAGAACCACGCATAGTCTTCCATCGCGTCGGCATCGAACGAATAGGGGCCGGTGGTTCCCGCGCGACAGGCGTATTCCCATTCGGCTTCGGTGGGCAGCCGATAAAAGTGACCCGTCTGGGCGCTCAACCATTGGCAATACTTGTTGGCCGCGTGCTGGGTCATGCTGATCGCCGGGTAACCGGTCTGCCCCATGCCGAAACTCATTTCGGTGTACGGCGGTGTCGGCTGGCTGACGCCATCAACGATGTCGTCGGTGGCCGGGTCGTAATCCTTGCGGGCACCATTTTTTTCACGCGGTGCTTGAGTGATCATGTACGGTTCGTATTCGTCCCAAGTCACTTCGCACTTGCCCATCCAAAACGGTGACACCGTGACCTGTTGCTGGGGGCCTTCGTTGTCTTCGCGGTCTTCTTCGTCTTCGGGACTGCCCATCATGAAGCTGCCGCCGGGGACCGCCACCATTTCAAACTCGACTCCGGTGCGAGGAATGGTTTGGCGATAGTTTTTAAAATCGTCTTGGCTGACCTCGCCCGACGTTTCAAGAATCTGTTGATGAATCTTGGTCAAGAGTTCAGCGTTATCGGGCGACGTCGTTGCCGTTTGCGCACCGGCGGGATTGCACAGTGATGTCACGGACAGGATGCACAAAAACGCAAAAGCAACAGGAGCCGAACACCGCAGTGGACTGGATCCGATGCGTCGAAGGACACACCGGCGGCAGGATGGGCGGGAGGAAATTGCCGATCGGCGAATCGGAGGCATGGGCGTGTAGCGTGAAGATGGAAAGGTAGGTGGAAATCTGGGCTCGATATGACGGCGTCGTCTACGCAGCCGGACGGGAGTTTCGCGACCAATGGAAACCCGGCGCGTAAGCGAGGAACGAACCGGCGAAAAACGCGGTCTCTCGCTTACACGTCGGGCTACTAAATTCAAAAAAAAATCTGTCCGCCTGCCTCGGAACCAAGGTGGCAACAGTGTAACCCAAAACTTGCTTGGATACTGTCAACGATCCGACGAGGTGTTCGTGATGAGCCTATACTGCGGATCGCTGACAGCCGACGCAATTCTGGATGCCGCCCCGGCGTGCCATGGGTGCTGCGTCGACTTGTCACAGCAACGAAAACTTGATGGGTTCGGCGATCGACCGGCGGCGCTTTTCCTACGCCCCTGTGCCGATTCCGCCGTGCCCGTGTCTTCATGAAAGGACAGCAACGTGATGGGATTGCAACGAGTTCCCCGGTGGGTGAAACCGGTGTGCGTGATCTTGGGGATGGCCTTGGGCATCGGGGGCGCCTCGGTCGCCTGTGCCGAACGTCCCAACATTGTCTTCATCTTTACCGATGACCACTGCCAACAGGCGTTGAGTGCGTATGACGATTCGCGGACCACGACGCCGAATTTGGATCGGATCGCCAAAGGCGGTATGCGTTTCGACCGTTGCTACGTCACGAATTCGATTTGTGGTCCCAGCCGGGCGGTGATTCAAACGGGCAAGTACAGCCATGTGAACGGATTCAAGACCAACCGCGACACGTTCAATGGCGACCAGCAGACGTTCCCCAAGCTGTTGCAGGCGGTCGGGTATCAAACGGCGGTGATCGGCAAGTGGCACTTGAAATCCACGCCGCAGGGATACGACTATTACGACGTGCTTCAGGGACAAGGGCCGTATTACAACCCGCCGATGTTGACCGCCGGTCCGGATGGCCAGCCCGTCAAGCGTGAACACACCGGTTACACCACCGACATCATCACCGAAAAAACGGTCCGTTGGTTGAAGGAAGGTCGTGATCCCGATCGTCCGTTCATGGTCATGTTCCAGCACAAGGCACCTCACCGAAACTGGATGCCGGGACCGAAGTATCTGAATTGGCTGGATGACGTCACGATTCCGGAACCGGAAACAATGTGGGACGATTATTCCGGGCGGACCCGATCGGCCGCCGCACAGGCGATGACCATGGCTCGTCACCTGAATGATCGCGATTTGAAGTTGGCCGGGTCAGGCATCTTGAATGCCCAGCAGCGAAAGGTTTGGGACGCGGCGTACGGGCCCAAGAATGAGGCTTATTTGAAGGCTCGTGAATCGATGACCGAGAAGGAAATCGTGCAGTGGAAGTATCAGCGTTATGTGAAGGATTACTTGCGATGCGTTCGCAGTGTCGATGATGGCGTGGGTGTGGTGCTGGACTATTTGGATGACGCCGGTTTGGCCGACAACACCGTCGTTATCTACAGCAGCGACCAGGGGTGGTATTTGGGCGAACACGGTTGGTTCGACAAACGCTGGATGTACGAAGAATCGCTGAAAACGCCGCTGATGATTCGTTGGCCCGGCGTGACACAGGCGGGCAGCACTAATGACGACATCGTCAGCAATCTGGACTTTGCCGAAACCTTCCTGGACTTGGCCGGTGTCCCGGTGCCCGATGAGATGCAGGGCCGGTCATTGGTGCCGCTGCTGCGTGGCCAAACGCCTGCGGATTGGCGAAAGGACTTCTATTACCACTACTACGAAAATCCCGGCGCGCATAACGTGGCTCGTCACTGCGGTGTGACCGACGGTCGTTACAAGCTGATTCACTTTTATGCGCTGGAAGGCAAACCGATCGACGACTGGGAATTGTTCGATCTGCAAAAAGATCCGAACGAACTATCCAGCATCGCCGATGACCCCGAGTATGCCTCCGTTCGCAGCCGAATGACCGAGCGGTTGACGCAGATGCAGGAAATGTATCAAGTTCCCAAAGACACGATCCAACCGGTCAAGCGTCGCAGGGCGCGAAACTGATTCGCGGCAGGTTTGCAACCGTGGCGAATTAGAGTCGCGGCGATCATGCATTGGCCGGTCGGTCGTAATCCACCATCACGATGCGAACTGGCTGGCCGAGATGAAGATTGTCGTAACTGATGCCCACACCGCGAACCCCGGTGACCTTTCTTGGGACGCACTATCGACCATGGGCGATGTGCAGGTTTATCCTCGCACCGCCGTCGATGAAATCATACCGCGTTGCCAAGACGCCGATGTGGTGCTGACCAACAAAGTGCCACTGAATGCCGAGACACTGGCGGCG
Source organism: Crateriforma spongiae (assembly GCF_012290005.1). Taxonomy (NCBI): domain Bacteria; kingdom Pseudomonadati; phylum Planctomycetota; class Planctomycetia; order Pirellulales; family Pirellulaceae; genus Crateriforma; species Crateriforma spongiae. The sequence goes on from NZ_JAAXMS010000006.1 coordinate 367,519, forward strand.
TTGCCACAACTGCGATACATCGGCGTCACCGCGACGGGCACGAACATCATCGACTTGGAAGCCGCGTCGCAGCGTGGCATCGTGGTGACCAACGTTCCGGATTACAGTTCCCGTTCGGTTGCCCAGCATGTCTTTGCCATGGTGTTGGAACTGGCCAACCAAGTCGGACGCCACAACGACGCGGTGCAAGACGGGCAATGGCAACGATGTCCGGATTTCAGCTTTACGACTGGCCCGCTGATCGAATTGGCGGGATCGACGATGGGCATCATCGGGTTTGGTTCGATCGGACGGTGTACCGCCGCGATCGCCCGGGCGTTGGGGATGAATGTCTTGGCGTACTCTCGCACGCCGCCGAAGCCGGATCCCAATGATCCCGATGCGTTCACACCGGTCGGATTGGATGATTTGCTTGGGCAAAGCGATGTCGTTTCGTTGCATTGTCCATTGACGCCACAGACGCATCATTTGATCAACGCACAACGGTTGTCGACGATGAAGTCGTCGGCGTGGCTGGTCAACACATCGCGGGGACCGGTGATCGACGAAGACGCGTTGGCATCGGCGCTGCGAAACGGTGTCATCGGTGCCGCGGCCCTGGACGTATTGGACAGCGAACCGATGAAGCCGGACCATCCGCTGATGGGCCTGGACCGTTGCATCATCACGCCCCACGTCGCCTGGGCCACGGTCCAAGCGCGCCGACGCTTGATTGACACGGTGACCGCCAACGTTCGCCAATGGATCGATGGCGATGCCGTCAATGTCGTCAACTGATCGAAGGTGCTTACTGGGCCGGTGCTTACTGGGCCGCGGAGGTCAGTGAACCTGTTTCGCCTTCGCCCTGACTGGGACGAATTCGTTTGGTCTTCATGCGTAGATTCAGAAATTCGACGCACAGAGAAAACGCCATCGCAAAGTAGACGTAGCCTTTGTTGATCGGTTCGCCGATCGCGTCGCTTAGCAATACCACGCTGATCAGGATCAAAAACGACAACGCCAGCATTTTCACCGTCGGGTGCTGTTGAACAAAATCGCTGATCTGATTCGCAAAGATGATCATGATGCCGACGCTGATGATCACGGCGGTGACCATGATTTCGATGTGCGATGCCATGCCGACGGCCGTGATCACGCTGTCGAGCGAAAAGATCACGTCCATGAACGCGATCCGAAACAGGACCCCGCCGACGGTGATCTTGCCTGATCCAGATGCGGGCGGATCGATGCCGTCGGCCGAACCCCCGGTGTCACCCGGCAAATTCCCAATTTCGTGTTCCAGTTCGCCGCCTTCGATCTTGTGGTGAATCTCGCGGACCGCGGTGTACATCAGGAACAGGCCGCCGACCAACAGGATCAGATCGCGACCGGAAACCTGATTGACTTCTTCGTGTTCGGCCAGCCATTGGCCAAGGCCGCCAAAGGAAACGTAATCGCTTAGCGTGATCAAGGCGTCTTCCAGGCCCATCAGCCAGCCGATCATCATCAACAGCAAAATCCGCATCCCCATCGCCAGGAACAGCCCGAACCGACGCGCGAAGGACCGTTTGTCCTGGGGAAGCCGACCGGTGATGATTGCGATGAAGACAATGTTGTCGATTCCCAAGACGATTTCCATCGCCGTCAACGCGAACAAGGCGATGGCCGATTCCATCGACACCAGTGGGGCATCACTGGCGATTTGGACACCGGACGCCAGCCAGGAAACGCTTGCGAAATCCATTGACAGAAAATCCCACATGAATCGACTCGATGCACCGGAGTGTGACGTGATTGGGCCGCTCTAATGGGCCGCAGACAGGATGAATTTAGCAAACGCTGCGTGGATGCGGATCGACGGTTGCACTAGCCCCGTCGCAAGCCAGATATCCGATTGTCAGTGGCCGAGTTTACGGTCCTCGGTTTTCACCGCAGCCACGGCGACGCCAGCCCCGACACGCCCAACATCAACAACAGCCCCAGCGTCAGCAGTCGCAAACGCTGGCGTCCCAGTCGCGTGCCGAATCGCAGCCCCAAATTGGTCACCACGATCAGCCAGGGCGTCAATGCGGCCGCCGCAATTCCCGGGCCGATGATTCGGTCGCCGAAAAACAAATACAGAACCGTCAACGCGGGGGCCAAGCTGATCAGATACATCCCGAACAGAAAACCGCGGATTTGACGCGTGTCCCAGTCGTGGGCCTGGACCCAGAACACCATCGCCGGGCCACCCATGCCGACGACGCCCTGAAAAAAGCCCGACAGTGGAAACGCCAGGAACGCCCAGCCGGGGTGAAGACGAGCCCGCGGGACAGGACGAAAATAGATCGTCGCCAAGGTGGCCGTCAGGACGAATCCGCCGACGATCTGGCGAAGCGTCGTGATCGACACCGATTCCAGATTTTGAAGCGTCCAGACGCCCAAGGGCAAAAACACCAATCGTCCCAGCCCCGGCCAAGCAATTTGTTTAGGCGTCAAACAGTCACGGAATTTCCAAACGCCCCAAGCATTCTGAGGGATCGTCGCGACCAATAATGCCGTTTGCGCTTCGGGGATGCTGTAACCGCACCACAGAAGGCTGGGGACGATCAATAGACCCGCGGCAAAACCGGCGGCGGACTGAACGAATACGCCGACCGAAAGGATCAACGCCAGCGGCAAGAATTCGGAAAGCGATTCCATGTCGCGAAGACTAACGCATCGTTCGTGATGACGTCAGCGGGACTGGACGATCGCGAATTTGCTATCGTGCGTGGGGGTGCCGTCATGCGAACATCAATGGGTGTCCTGACGCCATCCATCGGCGTCAAAAAAATGAACCGCGTCGTTGGCGAAGACCATCCGCACGGGGCGACCGGGCTCGGCCGATTTCGTCGCTTCGTCATGACCGGCGACGTTCAAGCGCAGAAGTGCTTCTGTATCGCCTTCGTCCGATCGGCCGTGCGTGTGAATCGGCAGCGATACCGTGAAGCGGTTGGATACACGACGAACCAGGTTTCCGACGATCGCCCATCGGTCCCCACCGATGCGTTGCAATGTTGGTCGAACGTTTGCCGGCATCGGCGTGGATGATGATTCGATGCACTCGACTGAAACCGCTTGGGGCAAGATGCAAACGGTCGGCGTGGTGTCCATGTCTTGGTCGGACAACTTATCGAGCTCGATCCGATTCGATCCGCTTTCGGACGCAGAGGCAAACGCAAACTCATTCAGACCCCACGGTGTCAAAAGCCGACAGGTCGCGCGGTGCTCGGGCTTGTCCAGCAACACCCCGGGGTCATCCTTTTGAACGATTCGGCCGTCATGCAAGACCGCGATGGAATCCGCGACTCGCACGGCTTCCTGTCCGTCATGCGTCACGTGCAGCGTCACCCCACCGCCGCGTTGATGGACCTTGGTCAAAAAATCTGCCAGCGTCTGTCGGTGCGACGCATCGATTCCCGACAAAGGTTCATCCAGCAATCGCACACCCGCATTGCGGATCAACGCTTTGGCCAGACCGACTCGTTTCAGTTCGCCACCGCTAAGCCCATCGGCGAACCGATCCAGTAGACCTTCGATGCGGGTGAACCGAACGATGTCGGAAAGTCGGGCCGAATCGCGAGCGTTCGTTTTGGCTCGACCGACCGACAGTTGTCGGGCGACCGACAGATGGGGATACAACGCATCGCCCTGAAACACCATTGCGACGTCTCGGCGATGGGGGGGCACACCGTCGACATCGACTCCGCCGATGCGAATGGTGCCCGCGTCGGGACGAAGCAACCCTGCGATCAACCGCAATAGCGTTGATTTTCCGGACCCGCTGTTGCCGACCAGACAGACGTATTGGCCGTCGGCAATGTCCAAATCGATGCCCGACAACAGCCCCGTCGCGGCGGGGATTGGATCTGGATAGTCGAATCGAACGGCGGAAAGCTGGACTTGTGGCATAAAATGTCAGTGTCGGGCGGAGTGATTCGGTCGTGGGCCATTTTTACGTGGCATTCCGACCCGCCGTTCGCCACGATGGATAGCGGCGGATCGCAACGCCAACTGGCACGTCATCCTTGTTCATTATTGGTGGACGGACGCATCGCGTTCGCACCGCCGACCGTTTTCGGAGAGATACGATGCAACGCAAATCGCTTTTCTCGATTTTGTCAGCCGCCGCCATTGTGGCCGTTTTGACGGGGGTTTGGGGATCGGTCGATTCCCGGGCGGTGTTGGCACAGGATTCCGATTCGTCGCGAAAGCAATCTGGTGCGGCGGAGGAAAAGGCCAAGCCGTATCGCCCGAAGTCCAAAGCACAACTGCGACGCGAACTGTCGCCGATCCAGTACAACGTCACCCAAAATGAAGGCACCGAACCGGCATTCCAGAACCGGTATTGGAACAACAAACGCGAAGGCCAGTACGAATGTGTCGTTTGTGGTCAACCTTTGTTTACCAGCAAGACGAAATTCAAATCGGGAACCGGATGGCCCAGCTTCTTTGCACCGCTTAGCCCCGATTCGGTGGGGACCAAAAAGGATTGGAAGCTGTTCTACACCCGCGTGGAAGTCCACTGCAGTCGCTGCAAGGCTCACCTGGGACACGTGTTCGAAGACGGTCCACGGCCGACCGGTTTACGTTACTGCATGAACAGTGCTTCGCTGAATTTTGTCGATCAAGCGACGCTGGATCGACGCAAGGCTGAACAGGAAGCGGCCAAGAAAAAGGCGGCCGAGTCTGAAGATGCGGAGTCCACCGAGACGTCCGACGAAGCATCCGCTGCGGACGCCGAATAGCAGGCACAAGCGATTCGGGTACCTTTGTTCGTTGGTCGACCGGTGGTGACGCAACGCTTGTTCGGGCTGTTCGGGTTATGCGGCGAAAGCATGCATGGACTGTTTTCAGCAGATGGATTGGTCGAAGGTCTTTTAACGAGTGGGTGCCCGTGTGATTTTGGGCATCTGTTCGATGCGATCTGACGAGCCGATCCGCCGTGCAAGGAAGCACTTATGCGTGTCCGTAACGAAAACGAAACTCCATCCTGTTTACAACGCACAGACGGGTCGCGTGTCGATGACCAACCGATGCAGCGTCGCCGTCGTTTGTGGCGTGCCTTGGTTTTGAAAAGTCTGGGCGGTTTGACGCTGGCCGTCGGCATCGGTTGTTGTTCGCTTGCCGGGGCGGCCGAACCGAGCGGTGCGTTTGCGGCCAATCTGATGGAACCCGCCAATGCGTTTTCCACCGCATGGTTGAACGAACTGGATCCGCCGGATTCGTCGGCGGATGACGTCGATCCGCTGGATGACTTTGACGATCCGGCGGAGGATTACGGATCGGATGACCCGGGCAAAATCGATGAAGACGACATGGACGGTCGGCTGAGCAAGTCGATCTATGGTGACCGCAATGCTCGCGTACCTTCGGTCGAGGGCGGCCGGTTCTTGTTGCCCAAGTTGGAAGCCCCCACGACGGACATGACCGAAATCGGCAACGGGCGTCTGCCGGACAACTTCCGTGGTAACGCACCGACGCCTGTGATGGCGTTGCCCGAAAGTTTGTTCGATCGCGGCTTGCCAGCCTCGTGGACGGTCAAACACTGGGCCGCGCCGAACACGTTTTCTTTGCCGCGGTACTTCGAAGATCGAATGCTGGAACGCCACGGTCACGAGCGGTTCCCCTGTGCGACTCCTTTGATCAGTGGTGCCAGGTTCTTTGCGACGATTCCGATGCTGCCGTACCTTGCGACCGTTCGACCGCCGTGCGATTGCGAATACACAATGGGCTATTACAGGGTCGGCAGCTGTGCACCGCGTATGTTGCAACGTCCACCTTATGAAAAGCGTGCGGTGATTGCCGAAGCCGCCGCGATCGCCGGTGCGGCAGTGGCTTTGCCCTAGCTTTCTTCGACCGACGAATCCAATCGAATCATCGCCTCGCCGCAAAGGTCATCCCCTTTGCGGCGTTTCTCGTGCGCTGACGCCAGAATCGCGATTGTGAACGCGTGTCATCTCATCGCCCGCCGCTTGGGTTCGATCTGATCGGCCAGACGTCGGGTCGATCGTTGCATAACCGTCAAAGCTTGACTGCTTTGACAGGTGGCCGAATATGCCGGTTATGCCTTGTATCGGGCTTGTTCGGTGTGAGTACGGTTGTTCGCCGCGCTTCGGGCGCCGGTCGTTCCAGAAATGCGGTGTGTATGTCCGATGACGGTGCTGACGACGGTAGCGGAAAATTCGTCCCGAGCGATATTCGGATGTCCGTCGTCTGTACCGCAGCACCACAAGCGTTCCTGATCGAGGCGACCTCGCTATGTCAGACACGACATCCCCGCACAGCTCTGCCGATGCATCGACGAAGCGTCGCAGTCGACGCTTTGAACGAAAGCGAGCCCTGGTTGCAGCCATGGTGATCGGGACCGTCGTGCAATCGATCGGGGGATGCGGCGTGTTTCGCCATCTGCCCGATGGGCCTCACGACACCAAGACGTCGTATCACGACAATTCGGCCCTGCGGATCGAATACCCCGAAGTTGCCCAGTGCGCGACGCCGACCAGCCAGGCCGCCCGCGCGGCATCGGCACCGGTCACTCTGGAAGACCCGTCGAAGATTCCCGCGCTGGAAATGACGTTGGATGAAGCGATCCGGCGGGCCATTTCGCAAAGCCCCGTCCTGCGTCGCACCGGCACCAACGCAGTCGTTTCGCCACAATCGGTATCGACCGTTTACGATCCGGCGATGGCCCACTCCGATCCGTTCTCAGGTGTCGAAGCGGCGTTGGCAGCGTTCGATGCCCAATACGCGCAGACGCTTAGTTGGAACAAGGTCGACACGCCTAACAACGTGGATCCCAACAACCCGATCGCGATCCAGTTCAGTCCACTGGCACTTCAAGCGACCCAATCGGTTTTCTCCAACGAGCTGTCCAAACGCACCGCACAGGGTGCCAGCTTTGCCTTGCGGCACAACGTCAACTATGACCGCAACAACCGGCCATTCAACTTCCTGCGAAGTTCCTTCATCGGGTATTTCGAAGCCGAGTATCGCCAACCTTTGATGCGTGGTGCGGGTACCCAGTTCAATCGCATCGTTGGCAACGGATCGGTTCCCGGTCAGTACAACGGTGTCTTGATCGCGCGGGTCAACGAAGACGTGTCGTTGGCTGAATTTGAACGCAACGTGATCGGTGTCGTGTCGGACGTGGAAGCCGCTTACTGGAACTTGGCCACAGCCTATCGGGTTTTGGAAGCCAACTTAAAGGGCCGCGAATCCGCGTTGCAGACGTTGCAGTTCCAACAAGTCCGATTGGAAGTCGGTACCGGACGCCGTGACGAAGAAGCCCAAGCAAGGTCGCAGTACTACCAATTCGATGCCCAAGTGCAAAACGCGCTTGGCGGCACCCAGGGTCTGTATGAACTGGAACGTGAACTGCGTTATCTGATCGGCATGCCGGCCAGCGATGGAACGCTGATCCGTCCGACCACCGATCCGATCGATGTTCGCGTTACGTTCGACTGGAACAGTGCGTTGTCCCAAGCCTTGCAGCGACGTGTCGAAATTCGCCGGCAACGTTTGCAAGTCAAACGACGTGAAATGGAACTTTATGCGGCACGGCTGAACAAGCGACCGCAATTGGATTTCCTGGGCATCTATCGTGTCCGCGGGTTGGGCGATCACTTGATCGGCAGTGAAGGCCACGGCAGTCTTGACAACCTGTACGGTGAAATCACCGGCGGCCAGTTCGAAGAATGGCAAATGGGCATGGAGTTGTCGTTGCCGGTCGGATTGCGAGCGGCCAGTGCGGCGATCGCCAACGCCAAGTTGACATTGCAACGCGAACGAGCATTGTTGGCCGACGCCGAATTGCGTGTCAGCCACGAACTGACTGCGGCGACGCGTGCGTTGGACGTGACGTATCAGTTGGTCGAAACCAACTACAACCGCTACTTGGCCGATTTGCGTCAGGTCGAAGTGTTGCGTCGTCGTTATCTGGACGGCACCGACAACATCAACTTCCTGCTGCAAGCACAACGCCAGGTCGTCACCAGCGAACAACAGTTCTATCAAGCCTTGGCCGCGTACAACCTGGCCATCCGCGACGTCCACGGCAACAAGGGGTCGCTGTTGGCGTACAACCAGATCCAATTGGGCGAAGGCCCTTGGTGCCCCGATGCCTATCGTGATGCGTACGAAGTCGGACGATTCTTGAAACCGCGCCACCAACCCGAAAAGGTCCATGTGCCGCGACCGGTTTCGTCCGGACCGTTTGATCCGTCGGCGATTCAATCCACCGGCATGCCGGTGACGTCCGAGGTCTACCAGTCGATGCCGCCGTCAGAAGGTGGAAACGAAGGGCCGGTGAAGAAGGACGATGACGGCATCATGCCAGCGCCCAAGGACGATCCCGAGAACAACAAGACCGGCGAAAATGAAACCGTCGCCGGCGTGGTTCCGATCTTGGTCCCGGACGTGCGTCGCTGACACGAACGGTGGCACCGACGACGGACAAAAAAAAGCGGCCGAATGCTGGAAGCATCCGGCCGCCTACTCTAGATCATTCATACAGTCGCGATGCGGTGACCGATCATCGCATCACGGTCGCCCGACGACTTACTTGCGTCGCACGACCAGCAACCAGTCGTCGGCGGACTTTTCACCGGCGGCAGGCGACTTCAGCGTGACCTTGGATCCGCCTTGCACGGTGGTGCCGTCGTAGTTGACGTCACCGCCCTTGCGAGGATCAAACACGCCGACTTCGAATTCGCCATCGACACCGGACAAATCCAACTCGGTTTCGCCGACGGTCGCCAGGAAGACCAGATAAAGATTGCCAGGGTTGGCCAGGCAGTACTTTGCATTGGCTTCGTTGCTGCCGTTGGTCAGGTTGTTTCCGATCACCTCATCCGAAGGCATCAGTTCCTGAATCGCGATTTGGTTGTCTTTGAAGAATTCCAAAGCGATACGGCAATAGTCCCAGCTGCGATCACGTGAACGCCAGTCTTCGCAAACCAAGTCGTTCTGGGTGTACTTGTAACCGAAGTAGTATTCCACGCCGGCGCCGCCACCCATCAGGTGTCCCCACAGGGTTTGACGTCGCACGTCATGCTCGGTATACGTCATTTTGCCGGAATTGTCGCGGCCGTCGTAGCCTTCGTAACCCAGGTCGGGGCACTGGCCGTGGGCGGCGGTTCCCGATTCATCAAAGGCGACGACCCAAGGCTTGCCGGCGGCGGTGGATTCACGCACCCATTTGACGGTTTGCCAGTGGGTGTCTTTGATTCCGCTGTTTTGCAGCGACAGGCCGGTCAACTTGGATTTGTCACCGATCAACGGACGGTATTGTTTGTCCTGTTGGTTTGGGAACGTGTGCAAGACGACGTTGTGGTCGTACGCATCCAACGCGTCGATGTAATTGATCATGTCTTGCAGTTGCTGGGTGGATTGAGTGTTTTCTTCACCCAGGTTCCAGTTCAGCGCCAGGTTGTGGCCGTATCGAGCGATCAGTTCGCGGCAATACAGTTTTCGCTGATCGCCAAGGTTGCCGCCGTCCAGCGACTCGGGGACCGAGTTGGCCGAACCGTTGTGGCCGCGATGATGATCGTCGATTTCCGTTTCCTGCATCTTGAAGTGCAGGTACATGTTTCGGTCGGTGCCGTGGTCGAACACGATGCCCCATTGATCCAACTTGCTGCAGTCATAATGCATCTTGTCGTTGCGATCGATGAAGGGCCAAACGTTGTCGCCATCGCCACCGGCGTTGTACGTCAAGAAAGAGAATGCGTTGCATCCTTTGCCGGACAAGTAATTGATCGCACCGATCAAGCCTTTGCCCTTACCGTCGGCCCAGGTCGGGTCGCCGTCTTGCCAATCGCGGATGTGGGCCTGGTAGGTCTTCAGCGGCACACGATCCTTCTTACCGGCGATCGTGTTGTCAAATTCGGCATAGCCCAGCAAGGTTTCCGGAGCGTCGGCACCCGCCTTCAAAAAGAATTCTTTGCTGTCGGCGTGTTGCAGGTAACGCTGGCCGACGTATTGCAGACGTCCCTTGGAACGGAAGCTGTCTTTGTCGGCGCTGCTGGCGGCGATTTTCAACGTTCCCGATTGGCCATCAAAAGGCGAAACGGTTTCTGCATCCGCATCACGATCGAGCGCGGCGCCGTCACCGCGACGGAACGAGACCTTGTAGGTCCAGCGACCCGGACGATCGGGGGCAAAGTGGGCACGCCACTGATTGCCTTGGTCGGCCGACGTATTCGCGGCGTCACCGTCGGCGGCAAAGTAGCCGGGGATCACATAGGTGGTTCCATCGTCGTGGTGCAGCGTGACCGTCATGTCCATGTCGGTGAACGGGTTGGGTTCGTTGTCCTGTTCGTGGGCGAACGGACCGTTCATCGTCAGGGTGACCTTATGCCAGGCTTCCAAGGTTCCGGAAACCGCGATCGAACCGTCACCGTCGGCGCCACGCGGTTGAATCAGCGGTTTTGTGCTGACCGGGGTGGTCGGGCTGGTGGCGGGCTTGGCGGATTTTGCCGGTTCGTTCTTGGCAACCGCGGCGGCTTTCAAGAAAGGTTGTGCGGCGGCCAGGGTTGCGTCATCGGCCGGTTCGAAACTGACCGCGGCCCAGCGGGCGCGACTGTATTCTTGCCCGTCTTTCGAAGCGATCGTTGCTTTGACCTTGATCACATCACCTTCGGTCAAGTCGACCGATTTCCAAGTTTTGTTGTATCGCGAACCGGCTTCGAACATTTTGTCGCTTAGCGGACATTGGTGCTGGCCGATCGTCCGGTCGTCGGCCATCACTTGGTACGTCGATTCGCCATCGCTTTCGCCGACCGCTTCCAAGGTGACGTGATACTTTCCGGAGGGGAAAGGAAACGTCTTGCCCGCCAAACCGGACTTGTTGCGATCGGGATTCACCGCAGCCCATTTGCCGTTGTGCAGATAAAACCCGGTGCCGTCCAGTGTGAACGACGACGCGGTCATCGCCAGCGACTTGGCCGCGTCTTGATGGCCACCGTTTTGCTGGTGCGTGTTGGCATCGGCGCTCGGTTGAGGCGCGTCGTTGGCCGCCGCGGGGGCTTCGACATAAGCGAACGTCGGCGGTTGGGGGCCGGCGTGGACAACCGGCGCGGGACCGACGTCATCGGGACGCTGGAAATCGCGGTTCTGGGTCAGGATGAACTTGTCAAATTCAAACCCGTCTTCACGCATGCTGAAATGCACCGTGTGAACGCCGGCGGTCGGGACATCCAAGAAGATCTTGTAGGGTTCACCGCAGTGTTGTTTCTCGGTGCGTTGCTTGCTTTCCCAGTGCCACGTGCGTTTGCCCGCGCACCATTGCATGCGTTTGCCGCTGTCGGGCCAATTGCCGTCCAGTCCGACGTGAATCCCGTTGTCTTCGCTGCCGGTCGAATGGGCGCGGACCCAAACGTAATAGCGACCCGGATTTTGGAAGTTGATTTTGTAGCTGACCACGGCCAATTCGCCGGGCGTGCTGGAAAAGTTGGTGCCCTTGATCAGTTTTTCGCCGTGATTGCGTCGGCTGTCGGGCAAGATTTCTAAGTACGCGCCGTTGCTGGCGCCGCCGACATGGGGCGGGTCGCCGTCGGGCGAAAACTTCGGCTGGGTTTCCGAAGTGGTCAGATAGAAAGCGCGTGTATCGACTTTTTGTTGGTCAAAAAAGTGTTCCGCTTCGACCGCAGCGATGCCGTCGCTTTCCGCGAAAACGGTTTGCGCGCTGGTGATCGGCGTTTTCGCCTGGGACGTCCCAGCCATGCCGACAATGATCGCCAACGTGGCGATTGTGGGGGAAAGATTCAGTTTCATCGATCGTTTACGTGTAGTGCCTAGGAATTGAGTATTTAACCCGGGCACAATGTAATTCAAATCGACGTTAAAGGTGGCCACCCTCCACCGCAGTAAATTCGCCATACACGGGCAGGTGCGGCGAAATGGCTTCTGCTTCGCTGAGCGAAAGATTGTAGACCCTCAGGAAATTCAGCGGACCGCCGCGGCCCAAGTATTCGCTGGTCGATGAGGGACGCACCAGAATGTTGGACGTCTGATGATTGGCGAACACATCGGTCGGGCTGCTATGCACGACGGCTTGCAACCGTCCGCCGGCGACGCTGGGGATCAGGTACGCATCGTCGGCTTGGAACAGACCCGCCAAGACGATGTCGTCTTCGCCACGACCGTCTTCGGCGACGGCTTTCAAAATGCCCGACAACAAAGCAACCTCGTCACGCGCCCGCGTCAGTTCGATCCGCACGTTGACCATGGAAAACGTCCAGGCTTCCGACGGGGACGGTTCGGCCGCACGGAACCAGGCGACCAGTGGATCATGCGACATCGCACCGGACGGATCGGACACGGTGTAGGTCTGCGTGCGATCCGCCTGGACACGGCTGGTGTCAAAGATGAAGCCCATCTGTTCGCCCAGCAACGGATCGGCTGCGGCGGCGGAATTAGGATTCGACAGGATGAAGTCATATCGCGAGGCGCCGCTGATTTCACTTTGTCCTTCGTTGACCGCATCGATCAAACGGGGGATGACGTCACGTTCGATCGAGCTGACTTGTTGGAACGCGATCACGTCGAATTGACGCAAGATCCGGATCACGTTTTTCCGAATCATCGGGTCCCGCAACTTGGTCGGTCCGAATCCGCCCATCGCCCATGACGCGATCCGCAGATTGCGAAAGGCGTGGGTGGGGACCGCGGCGCGGTTCGGGGTGGCCACGGGCACATTGGCTTTAGCGAACGTGTTGCGAATGACCGACGTGTCACTGTCGAAATCGGGGCCGGCGGTGGAGTCATCTTTATCGGACTTTCCCGCCAGACCGTCACCGTTCCACCATGACGTGAATGGATTGGGCTGTGATGCCGCCGGCACGACGCTGGCCGTCTGCATTCCGGTCCCCGGGGTCAAAGGATCGGATCGGTTGGCGGCAAAGCTGACGCGGTCCGCATCGACGGCATCGCCGGATTTGGGTCGCACCGACACGCGATCCAGCCCGGACACTTCGTAATGTTTGATGAAATACCATCCGCCGCCGACGACGACCAGCAGAGCGATGCCGGTCTGGATCAAATATCCACGGTGTTCAGACATCGCGATGGGGACTCCGGCAAACGATCGAAGGAACCTTCCTTTGGAATCAGGTGACTCGTTTCTATGGAATCGGACCGTCACACCGTGATGCTTTGGGCGCATGTGGATTGCCCAGGCCGCCTGGTGAAATTGGGGTGCAGAAGATCCAGCACCTAGGGATCGAACCAGATTTAACGCTTCACCGAATCAACACGAATGACCGCGAATTGCCGGCGGCGCCGGCCTGACACCACCACGTCGTATCGGTATTCTTAGTGGGGTGGCTGCGACGACTTGGTCGGTCCCGGACGCCGAAACGGCGCCGATGATCCACGTTGCCCCACAGACGAACCATGGCCGGTCGGTGGTCTTCCCCGGCGGCAATGTCGCGTCGGCATCCCACGTTCCGCCCTCTAGAACGGAAGTCAGAAACGATCGTGAGCGATCTTGTTAGCGTCGAAGTCCCCACCGTGGGCGAATCCATTTCCGAAGTCCAGATCGGCCAGTGGCTGAAATCCGAAGGCGACCACGTGGCCGCCGGCGAAGACCTGGTGGAAATTGAAACGGAAAAGGCGTCCGTTCAAATCCCGGCGCCAGTGGCCGGTGTGCTGACGTCGATTCAGAAGAAAGAGGAAGAATTTGCGACCGTCGGTGAAGTCATCGCGTCCATCCAGCCCGGCGAAGCTCCCGCCGGCGGTGGTGGCGGCAAATCGGCATCGTCTCAGTCCGCCGCACCGACACCCGCCCCGGCAGCCCCCAGTCCCGCACCTGCCTCGTCGGCACCCGCCGGCAAGGGCGGCGGTTTCGTGATGCCGGCCGCTCAGCGTTTGTTGGACGAACACGGCCTGCGTGGTGACCAAGTCCCCGCAACTGGGCCGGGCGGTCGATTGCTGAAGGAAGACGTGGTGGCTTACATCCGATCGCGACCTTCCGATCCCGCCCCGTCGGCTGCCCCCGCAACGACCCGGCCAGGTGGACCGACCACTGCGGCGTCGACCACGCCGGCGGCATTCCAACCGCCCGCCGCCCCCATGACGCCGGCCCAACGTCCGACGATCGACGGATCGTTGATGACCAGTTCGCTGCACCGGGGCGAAGAAGTCAAACCGATGAGCATGTTGCGGCGGACCATCGCGGCACGCTTGGTCGAAGCCCAACAAACCGCTGCCCTGTTGACGACGTTCAACGAAATCAACATGCAGCCGGTGATGGACATCCGCAATAAGTACAAGCAGAGCTTCCACGAAAAGCACGGCGTCAAGCTGGGCTTCATGTCCTTCTTTGCCAAAGCGTCTGTCGAAGCCCTGCGACGATTCCCGGCCGTCAATGCGGAGATCCGTGACGCGAACATCGTCTACAAGAATTACCAAGACATTGGTATCGCAATCGGTGGCGGCAAAGGACTTGTGGTACCGATTTTGCGTAACGTTGAACGCATGTCGTTCGCGGAAATCGAACGGTCCATTGGGGACTATGCTCGGCAAGCCGGCGAAAATCGGTTGCAGCCGGCTGATCTGATGGGCGGAACGTTCACCATCAGCAACGGCGGTATCTATGGTTCGCTGTTAAGCACCCCGATCGTTAATCCGCCACAAAGCGGGATTTTGGGTCTGCATGCGATCCAAGAACGACCGGTCGCCGAAGACGGCCAAGTTGTGATCCGCCCGATGATGTATGTCGCGTTGACCTACGACCATCGAATCGTCGATGGTCGCGAAGCGGTCGGTTTTCTGACGACAATCAAAGAAGTGATCGAAGATCCCGCAAGAATGTTCTTAGAGGTGTGATGAAGTCGACAAGCACGCAATCGGAATCGTGGCCGCCAATACGAGGCGGCCGTTCGGTGGGCGAAGTCGTTTTCGTGCTGTTCTTGATCGCGTTGATTGTCGCCCTGGCGATTCCATGGATGCTGCAGTCGCGACAACGGTCGCGACGCATCATTTGTCAGACGCACTTGCAACGGATCGCCACGGCGCTGGGGTCGTACCATTCGACGTTCGGACATTATCCGTCAGGGACTTTCGACGAATCATCGGCGGTTTGTAATGACCCCACCGGGTTTCACCATAACTGGTTGACCGGGCTGATCGCCCGAATGGACCATCCGGAATTGGCCGAATCGATCGATCGTTCGGCCAGCATTTACTCGTCGTCCAACGCGGCGGTGCTGCAGACCATCGTTCCAGAACTGCGTTGCCCCGCTTTTGACGGGTTGCCCGATAATGTGACCAGCTATGCGGGCAATCAGGGTTCGGTCGAAACCCCCATCGCGCCCGACAACAATGGCGTTTTGATGGCCAACGTTTTTCTGGACGCCGATGATGTGCGTGACGGTTTGGAATACACGGTCTTCGTCGGCGAAAAATTGCCTCTGCCGGACGACCACGGCTGGGCCAGCGGCACCCGGTCGTCGATTCGCAACGGTGGGCATTCGATCAACGTGTCGAAAACTTTGGTTCCCGGCGACGACGTCACCACGACGTTGGGCGTCGTCGGCGGCTTTGGCAGCGATCACGTGGACGGAGCGCACGTGCTGTTGGGCAGCGGACGTTGGTCCTTTGTCGCCGACAACATCGACCTGACCACGCTGCGTCAGATGACCGACCGAGCCGACGCGCAGGTGCCAGAGTGATCAGCTTGGCGTGATCAGCGTCAGCGTGATGGGCTTCATTGCGATTGGCTTCAGCGCGAACCGGATGATGGCGATCGCTTTCCGCTTAGGCTTCGGCGACAAACAAGCGTCGCCGAATGTCGGCCAAGACGGGTTGGTCCTTATCACCCAGACCCGACTTTCGCTGGACCAAACGCACCGCGGCATCGAACGCATCGACCGACACCATGATCGCCGCAGGATGTTTCATCCCTGCAGCTTCGGTCAAATGATCGATCAATTGCATCGACTTGCGATCCAAACGATGGGCGTGCCCCAAGTCCAGCAACAACTGGTGCGGCGAATTTTCGGGGGCGGTTTGGCGGCGAAATGCCTGGTAGATCACCAGCGCCGCGGCAATCGCGATCACCGGGATCGCCAGAAACCACAGTTCGCCGTGCCACTCCGATTCAACCTTTTGTTCGCGGAACTGAAGGCTGACGTCACGCATGACGGTTTCGGCCAGTGGTAACGTGGCTTCGGTAACCGAGCTTGCCTTGGAAAAAATGGTGGACCACATGTTCATCTTCGCCCTAGTTCAGGTTCAGCTCGCTAAGGTCGGACACATTTGCCGGAAATTCCGTGTCCGTTTCCTTTCGCTTTTCCAAAGAACGGCGTGCGGCGTCGCGTGCACTGCTTTCCGGCAGATCTGCCATTTCAATCAGCAAGTTCAACGTTGCTTCGCCCGTTCCATCGGCCATCACTTCGGCGGCCACGCGACGGGCTTCTTGGTGATCATTGCGAACAATGTGTTTCATCGAATCGCTCAGCAAATCAATCGCCGCGAACGCATCGACGGCCAGCAACGCGTCCAGCCGATTTTGAAGCACGGGGTGACGCAGCGAATCGCTGACGTGTTGGATCGCTTGATTGTCGACCATCATCACCACACGTCCCAGGATCCGACGGCTGCGTTGGCCCAGTGTGTTCATGACCGGCAGCATTGCCGCGGCATGCAACGGACGCAGGACCTCACGCGCCGCTTCGCCGATCCGCTGGTCGGGATGATCCAGCATCTCGATCAAGTTCATCAACAACCGGGCTTTGCGGTGCTGTTGGATCTGCGCCGGATCATCACTGCTGACGTGTTTGGCCGCTTCCAACCACGATTCGGCGGCCTGGGGTTCCGTTCGTTTCAATGCGGTCAGCACGGCTGGGATTACGGATTCGCCGCAATGTTGCAATGCATCACACGCCAATGTCAGGGTGTCTTCCCAGTCGCCGCTGCCATAGGACCAGACATAGATCAGGGCGGCTTGGTGCGAATCGGACAGTTGATCCGATTCGCTGAACGCTTGACGACAGCACCGCGGAATGCCCAGCTGTTTCAAGTTGCTGATCGTGTTGGGTGTCGGATCAGTTCCCACGCACGTTAGGAACGATGACTGGAATGTTTCGTCCGTACGATCTTGGATCGCACCGGCCAATACATCCCCCAAGTCGCGTCGACGAACGCCGGCGGCCAGCAAATCGATCAAGCTGCGATCGGTCGCCTTGACCAAACAGTCGGTCAGCAACTCGGCGATCCCCGAATCGTCTTTCATGCATCGACGCAGTTCGCTGTCGGACCAAGTCGATGCCAACAGAAACGCCTCCACCATGGTGTGGTTTCGGTGCATCGAGAAGCGACGGGCACTAGCGGCCAAACGAGTCACAAAGGCCGACCGGCCGAGAACGTTGACCTGTCCCGATCGTGCCGCATCCCCAAGCTGTTGAGCAATCGAGCGAATCGTGTCGGCGGCGGCATGACGAATCGCGTGGGATTTGCCGTTTTCTGCCAAGCGAGCAATCGTGTCGGTCAGGTCGACCAATTGCAGTGTCTTGCAAGCCCGCAAAGCCGGCAGCACCACGTCGGCATCGCCTGACAGACGTTCAGCGATGAACGTTCGAAACCACTTGGCATGCGGAACAAGTCGTTCTTGTTGTTCCGATGTCAATGACGGCCAATGCAACGCCAAGCATCGGCCAGATCGTTCACAGCGTCGCCGCAGCAAAGCGTCAACGGCGCGTCGATGAGCGTCCGGATCGCCGCTGCAAAGGGCCGACGCCAGCACGTCGACGGCCGCAGCGTTGGCGGTTTCGGCTAGAAATTCATAGGTCAGTGATAACCCGGGCATCGTACAGCACCCCCCTAAACGCCACGTTCCGATGTCGTTTGATCTTGCGACGGATGACGAACGCGACGACCAGCGGAGATGGGAATCCGGCGTTGCGGACAACGGATCGTTGTCGAGTTCCCCTTCCCGACAACCATCACAAAACGTTCAATTCACGGGATAGCGACCAGGCCGCACCCGTACAGGAAACGTAGCTTTCGTTCTGACAAACGTGTCATCGGATGGCTCACAGATCGGTATCGGCGCGGCGGTGGGCGACGGACAACCCTTACATTCGTTGTGATCGCTACAAACGACGGCGATGGTCATGCGTGCGGATGATCGCGCGACCGCAGTGGTTTATAATTCGGGTTTCCCCAAACATTCGGTCGCTTGGCCGAAATCAACGCCTCGGTTCGGGGAGCCACCATCATGATTGAGTCGCAACGATGCCATCATCCGACGTGACATTGTCCCAACAAGACGCCCAAACGATCCTGAACGAAAGCTATCTGGAAGTCCGCTCCAAGATGCTGGAAATTGCCGCTGCGCTGGATCGGATGCAGTCGGCACCCGGCGGTGACGGGCTTGGCGATTCGGACAAAAGAATCCAGTTGGATCAAGCCATCGAGATCTTGGCGTCGGATGATCCCGATCGTGCGGCCCGACTGCAGTTTCTGTTCAGCCGACCCTACGATGCCCAGTGGCGAGAGAAAATGGAACTGTAAATGGACTACATCGACCCCCATATTCACATGGTTTCGCGGATCACCGACGACTATGAAACGTTGGCCCGCATGGGATGTGTCGCGATCAGCGAACCGGCGTTCTGGGCCGGCTTTGATCGTGGCACCGTCGACGGTTTTCGAGACTATTTTCGTCAATTGACCGAGGTCGAACCGCGTCGTGCCGCCCAATACGGCATTCAGCATTACACGTGGCTGTGCATCAACGCCAAAGAAGCCGAAAACGTGTCGTTGTCGCGCGACGTGATCCAGATGATTCCCGAATTTCTGGATCAGCCCAACGTGTTGGGGATCGGCGAAATCGGATTGAACAAGAACACCAAGAATGAAGCCACGGTGTTCTTGGAACACTTGGACTTGGCCGCCAAGTACAACCAACCGATCTTGATCCACACGCCGCACCTGGAAGACAAATACCAGGGGACGCGAATGATCTTGGACATGTTGCAATCCGACACGCGATTGGATGCCGATCGCGTGTTGGTCGATCATGTCGAAGAACACACGATCGACGAAGTCTTGGATCGTGGATTTTGGGCCGGCATGACGTTGTACCCGGTCACCAAGTGCACGCCGCAACGCGCCGCCGACATGATCGAACGCACCGGCGGTGAACGGTTGTTGGCCAACTCGGCCGGTGATTGGGGGCCCAGCAAGCCGACCGCCGTGCCGGACTTGATCTTTGAATTACGACGACGCGGCCACAGCGAATCGTTGATCCGCAAAGTGGTTTACGAGAATCCGCTGGAGTTCTTTTCACGCAGCAAGAACTTCAACTTCAATCCGCGGGCATGACCCGTCGGTCGAATTCTGCTTTGATGCGTCTGTAAACGCTGTCGTGGTCGCAGTGCTTTTGGCAACCGTCGACTTCACCGGCATACCACACGCCGGCGTCGGTCCCCATCAACAGCACTTCGTCCGCATCACGCATTTGCTGTGGGGTGATCGGGGCCAGGGTCCAGCCGATGCCCAAATCGCCCGCGATGGATTCGACCACGGCTTGGGTCACGCCATGCAAAATGCGATCTTTGGGTGGTGAACATAGTGTGCCCTGCGAAAGAATCGCCAGGTTACAGGTGCTGGTTTCGGTGATCGAACCGTCGCCGTCCAACAACACGCCGGCGGCATCCGGTTGCCTGCGTTTGGCTTGCTGGTCCGCCAAGTAGTAGTGCAATCGACATCGTGTTTTGATTTGTCGTGACCAACTGCTGGGCGGTGGTTGGGTCACGTCGGTGATGACCAGGGGTTGTCCGGACTGTGCCCAGCGTTGATGCCGTTGGTGATCCAGGCTTTGGATCTGCAAGATGCATGTCGGCGATCTCGATTCACCGCCGGGGGTCGCCAGCCACGTGATGCCGACATCGCCATGGACGGCCATCGTCGCACGGTTCCGCTCGATCAGTTCGTCAAACAATGCGATGAACGATTCTTTGGACGGCAGCGACGCAATGCCCAATGCTTCAACGGTGTCCCACCACCGTTGAAGGTGGCGGTCGGTTTGAAACGGTTGTCCGTGATACGTGCGAAGCCTTTCGACCGCGGTCACGCCTTGGCGGAACCCCAAATCGGTGCTGTCGATTCGCGGCGGCGGTGTGTCGTACCAGCGACCGTTTTGAAAGTATTCGCCCAGGATCATGGGATCGAATTCACATCACGGGTTGGGGAACAGGCAATGGTCGATCACCGTTTGCATCGTCGGGCCGGCACCGCAATTGGACGTGTAATAGTCCATTTCGCTGTGATGCCGGCCGACCACCGCGGCACAGTCCCGGGCTCGGACCGGCAAACGAGTCCCGTCATGGCGTGGTGCGAAACGTGACGGACCACTGTAACCCAAGGCATCGGCGTTTCGGATGCGATCCAACCGCCAGTAATTCTTCAACACAACATCGCGTCGGTTGTACAGCAAATGGATGGAATCCAGGTTCTGGGTTGCCAATCGGTGATAGCCTCTTTCGGCCAACCAATCGTCTTCCAACGCCGGCGCGACCAAGCCGATGTCGATTGCCGCACCGGTCACTTTTTCGCCGGGTAATTGTCGTCGCCCCAGCGTGCCGCCGGCCATCGCATGCAGCGCGCCTGTGATCACGC
Source organism: Crateriforma spongiae (assembly GCF_012290005.1). NCBI lineage: Bacteria > Pseudomonadati > Planctomycetota > Planctomycetia > Pirellulales > Pirellulaceae > Crateriforma > Crateriforma spongiae. The sequence goes on from NZ_JAAXMS010000006.1 coordinate 388,144, forward strand.
GACCGCCAAAGCTGTATCCGATCATCGACGTCGGCTGGCTGGCTTTCACGTGTTCTCGCAGCAGCCAAGCCAGATACAGACCCTGTGTATCGGTCCGCGCGGCTTTGATGCGCACGTCATTCAGGCCGAATCCTTGGCGTTCGCTGGGCCAACTCCACAAGACCCAGTCGATCGAACCGCCGAATTGTCCGGTGCAGTGTTGGTAACGCCGAACGCTGCGGTACACCGCCAATGTGCGTTCGATGGCTTTGGCCGATGAATCCACACGATTGCCATGCACGTAAACCACCGTCGGACGATCGCTTTGACGGCTGGCCAAGTACATGTCCAACGATGATGGATGGATCCGGCCACAGGTGTCCAGCTGATAGACACGAAAGTTGGGTGATTCCAACGGTGCCGCACAAACGCTGGTTTGCATTCCGCGGGTGCTGAACATCCACAAACGGTCTTGGGGTATGCCCAGTGAACCGATTCGTGACGTTGATTGCAGGGTTTCAGACGAAGGGATCGATGCGTCGACCGTGATCGGCGGAAGATCAGGACTGGCGGCGATGCCGGTCAAGCCGAACGTGATTGACGCTACGAGTGAAAGACAAGCCACTCGTTGAATTCCCAGGATCGATCGACGCGTCCGACAACACGTCGTCAAGCTGTTGCGCTGCGGTGGAGTCATATGGATACAGGACGTAGCGGGGAAGGCTGTGGAGGTAGGACATCAAAATGTTGCTGAAAAAAAACGATGTTGCGTTTGCACAACACTCCAGGCGACCTAGTTTTGTGCGGTCCTTCATCGGGATCAACGAATAGGCTCGGTTTGTTAATGAAGGAAAAGATGATGATGATCCGCAAAGTAATGATTGTGCTGGTTCTGTTGACCGTTTCCACGTCATCGGGATGCAGTGGGCTACGCAACTTCTTCTTTGGACGTGGTGCCCGCTGCGGTTTGTGCAACACGATCGGCTCGTGCACCAACCGACTGTTGGGCGGATGTCGATCGAGGACACAACAGATATGCCCGCCGGCCGCTCAGGTTGCTCCGCCCGTTTACGCACCGGCGCCCACCTATGCCCCGGCTCCAACGTACGCTCCGGCGCCCACCTACGCACCGGCCCCGACTTATGCTCCCACGCCGGTCGTGACCGCCCCGACGTATTGTGAACCGCAGTGCCCGCCGGCTGCCGTGATGCCTGCACCGACGTGCAGCAGTTGCTATGGATCACCGACTCTGGAATCCGGCTGTGGCTGTGGTTCGTCCACCGGGGCGTACGTCGATCCTTATGGAACGCCGATGGTGTACGACGGACAAGTGATCGGCGATGGCGTCATGGGCAGCGGTGTGATGGGCGGCGACGGGTTCCAGCCCCGCTACAACAGTCAAATGTCGCCTGTTCAAGATTTCATGAACGATATGTATGACGAACACGGCGATCGCATCGTCGACCGCCAAATCGTCCAGTAGCGTTCGCACGACACAGGGTCTTGGAACGTCCGCCCTTGAGTTCAGCGTTTGGTCGGCCCGGAACGTTGAACGCAAAAGTGAACGTCGGGTAATGCCGAAATCCATCCGCTGGATAAAAAGCAGTGGCCTGAAAAGACGAACGCTTGGAATCGTTCACCGACTAGACTGGAATCGTATCGCCGTCGTTCGACGAGCCCGTGCGGCGGCGATGCGTGACCGGTCTGTTTTTCTAGGGCCACCATCGGTGACCCGTATCCGAACAAGTTGAATTCTTCCCCTTCCTGCCACCCGAATCGACATCATGCCGCTTGATCGTCGCCAGTTTTGTTCACAATCGTTGGCCGGATTGACGGCCGTCTCCGCCGCCACGACGCTCGGATACCATCGCGATGCCGTGGCGCAAAGTCGTCGATCGCGACGCGGCGATCAGGAATCCGAAGGCACGCCGCGTGTTTCGTTTGATTTGCCGCAAACCCATCGATGGCGGATGGGGCTGTCACTGAAGACCGGTTCGACGTGTCAAAACGTGATTGCGACGTTTCCGATTCCGGTCAACTGGCCCGAACAAGAAGTCCGATTGGTCGCCAAAAACATCGATAATCCGATGACCCGCTGGATCACACGTCCGGCGCCCGGTGGAACGACCCAAGTGGTCGCGTCGGTGGCCAAGGTGGCGGCCAGCAGCGAGACCGAAATCATGTTCGAATTCGATGTGAAGAAGCATCGAATCGTTGCACCGGAGGTCACCGATGATCTGGTGATTCCCACGCGACCGTCGCGGGACATCAAGCTGTACTTGGGAACCAGTCCCGAGATCGATCATACACACCGGACGATCCGCGCGGCCTATGCCGAATTGTCAGCGGAACCCTATGACAATGCGTGGCAGTTGGTCGAACGCATGTACGACTATGTGCGGGACAATGTGCGTTACGTCAACGGACCGATCCAACGTGCTTCGTTGGCATTGGAAAATGGATACGGCGATTGCGAAGAGATGACCAGTCTGGTCGTTGCTTTGTGCCGCAACGCCAAAATTCCCGCGCGAATGGTTTGGGTGCCCGAACACTGTTACCCGGAATTCTATCTGGAAGATGCCGATGGCGACGGGCACTGGTTCCCCTGCCAAGCCGCGGGAACTCGGCAATTCGGTGGCATCGAAGAATACCGTCCGGTTCTACAGAAAGGCGATCGCTTTCGTGTCCCGGAAAAACGCGGCAAGCCTCAGCGTTATCTGACGGAATTCTTCACCTGCGAAGTCAAAGGACGCAGCGATCCAAATCCGACGTTCGTGTTGGAACAGGTCGACGTTTGATCGAATGCCGGGTGCGGACGTTTCGGTCCATCCGGCTGGCCGCTACAGGACGATGGTCGCGCCCAACACAAGGCTGTCCTGGGCAACGTCGCGATCGCTGACCGTGGTGATGTCGATCAGCGGCGCGAATCCCGTGCTGCGGACATACTCAGCCGACACACGCATGTGGTGCGACAGTTGTTTTTGGTAACCCAACACCAGTTGTCGGTTGAATTCAAACTCGGTGCCTGGGCCGCCCTGATCACCATCGCTGTAACTGAATGACCAGACGGAAAACCCCGGTCCACGGTGGGGCCAGTACGCGGCTTCCAACCGATACGCTTGGACCATCGATCCGGTCACCGGCCACGCTTCGGTCGTCGAAACCCATTCGCCCGCCAGCGTGACCGCCATGAATTCGAATTGGCCGAACAGATTCCATGCGCTGTTGTTGTCGTCACCGAATTGGTTGGCATCCAGGTGTTCGGCGGTGAATCCATCGTAGATGGTCCCTAGCAGAAAACCGCTGCCAAGTTGGATGCGTCCCAGTTCGATATCGCCGTGACGAAAACGGACGTTGGCGGCGAAGTTGTTCAGCTTTCCACGCGATGTCGAATCGGCCACGCGGATCCCTCGACCACCGTTGATCGCGGCAACCGTGACGTGCCACCGGTCATCAAAGTACCCCAGGCCTACGCCTTCGGCCAACGCGGAAAAGTAGTGCCAAACGACGGACTGGGTGAACGGGCTGAGTGTTCCAAGGTCGCCAAAACCGATGTTCTTTTTTCCCAAGTACAGGTACCAGGGGCTCTGCCGAAAATCGCCAAACACGGCGTACGCTTGGCGAACTTGCAGACTGCCTTGCCGGTGATCCGGGAACGTGAATACGTCGGAGAAAAGCCACTCCCCGTACACATGGGCCATCGGTGTGACGTGGGCCGTGACATGACCGTTGGCCTGCAACAGTCGCGCGTCGGTCGCGCTGTCGCCAGAAAAGTCGGTGGGGAATCGACCCAGATACGGAAACTTGTCCGTCGTGTTGGTGGTCGCCGCCAACAAAGACAGTCGGGCTTGTCCGCCGACGTACACCGCCGGTGTGAATGCGTCGCGATGACATGCGTGACGCAGGATCATCTGTTCTTTGTCTGTCTGTCGGTTTTGAAAGTCCAACAACGGATCGGAAAAATCGGTGTCCAGGTTTAGCCATGGCCGTCGACCCTGCATGATCACCGACGTCGTCGGTGATTGGGGATACACGACGTTGCCTGGAACGTCGAACACAGGACTTGGCTCATCAAACGCAGGGCCGATGATTTCAGACGCATCAGATTCGATCACCATGTCCGGCGCGGGACTCTGGAAAACGGATGACTCTTGCACGCCATCGGCCTCGGCCGAAGCGTTCAATTGGCTGCCGATCACCGTTTCGTTGCCAAGCACCATTTCCCTGCCCGGCGGGACCACCTCGGGCGAAGACCACAGCGGTGCGTCCAGGTTGGCAGCATCCGATCTGATGTCGTTGGGGCTGGGAAGTGTCCAAGTTTCCTGCGCCGTCGTCGTGAAACCGAAAGCGCACACGCCTATCCAGGTCACAACGTACCGCTGGACGTGATGAGCTAATGGAGTGACGTGGCGACCGGGACGAAAGGCGGGCATGAGGCAGTGGCAAGCGGGCAAAGCGGCACAGGTGTGGTGTCAATCGCGTCCGTTCTGGTCCTATCGGCCGAAGCGATCTTGTTAAACGCGGTGACTTTTCCGGCTGCTTAAACTTTGCCCAAAATGCCGAGATTCAATTTGCCGTCTTTGCCAGACGCTGGGTCTTTGGCACGCTCGCAAAGCATCGGCCATCGGATGGGGTAAACTGCATCGGACACCGACGACCCGAATCGCAAACCTCCACTGACGCAAATCTATGAATCCAGGTCCCGGTATGGACGGCTCCGATAAAAAGAGCTCCGGTACGCCACCTCAAGATGGCGTGACGATCGACCCGAAAGATCTGCGTCGGATGCTGCATGATTTGCGGGGGCCGGTCCGGCACGTCCGCGGGTTCCATAGCATTGCCGCCGAAGCTTGGCAGCGAATTGCCGACGATGACCTGCGACAGAAACATGGCGACGATGTTACCGACATCGAAGACAGTCTGAACGTGATCCAGCGGGCCGGCCGGTCGATGGACGAATTGCTGGATGCGATCCGTTCGTGGTGCATGGCCATCATGCCGCCCGATCCGGGGACGATGGTCGGCGAAAAACCGCTGACCGAAATCTTACGTCAAGTTTGGGACGATGTTTGTCGGCAGCACAGCATCGACGACGCCAGGCTGGACGTCCACGCCGGTGTCGATCCGGAGGTGGATTTCGATTCGTTCGAAAAGATGTTGCACCAAGTGTTGGACAACGCGGTCCGTTATCGCGACGAAAAACGGACACTGGAAATTACCGTTGGTGTGAAGCCGACCGCCGAAGGATGGACGTGCCTGATTCAAGACAACGGCGTGGGGTTCCCGCCGCAGCTGGCGCCGCGATTGTTGCGGCCCTTTGAACGTGGTTCAGCAGCCAACCCGATGCGTCCCGGAATGGGGCTGGCCATCGCCGACGCTTTGGCGAAGCGTCAGAATTGCGGCCTGGTGTTGTGCGGTGAAGTCGGCGGCGGTGCCGCCGTGGAAATCACACACCCGATGCTTCGCCCGCACTCGGACGGCCCCGATCTGGATTGACCGTCAGCAACAGCTTGAACAGTTCGACTTCGTTTTGAACGTCCAACTTTTCAAACAATTTGCCCCGGTGCTTGGACGCGGTCTGGACAGAAATGCCAAGGCTCTGGCCGATCTCCTTCAGCGTCTTTCCGGCCGCCAGCAATTCCATGACCTCGCGTTCGCGAGGGGAAATGCGGTCCAAGTTGATCAGGGATTGTTCACGGATCCGGCTGACGTGTTCCGTGTCTTCGCTATGGCGCAAAGCTTTCTGGATCACTTGCACCAGCTCGTGCGGGTTAAAGCTCTTCTCGATGAAATCGAAGACCCCGCTTTTGAACGCTTCACGACAGGTCGCCGCATCCGCGTGCGCGGTGACGACGATGATCGGAATCGAACTGCCGCGGCTGGCCAATTCGCGGTGCAATTCCAGCCCGCTCATTTGTGGCATCATCAAGTCGACGACGATGCAACCTTTGGCCCCAAGGTCGGCGAGCTGTAAAAATTCAGTGGGCGAAGCAAACGTGCGTACCTTCAATCCGATGGATTCGCACAGTTTCCGCAACAGCAACAAGTCGTCAGGGTAATCGTCGATCAGATAGACCACCGACTCGGCGGTACGCCCGTTCGATGTCGTCGCTGGCATTGTGTCCGTCATACGTACAACGCTCGAATGTCAGAAAAGGATTCAAAGAGGAGGCTCAGTTTAACGTGTTTTTTACATGCCGCGTGCTTTAAGTCGGACATAAGGGCTCAGATTTTCGAATTACGCCCGTGGTCCAACCGCTGGACACTGGACATCCCAAAAAGTCTGACGCGCCACTGAGGCTCCACTTCCATTCACGTTCGGTTCAGTTTACCCGTTTCATGCGATCAATCGGAGACGAGTCGTCGTGATTTTTGATTTCAAGGTGTGCTGCAGTGACAAGTCGGTCGTCGTCTCTGCGTTTTGAAACCCTCGGGTTTCGTTTGTCTTCCGCTGTGTGGCGTGATTCATTCCCCCCCCCGTTTGTGCTGTGGCCGAAATCGAAGTCGCGGTCGAAAAAATCTTCCGACAAGATTCTCGTCGCGTCTTCGCCACTTTGGCGCGGTGCTTGGGCGATTTCGATTTGGCCGAGGAAGCGTCGACTGACCGAAATCTCCCCGGCAGCCATCGAACTTTCGAATGGCATTCGATGCTCGACGAATCCGTCCAGAAATTGACCAACGAAGCGGTACGGTGGGTTCGTCGCTGTCCGCGTCCGATGGCGGAAGACACTCACATCGAGATTCGACGTCTCTTTAAAATCGAAGACTTCGCCGACGTCGACCCCGACGGTGGCATCGCACAGAAAGAATGCCAGCTTCGCGAAACTCTGCAAAAGGAAGACTGATTGTGACCCCCAACGTGTCGACCTATTTGTTCTTCGACGGCCACTGCGAAGAAGCACTGCGGTTCTACGAGTCCCGACTGGACGCGGAGATCCTGTTCGTCATGCGGTTCAAAGACAACCCGGAACCCAATCCCGATTGTCCAATTCCCGCAGGTTTCGACGACAAGATCATGCATGCGTCGGTTCGCATCGGAAACACCGTTGTGATGGCATCCGATGGTGCAAGCATGGCTGAAGATGCTTCGGTCGGAATGAACGGGTTTCGTATGGTTTACACCACCGATGACCCGGAACGCATCCGCCAAGTCTTTGACCACCTGGCCGATGGTGGCAAACCTGAGATGCCTCCGGTCAAAACGTTCTGGTCGCCGTCCTATGGCATGGTCACCGACAGATTCGGCGTGCCGTGGATGGTGATGTGCGTCGATCCCGAACAAAAGCACGCCCAGGTCGATTAGGTGAATCGGGCGGATGGCAGTTCAGATGATCTGGTGCCACAGAGACGTCTCTTCATCGATCCCGCTGACGCGATGAGTACCGCGTTGATCCGATTCAAGTTTCGGCCGCAAGACTTTGCGACCGTTCGGTCAAGGGGCGTTCACTGAACCGCCGAGACATGACGAGTCAGGAAGTCACGCATCAATTGGGCGATCCTTTCGCCGCGATCTTCCAGGGCAAAATGGCCGGTGTCCAGCAAATGCAGTTCGGCGTCGGGCAAGTCACGCTGATAGGGTGTGGCTCCCGATGCGGGGAAGATTTCATCGTTCTTTCCCCACACAATCAACGTCGGCGGTTGATGCTTTCGCAGATAGGCTTGCCATGCCGGGTAACGTTTTGGGTTACTGCCGTAGTCATAAAACAGTTGCAATTGAATCGCTTGGTTTCCGGGACGGTCCAGCAACGGTTGATCGACCCGCCAGTTATCGGGACTGATTTTCGACACATCGCGGACACCGTGGGTGTACTGCCACCGTGTGCCGTCCAACTTCAAGAACTCCTTCAACGGCTCTGCCGTCGTTTCGTTGCGATCTTTCCAGTAGGCCCGAAGCGGATCCCAGAACGTGCCCAGACCTTCTTCGTAAGCATTCCCGTTTTGGATGACCAGTGACTGAACCCGATCGGGATGCCGTACGGCCAATCGGAAACCGACCGGAGCACCGTAGTCCATCAAGTACAAGCTGTATCGCTTGATTTCACGTTGATCCAACCAATGACCGATCACATCCGCCAAGCGATCGAACGTGTAATCGAACTGGTCGACCGAAGGCATGGAACTGTTGCCAAAACCGGGATAGTCCGGCGCGATCACGTGAAAGCGATCAGACAGTCCTGGGATCAGGTTGCGGAACATGTGTGACGACGTCGGGAAACCGTGCAGCAACACGATCGTCGGCGCGTCGGCCGGTCCCGATTCGCGATAAAAGATCTCCAGTTCGTCGACCGTGTCGGTGCGATGGTGCACTGTCGTCGTCGTGTCCGACCGATCGGCCGCTCGAACGGTCGTGCGGGGCTCCGACCCGACGACGGCGGGTGAAGCAAGAAGCGTCAGGGTCAATAGAGCCAATGCTCCGGTGTAACGGTATGTCATTTAAGTGGGCTTGTTTTTGAATGTGGTTGTGTGTTGATTCAATCGTTGTCAGGTTTTGGAAAAGACCGCGTGTGTGTTAGTTCGTCGCGGCGTCAACCAGGCGTCGTTCGGTCGGCTCAATCGCAACGTCATTGGCACTCATGTCACGACGTTGCATCAGACCGTCGTCGTCGAATTCCCAGTGTTCATTGCCATGCGTGCGAAACCATTGCCCGGTGGCATCGTGCCATTCGTATTCAAAACGGACAGAGATCCGGTTTTCGGTGAAGCTCCATAGTTCCTTCTCCAATCGGTAATCCAGTTCGCGTTGCCATTTGTCCGTCAGGAATTCCGTGATCGCTTCGCGTCCGACAAAGAACTGGTCTCGATTTCGCCATTGGGAATCGACGCTGTAGGCGCGAGCAACGCGGTGCGGGTCACGGCTGTTCCAAGCGTCTTCGGCCGCCTGGACCTTGGCCAAAGCCGACTTGCGATCGAACGGAGGCCGGATGTCCGTCGGAAGGACGGCCGCGGTTGCACAGCTGTCGGTTGCACAGCTGTCGGTGGTGCAGCTGTCGGTGGTGCAGCTGTCGGTGGTGCAGCTGTCGGTGGTGCAGCTGTCGGTGGTGCAGCTGTCGGTGGTGCAGCTGTCGGTGGTGCAGCTGTCGGTGGTGCAGGTGGTTTCGTGATTCATGGCGTCGTTTCGTCTTTCTAATCAAGCGTTCGTGTTGAAATCGGACCCTCCAAAACCTTGGGATTTCCGTGCATGGCTTTTCATGAACGGCCGCTAGATCTCGGCGATCTCGTTGCGTGTCCGCTTAGGCACAAACCATGCCGAAATCTCGTGGTTTTTCGTAAGCCGTTGTAAGTAAAGGGGTTAAGTTGTTTTGTGGTGCAGTCCGAAAAAACGTGAGAAATCACGAATCGTGAAAAGTCATTTGCAGGGCATGAAAAGTCACTATTCTGTCGCAGATGAAACCGCCACCTGAATTAAGTTGTGATGACGCCGAATCGTTTCAAGCGTTGCTGCTGGAAATGGCTCGACAACGAGATATCGATTCGCTGCTGCGATTGATCGTCGGACGGCTATGCCGAACCTCCAGCATCGCCCTGGCACGTCTGTGGCTGATCCAGCCTGGCGATATTTGCCAGCGATGTGTTTTTGCCGATGAATGCCCCGACCGGTCGCAGTGTTTGCATTTGGTCGCGAGCGACGGCGTTTCACAGTCGACCGGATCTCGTTGGGATCGTCTGGACGGGCGGTTTCAACGTTTTCCGATCGGCATTCGCAAAGTCGGGCACATCGCGGCAACCGGCGACGTCGTGGAAGTGACCGACATCAGCGAAGGGTCTCCTTGGATCGTGCGACCGGAATGGGCCACCTCCGAAGGAATTCGTGGGTTTGTCGGGCAACCGTTGGTGCACCAGTCGGACGTTCTTGGCGTCTTGGGTGTCTTCTTGCGTGCCCCGGTCTGGGCGGCAGGACGTTCTTGGTTGCGAATCATCGCCGACCATGCGGCGGTTACGATCGCAAACACCCGAGCATTGCAGCGGATCGAACACTTGACCCAACAGTTGGAATTGGAAAACGAGTATCTGAAAGACGAGATCTGCTCATCGTTACAGTTCGGCGAGATCGTTGGGCAAAGTGCGGCACTGCAAAAGGTCTTGCAGCAAGTCGCGTTGGTGGCCCCGACCGACAGTAACGTCTTGATCCTTGGCGAATCAGGCGTTGGCAAAGAGCTGATCGCTCGTGCGATTCATCAACAAAGCCCGCGGCACGATCGCCCGCTGATCAAAGTCAACTGCGCATCGATTCCGCGTGACCTTTTTGAAAGCGAATTCTTTGGCCACACCCAAGGCGCGTTCACCGGTGCGGTCCGGGATCGTGTGGGACGGTTTGAATTGGCCGATGGCGGAACGCTGTTCTTGGACGAAATTGGCGAAGTCCCGCTGGAGATGCAAAGCAAACTATTACGTGTGTTACAGGAAGGCACCTACGAACGCATTGGTGAAGAACAGACGCGTCAGGCCGATGTTCGAATTGTTGCGGCAACGAATCGCGACCTACCAAAAGAGGCGGCCGAAAAGAAATTTCGCGAAGACCTGTATTATCGACTCAGCGTGTTTCCGATCGAAGTCATGCCGCTGCGGCAACGGGTCGAAGACATCCCCTTGCTGGCATCCCACTTTCTGCAGACGTGTGCCCGCCAGATCGGAGTCGACCAACCGACGTTGAAACAGCGACACGTGCGTGAACTGATGGCGTATCGGTGGCCGGGCAATATCCGGGAACTGCAAAACGTCATTGAGCGTGCGGTGATCCGTTCGCAAACCGGACCGCTGCGGTTTGACTTGCCACAGACGTTGGACCAGCGTGCGGCGATGGTCTCGTCACCGACACCGGAACGGGCTGATACCTTGATGACCGACGAAGAAATGCGGCGGATCGAACGTCAAAACATGATTGACGTGTTGGAGGCCCATCGGTGGAAGATTTCCGGCGACCAGGGAGCCGCCCAATTCCTGGGGTTGCATCCCGCAACGCTCTCATCACGGATGCGATCGATGGGGATTCGCCGTCCCAGAAAGTGACGCCGAACGCACCCTTTGTCGTGGCCCCTATCGATGACGTGCGTGACAGGAATTGCAATTGACGGCACGGCGGAATCGGGGCAACGCTTCATCGCCCTGTTGCAACACCGCTTCAGCGGCGTCGGCCAATTCGCCGGCTCGCGTTTGAAAATCCAAAGGGTCACCTTTGGGCGGCACTTGTGATGCCAAGTGCCGATACATACGCACGACTAACCGCCCCAGATCCGGATCGACCGGCGGTTTCAGCCATTCTCGATAGGCCTTTGATTCGTGGACCCTTTGCATCACGTCGCCGATAGAAAGCGACTCGATCTGTTCACTGGTTAGCGGCGACAGACCGTAGGTGGCCAAACCGGATTCAATCATTGCCTGACCCGTCGCGTTGGCATTCGCATGGTCCGACGGGCTGGCAACCATTTGGTCGGCCTCGGTTTGTGCAACCGCCGACGGCGTTTCGGCTAAGTCAGGAACGGGTGGCAACGACGATTCGTTGCACCCGATCAAAATCAAGGCGGGCGCGCCGATCAACAGGGGGCACCGGATCCACGGGCGCGATGGCGCAAGACAACCAGGGCGCCGCGGGGCACGCATCCGGTGGGAACGAATCATCCGGATTGCGTTCATGCGGCTTGCTCGTGTGCCGCATCCAGCATGACGGTACTAAGCGTCACGTAGGTTTCGGTCCAAGCCTCTTTGACGTCGGCAGTAAAGGCTTCACCAAGTCCCTGCTCAAGCGTCCAAAGTAGGGCCTGGCCGACGGTCTGGTAACTTTGATCGGGCACGCCGTATTCAACGTGTCGTCTTCCCAGGTCTTTTAGTGCGGGAAGCAAGGAATCAAGCTTCGTTAGCGATGCGACGGCCAGGCTGAGCGTTGCCATTAACTTTTTGCCTTGTTCTTTCATGTCGCCTTTGAACAAAGGTTTCAAGCTCGGGTCCAACTCAAACAATTTGCCGTAGAACAGTTCGGCGGCCTGTTCGGAGATCGGTTTGACTTGTTCCCAAGATGATTGGACAAGTTCGATTTGAACGGGAGTCATGGTTTCTATCCGTATGGTGAGTCAAATAATGGCTGCGATGGAAATCAACGTTAGAGATGGTGAAAGTTAGGGCAGCGGGATTCGAACCAAAACGCCACCCATGACGTCGTCTTTTTCGAACTCGGGGTAATCGTCGCCGCGGTTGGGGTGGTCGTTGTGACACGTCCAACAAGCCTCAGCAACGGCGCGATCCGGGTATACGGCGACGAAGTAGTTGGTATCACCCAGGACTTCTTCCCCGTAAAAGTTTTCACCTGGGTTTTCGACGATGTATTGCAACGCTTCTTTTTCCAAGTCGGTCTTGGCTTGGTGTTGTTCGTTCAAAGGCCACGACGATCGCAACGCATAGGTGAAGCCGGCTTCCTTGTTTTCGTCGACCAATTCGGCACCCATTCGAAACATCTGGGCGGGCAAAGGAATGGCATCGTCGGAATCTTCCCAGTACTCATCAGCGGTGACGACGGATTCCTGTTTCTTTAAGTTTGTCACGACGTGGGTCGCATACACGGTGCGGTCGGCCATCATCACTGCATGCACGCCATCGGCGAATTGTTGCGGTGTGATCGTTGGTCCGCTGGAACTGCTGCTGGCTTCGCTGGAACCGCATCCTGTAATCGATAAGGTGCCAACAACGACTGCCGATAGGCCGGCGACCGCAAAGAAGACTCGCTGAATTGTCATACTTTGAAAACTCATTCAGAAAAGGTGAAGAACAGGAAATTAACGTGAACTCGATTTCTTACGGCGTTGTTGTCGGTTTCGACGCTGTTCGAACCATTCGTGCGCCATTTCGACACTGGTCACGGTCTTCTCAGGAGCCCGATCGAAACAGGTTTTGGCCAGTTCCGGATCGGCGACCGCGTTGAATGAGAACTCCAAACCATGGCAGCGTTGACAGACTTCACGGACCATGGTTTCGACCGGTCGAAGGACGCTGTTCTGGTTGTGATTGACGAAAGAGTTGTCGCCGGTCGCCACACGGGGCATGTGGCATGTGCCGCACGTGACACCGAGCCCGGCATCAATTTCGCCGCTGAGTTCCTGACGCCACAGTTCGGCGTGGGATGAATCCAGGTACGCCAGCGAATGGTCATCGTTGTGACATCCCAGGCAAGCGTCGACCGCCGCGTGTTGGATGTCGTCGACGTGTGCGGCATGACAGCTGTTGCAATTCAGTTGTCGATGGGCTGCATCGGAACGCATCGGCAGTCGCGCCATGGCTACTTGCATTTCGGGCAAGCCGACGGCCAGCCGCATTCCGTGTTTGCCTTGCAGAAACGTTTCGGATTGCCGTGCGTGGCACTGGCGGCAGGTGTCCAACGCGACGTGATCGTTCCAAGCGGTACTGGATCCTGCCGGCGTCTTGGCGTCACGAATCGCGTTGGCATCTCCCGCTTCGCTCTGGTGGCATTGCTTGCAGTTCACTCCTGCGGAAAAGTGGGCGCTGGATGACCATTGTCGAACAATTTGCGGATCGGCATCGTTGATGTCCGGTACAACCTGCGTTCGCGTTTTTTGTGTTTGGTCGTCACCGGTTTGCTGAGATGTCAACAAGATCAGCGTGGCATCATCCAAGATGTCTGCTTCGCCGTGGTGTTTGTCCAAGTACTTTTCGTACAACGCACGGTTGTCATGGTAGTTGTGGCACCCCGTGGTCGCGCAACTGTCGTAACGCATGCCTTCGTGGCTCGGACGGCTTTCGGCAACGTCTTGATGACAGTGCCAGCAATAGTCGCTGGGAACGGTCAGTCCCATCGCCAACGTTCTTTCGGCGACGTGTTCGCGGTGACAGGAAAGACAACTTTGGGCATCCAGGATCTTCAGCAAGTCGGCGTGAACGGGATCGTTAAATTTGGACGCCGGGTGGGTGTCGTTGGCAGTGTCCAAGTCGGTTTCGTGGCATCGCAAACAGGCATCTTGCATCAGGTTGGACGTGCTTGATTCGTCGTTGCCGCCATTGGTTAGGTGGCATTGGTCGCAAGCCAATTCAATTTGATAGTGGCCGTGGGTTGTTTCGCCTGGCAAAAAAATGCGCCGGGCGACGGTGGTGCTGGGTGCGACCAGGGCGTATGTGGCAACACCGGCGATGGCCATATTCATGACCATCCAGACGGCGATTTTCGGTGACGCAAGGGCAGGCAGCTTCATGTCGTCAGTCGCGAAACCAATAGAACGATACGACATGAATGGCGATCAAAATCGGCAGGGGCCACGCCAATAGAAAGTGCAGTTTGGAAAACCAGGATCGCCATTTTTTCCATCGCAACGCGCTCGGTCCGCCTTGTCGGCTTTCCATCGCGGTGACCAGTCCGGCCAGCGCTCCGACCGTTGCGACCGATAAAAACGTGACCCCAAGAACCGCGTTGAAGTTTTCACCCAAACGCAGCCCCGTGTGCGCGATCAGCCCGGCCACGGTCAACGTCCCGATGGCCGAGTGAACCCAACGCCACAGGCGGTAATCGCCGAATTGAAACTTTGGGATTCGCTTACGCAACGAAAACGCTTGGCCGATCACCAACGCGCCTAGCAATGAGAACCCAGTGATTTGCCTTGCCAGATCGTCACGCCACCACCAGTCGATCAGGCGGCGATCCGACTGGACGCTTTCGGCGAAAGCGATTGCCGGGCCGAAGCACCAGATCGCCAGCAAGGCCAACGCCAACGCGGACACCCACAACAGTGGACGCCCGCCTTGATCCACGGACGATTCCGCGGGGCATCCCGCCAGTTCCGACACCAAATTTGCGCAGCTTCCACAAGCCGTCGACGCACCGCAGGCTTCCGCGATTCGCTTTGGTTGATCGCATCCCTGCTTGATCAGTTCCCCGACGGTTCCTTTGGTCACGTTCAAACAGTTGCATATCACACTGTCGTCCGGCCAGTGATGAACCGACAAAGCCGAATCATCGCGCCATGGTGAACCGCTTTTCACAAACCTTGTTCGTTGCGTCGGCCACATCCGCTGGTGTTTCGATGTCGCCAGACGGACTTGGGGCAACTGTTCCCATTGACCGACACAGGACGCACCGACGATGCGCCCCTGATCCAACAGGATCGCACGAAATCCGGAATCATCGGAGTGGTTCAGGACGACGCCCCCGCGTGAATCACCGATTTGTCTTCCAAACGTCGCGACTTGAACACCCAAAAGTTTCAGTTCCGCAGACTCATCGGCACCCTCAAAGCTTGTGTCTTCACCAACCAGGTGTTGCGCCAGCACATCGGCCATCCGGTAACACGGTGCGACCAAGCCGTAAACGTGATCACGAAAGCGAACGCATTCCCCGATCGCATGAATCTTTGGGTCGCTCGTGCAAAGATGTCGATCGACGACGATGCCACCGCGAGCGCCCGTTTCCAGTCCGGCATCTTTGCCAAGTTGATCGTTCGGACGGACCCCCGCGGCGATGATGACCAAATCGGCGACCATCGGATCACGGTTGCTGAAGGCTATCTGCAGACGCTGATTGTCCGTCGTCGTGATCGAATCGGTGCGGCAAGTGACATGCACATCGACGCCGATCGATTCCACGTGTTGGCGTAGGCGTTTGGCAGCATTGGAATCCAATTGTCTTGGCATTAACCCCGGAGCACGTTCCACCACGGACGCGGAAAGCCCCAGGTCGATCATGACTTTGGCCGCTTCCAATCCCAATAGGCCACCACCAATGACCAGTCCCGTGGAGGCTCCGGTTTCGTCAACATGTCGACGGATGGACTGCAAGTCTTCCAACGTGCGATAAACGAAAACACCGGTCAGGTCCGCACCGGGAATCGGAGGAACGAACGCGGAGGATCCCGTCGCCAACACCAGTCGATCATAGGGATGCCGAACGCCGTTCGAATCGACGACCTCGCACTTGGTTCGATCGATACAGTGAATCCGGCGTCCGGTGTGCAGTTCAATTTGATGGTCGGCGTACCACTGACGGTCGGCCAACAGTAAATCGTCTTCACTACGACCGCCAAAGTACGACGACAAGTGAACGCGATCGTATGCCGGCGTCGGTTCGTCACCAATCAGCGTGATTTGATAGAAGTGGTTGGCATTGCGTCGCACCAAGCGGTCGCAAAGTCCCCACCCGGCCATGCCGCCACCGACAATGACCAAGCGTTCGTGAATGGTCGATGCCGGATCCCCGGTCGGCGCGGTCCGCAGCGATGCGGGATCGGTCGGCGAATCGGGAAATGTTTGCATGCGGCGGCCGAAACCAAGAAGCGAACGATGCATCGCAACGGTTTCCTGGTCCCCCAACAATCAAGCCGACCATCCTGCAGAAAATGGCTTGCAGGAATTGGCGATCATTCATCGTGGGCGGTCCGAGGCCGCTGCGTTGCCCGACACGCATTCGCAACCGCAGCGCCGTAACGTCGACAAAGGGCAATGAAAAAGAACAGCGGTGTTGGAAACCACGTCGTGGTATTGCTAGCGGCACGCGGATGGCCGCAAAGGTCCGGTTCGACTCGGCCGGTTCCCACCGTCGACGTTGTGGGGAACGACCGTACGATGATGCGGTGCCCAGAATTAAGGCAGGGTGACGCGTGAAACTTTATCAGTTCACATCCTGCGATGTTTGATCGCATCGAGCGCCCGGCGGTGCTAAATCATCTGCCGAATGTCATGGCTGAAACTTGGGAAGACGAACAAGGTGGATTTGACGTCCGCTGCAGTCAAATTGTGTTTCATGGCCATCGCAAACAGGTTGATCGTTTCTTCGGCACCAGGGCCCAATAGATGGGCACCAAGGATTGCATCGGAGTCGCGGTCAATCAGGACCTTGTATCCCGCCACGGTTTTGCCGGTTTTACGTACACTGCTCCAATCGCTCATGTCACCGGTTCGCACCTCCAGATCGGCCGACGTTTGGCAGGCCTGTTCTTCGGACAGCCCGACCGAAGCGATTGCCGGGGTGGTAAAGCAAGCACGCGGAACCATCCCGTAATCAGGACTACGTACCGGACGATCCGCGAAAAGGTTTTTTGCCACGATCCTGGCGTCTTCATTGGCCACCGGTGTCAAACGTGGTTGAGCCGTGCGGGCGCAATCACCAACCGCGTAAACTCTTTCGTTGGATTGGCTCCGCAGATGTGCATCGACTGACACGCCATCTTGATCGTGTTGGATCCCAGCCACGTCCAGCTGCATTCGATCGATGTTGGGGACGCGTCCGGCGCCGTGGACCACACAGTCAGCCGACACCGTCTGGCCGTCGCGCAGCTTGATGCGACGTGATTCGTCACCCAGAACGTCGATACCTTCGATGGTTTGATTCAACAGGAACTGAATGCCCTGCTGATGAGAGTGCGCCGTCAATGTTTTCACCAGATCAGGATCAAACCCCGACAGAACGCCGGAGTTTTTTTCGATGATGGTTACCCGTGAACCTGCCCGCGCCGCCACGTGGGCGAACTCCATGGAGATGTATCCGCCACCGACGAATGCGATGTGTCGTGGCAATTGTGACAAATCCAGAAAATCATCACTGGAAATCAAACAAGCGCTGTTCGGGAAGTTCAGTGTTCGCGGGCGGCCGCCGGTTGCGATGACGATTCGTTCGGCTTCGTAAAATTCGCCCGCGATGGATAGCGTGCTGACGCCAATGAACTTGGCCGTCCCGTGCAGTGTGGTGATGCCGGAATCTTGAAACGATGCTTCGGATCCCTCAGCCACAGGACGCGTGAACGTTTCCTTGAATGCGTGCAATTTTACCCAGTCGATTCGCGTGGATGCATCAGCCACCAGTTGATCGTTGGAACGCCGAACACGGTCCACGAGTTGACCGGCATTGACGTAAACCTTTTTCGGATTGCACCCTCGCAACGCACAAGTTCCCCCAAAGGTGCGTTCGTCGACGATTGCAACCCGTTTGCCGGTTTCGGCGACTTTGCGGGCGACAGTTCCACCGGCGGGACCGGTGCCGATGACGATCAGATCAAAATGGGTGGGTGAAGACATCCGAACACTTGGGAAAGATGGAAACGCAAACTAACGCACTTGGGATCGGCATCCCTGGGCGCAGGGCAGGCGGTAAGGCTGTACCGGACCAAGTCGGCCAACTTGGCGAATAGACCAAGGGCAAAGAAAAAGGGGCGGCTGTCAATCAGCCGCCCCGATGGCGAAGTCAGTCACGAACGTGACCATCGATGTGTTACGCCTTTTTGAAAGAATCTCGCAGATCACGGATCTTGTCGTGACCCGATTTGACGATGGCGTATTGCGCATTCAGTACGTCGCTCATCGCGCTGCCGGCAGTTTCCTTCAAGACGTCTTCATAGGCATGCTTGATATGATCTTCGCCACGTTCGGCCTCGATCAAAATCACGTGCGGGTCACCACCGTTCAGCTTACCGCGAATGTCGATCCATGTGCGGTGGATGGACGCCGCGACGGACCCATCGGTTTCCGGTGCTTCGCCATTCCAGCTGACAAAGTTTTGCAGTTCGGTCGCGAACTTGGACCGCTGATGTGCGATCTGTCGAAACAAATCTGCCAATGCGGGATGTTCAATCTCTTCGGCCGATTCACGAAAGCCATCATAGGCGTCGATATTGGCCTGAATCAGTTGTTGCAGTCTCTTGACGGTCGTTTCGTTCAATTGGTCTTTGGTTTCCAAAGTCATGATGACTCCTTTGAGTGTTGTTTAGCGATGCACACGGTCACGCCAGCGACGCAGTGGCGTCGGATTGGTCGCGGTGTGAATCGAGTTTCGATCTAGGGAATGTGGAATTGAATGTCGAGCGGCGATATGCCGTAGACAGGCTGCGTCAGGATCAGACAGCGGAGCCTCGGCGACCAAAGATCAGGCTCAAGACGAACAACACCAAGAAGACGACGAACAGGATCTGTGCGATGCCTGCGGCGCTACCGGCGATTCCGCCAAACCCGAACAGTGCGGCGATCAGTGCGATCACGAGAAAGGTCAATGCCCAACCCAACATGTTTATTCTCCCAACGAGTGATATTTCGAAGCACAACCAACCGGAACAGTTTCCGGCGTGTCGTGGTACGAGGGAGACTTAACGCATAAGCCGTACCAATTCCCGACGACACGGCAAAATGCTGGTTCAACCCGTCAAGTTCTCGGATATCGCGGTTGCTTTGCCGCTAGGAGAGACATCGATCCACAACGAGAGCAACGGAATATCGTCCAATCCGGTTGCTTGGCGATCAAATGCCCTTCTTTGCGAGGCCTTGTGTTGTCCCTTGACCATACCGTCGCCATCGATGGGCAACTCAAGCGAAAGGCAGCAGTGTCTCCGGAAAAGGCATCGAGGCTGAAACCGTGTCCGCAACTTCGGTCGTCGACACCGACCTCAGATCAAAAATTGACGAAGATGCCAAAGCGGCCCAACGGTTCGCCGAAAGGCGTTCTGCGACGATGTAGCTTCGGGGCTTCATGGATCTCCAAAAATCGTCGTACCGCTGAGCATGGAACGTGGGAACTGAAATCGCGGGAAAGCAGAGACTATTGTTCGGACAATCGCTTGTGGAGATCTCGTTCGGGCAACAGTACAAGCATCCATAGTGTCAGCTCGTCGCCCAGTTGGAATTGTTTCGCTGCTCCCCACCATTGATCGCCGTTCGATTCAAAACGATAAATTTGCTTTCGGTCGCTATTGAACGAGAAGACACTTGCAGCTTGCGTCGCATACGGTTGATTGATTTCTTCCAGGGGTTTCATGAACCACTGTTTCCATTGCATTGGCGTCGCAAACTGAGCGTCTTTGGGCAGCGCGACTAGCCTCGCATCCTCCGTCAGTACCAGCAACTTTCCGTTCTGTGTCGGTTGTTTTCGCGTGGTGAATCGTGTGATGTCCTGAAGCAATAAGTCGAAAGCGACAACCGTTGTGACATGACCTCCATTCGAATCGGGGATCGCCATTGATGCTGTAATGCCCAAGTCTTTGGTCGTAAAGAACAGGTAGGGTTCTGTCCAATGAATTGCTTGCCGTCGGTTCTGGTCGGCATTGGATTCGTCAAGTCCGTTGACGGCTGTCCGAAACCAAGGTCGGGTGCGAGGGTCGTACGAAAGCGATTCGGTGTGCTGTTGAATCGTGGGTTGCTTGCTCGTCCATTCCGTCCAGCGAACCTCATCCTGCCACTGATCGAGCCTTGTTTGCCTGCACCTCCAAAGATGGTTGGTTTGCCCGTCTATTTGTTGTTCGGTTCGCAGAAGCATATGCTCGCGTCCGCGGTCATCAGCGATCATCAGTGATGAAACTTGCGGATAATATTCGATCAGCGGGACCAGAAAATCATTCGCGTCTTTTGGCGTTTCCACGTCGATCAGACCGGCGCCCACCCTGTCTCCGGTCACAGACAACTGCTGTTCGACAGGCTGAAAGAAGAGTCTGAGCCACTCATCGGTCTCCGACAGTGTCTTGCTCAACACCATGTTCGATAACGTTTCGACAGATCGTTGTTGTTGCTCGAAACGACGCTGCTCTGCTTTCGCGCGATTTAAGAAAGTTGTGACGGTGATCGCTGCAAAAAACACCGTGAAAAGCAGTCCGGCGGAAAGCAGCGTCGGAAGCGGATTACGTCGACACCATCGCCAGAGATGTTCAATCTGACCAACAGGCCGTGAACGAATGGGTTCGCCACGCCGAAAGGAAGTGAGCTCCTCCACCAATTCGTTAGCTGTTCGAAAGCGACGTTTGATATCCTTGTGGAGGCATTTCAAACAAATCGTTTCCAGATCGCGAGGGATGCGCGAGTTGATTCGTCGGAGTGGGATAGGATCCTGATGGATAACTTGATTGAGGGTCTCCATCGCCGTCGGTCCCTGAAACGGGGGATGGCCCGTCAATAGCTTGTAAAGCATTGCGCCGAGCGCGTAGATATCCGCCGTTGGCCCGATCAGTGACTTTTGGCCGGATGCTTGCTCTGGTGGCATGTAAAAGACGGACCCCATGATGGCGCCGTCCTGCGTCAGTTCGTCATCGGAATCAATCAGTTTCGCCAGTCCGAAATCAGTGATCCGTGGCTGGCCGTCGCGATCGATCAAAACATTTTCTGGCTTGAGATCGCGATGAATGACGCCTTGCGCGTGAGCGTACGCAACCGCGTCTGCGATCTTCAAAATCAATGCGGCTGCCTCATCCGCTGGCATCGGATGTTCGCCGACTTTTTCTGCCAGGCTTGGTCCATCCACATAGGCCATTGAGAAATAGTTCGTGCCGCCGTGTTCCCCGAAGTCGTAGACGGGAACAATTCCGGGATGGTCCAGGTTTGCCGAAGCCTCCGCTTCGACCAAGAACCTTTTGACATTCTGTTCCGATGCAAGTGCACCACCCAGGATCATCTTGACCGCAACGAGACGTTTCAGGCGAGTCTGCTGGGCTTTGTAGACAATGCCCATGCCACCGCGTGCGATTTCTTCAAGCAACTCGTAGTCGCCGAAGTAATGAACACGTTCTCCCTGGCGATCCGTTGCCGCTTGTTCGCTGGGGTTTTGTTCGCTGGTGGCATGTTCGCGGGGCGTTGCGTCGGCGAGTGTCCTTTCCAGCGTCGGAGCCGAAGCCGCTGTGTCCCCAGGCTCTCGATACTGAGTCGGTTCGAGATGGGGAGCAGGTGAATCTGGGCTCTCGTCGTTTGGCTTGTTTGAGATGTCTCTTCGCGGCGACACTGTTACCCGCTATCGAATGTTGTTTGTTGAAAAAAGTTGGTCGATGATTCCCGCTCCGTACCGGCAAAAGTATACTGCCGGATCGGTCGGCATTGCTTGCCGAATTCCCCCGAGCGAAGAATCCGCTGGCGGATCGGGGGCTTTTCCGTGCTTTTCTTGCAATTCGCTGTTGCGGAGACCTGGAGTCTGGTTGACATGAAGAACCAAGCCCTTCCGGATCGTGCGTTTTCTTTTCTAGCCGCTTTGACGATTGGATTTTTCGGTTCGCTGCAAGCGCAGGAATCCGACCAAGCCACTGCGGAGAGTTCCGCCGCGCGAGACGAAACCGGTCAAGTCGACCGTGAGGACATTCACCACACGATGGAGCATTTTGTCAAAGCGTTCGAGTCCCGGGATGCGGATGCCCTTGCCAGCTTCTTCACGGTCCAGTGTGAGTTTGAAAACGTCGAGGGAATGAAGGTACGGGGACGGGCAGCACTCAATGATGCCTTCGCCAATTTCTTTGCTCAAACTCCCGAGGTCAGTGCGAAAGTCACCTCCGAGTCGCTCAGATTTTTGTCACGTGGCACCGCAATTGATGAGGGCGTAGTCAAGATCCAAAGGGGCCCGGCCGCTAGCCAGACAGAGGCGAACTACAGCGCTTTACTGGTGCGTGACGGTGAAGCCTGGCGGATCGCGAGTTTTCAAGAATCACCCAAGACCGATGAACCCACGATCGATGATTTGGAGTGGTTGATTGGCAAGTGGACGTCGAGAGCTGACACGGGCGCGATGATTCGGACAACCTATCAATGGTTGCCTGGTCGCCGCTTTATCAAGTCGCAGTTCTCAATCGACGATGCGGAGCTCTCATTCGCTGGTGCTCAAATCATCGGAGTCGATCCTGCGACCGGAATGCTGCATTCATGGACGTACGAGTCGGATGGTGGGATCGGTGAAGCTGACTGGTATCCCGATGACAACCACTGGTCACTCGACGCGGTCGGAACGTTGGCAGACGGAAGAACGCTAGCTGAACTGAATATTCTGCGGCGGATCGACAACGATACGTTTACGTGGCAGTCCACCAATCGTGAACTTGATGGAGAATCGTTATCTGATCTGGCACCGGTGAAGGTCGTTCGAGTCAGAGAAGCAGTTTCCGAATGAGTCTGCGACACGCGATTTTGATCCGAAGTGAGCCCAATCATGAGTTTTAGGTCGATTCTTCTTGTTTCCATGATCGTTGGCATGCTCTGGCCGGGGCCCTGTTTGCAAGCGCAGCGGGGAGGGCGTGGCGGCAGCGGTGGGCGAGGCGGGGCCGAACGCGGCGGTGGAAGCCAACGTGGTGGATCGCGAGGTGGGAGCGGTCAGAGTGGTGGCGGTATGCAACGCGGTGAGCGTGGCGGAAGCTCCGGAAGTTTCGGAGGCTTCGGTAGCGGATTTGGAGGCCGGGGCGGAAGCAGCAGCCTAGGCGGATCTAGCGGGCAATCGCAGCAGGACCGGAGAGGCTTTGGGCGCGGATCGCAACAAGGAAGTGGCAGAGGATCCGGTGGTGCCCAGCTCGGTGGCGGGAGCCAGTTCGGTGGTCGTGGCCAGCAGCGGAGCGGTGGAGGATTTGGGGCTCGCTCTGGGGGCGCTGACTCCGGTCGATTCACCGGTCCGCAACGGGGCGGTTTCAATGGACGAGGCGACCAAAGGGAAACATCGTCTGCGGTTTCGTCGGGTAGATCAGGGCGTAGCGGCGGATTCGGCGCCGGGCTTCCATCGAATCGATTCGGCGGAGAATCTGAAGTGGGCAGGCCATCTATTGGTCCCTTCGGCAATCAGTCCGGATCCGACGTGTCCGACCGTGGCTCTGGACGCGGATTCTCACGAGATCAAGCGGCGAAGGATCTACCCGAGAGATTGCAGTCGCGACTGGGCGGCGGCGGAGTTGGCGGGCCGGCGAGTGGCATTGGTGTTCGCCCGGGAGCAGGAGCCGGTGGCGCGGGTGGACCGGCCAGCGGTGTTGGTGTTCGCCCGGGGGCCGGAGCGGGGCCCGCCGGAGCGCCGAGCGGCTTTGGTGAAGGAACACGCTATGTCACGGCGAACTCCCTGTCGGCACAGGGAGCGGCCGTTCGCAGTCAAGCGTCTCGCTACGGGGCGTATTCAGTGGCGACTTTCCGGGGGCACCCCGACGCCTGGGTGCCGATCAACGTCGTCACCTCCTCGCTCTACACGCACCCCGGCTATCGAAATCTCGCCGTCGGTCTGGGACTGAGTCAACAACCGATCGCATACGACTACGGAGGCAATGTCGTCGTTCAGCAAGATACTGTTTATGCCAATGGCAACGTATCTGGGACGACGCAGGAGTATGCGGCACAAGCGGCTCGGATTGCCGAAACTGGACAGAGTGCTGAACCAAACGGGGATACAAAGTGGTTGCCGCTTGGCGTCTTTGCGCTGGTCGAAGCAAACGATTCGACGTCAGATAACATCTTTGAAATTGCTGTTAGCCAAAAGGGAATCATCCGCGGTAATTACCACAATCGACGCACCGACGAGATCGAGCCTCTTTCCGGAGCAGTCGACAAAGAAACCCAGCGGGCAGCTTGGACGATTGGTGGCGATCAAACGCCGATCTACGAAAGCGGCATCGCCAACCTCACCAAAGACGAAACGCCACTGCTGGTGCATCTCGGCGAAGGGCAAACACGGCAAGTCGCACTCGTGAGGTTGCAACAACCCGACCAGTAGCATTCAAGCCCGGTAGTATCCAGATTCATTGCAATCGGAAATCCATCGTTACCATGTGCATTACTTCCCCGGCCCCAAGTATGACTTCATCGGAGAAGGCATCTTTTTCCACGCGATTGAAAGCGAGTGGTGAGCGACCCGCGACGGTATCGAAAATTTTAATGCTTTTCTCGCTTGGTTTGGCGATTCTGGGATGCCCGCTCGATCGATGCTCAGCGCAGATTGCTCTTGACCCAGCTGAGATTCGCAATTTGTCGGAGCAGGCGTTTATCTATGGCTACCCGATCGTGGCCGGTTATGGGGTGATGCACCAATACGCCATTGATCGATCGGCCGCTGAATACAAGGCGCCCTTCAACACGCTTTACAACACGGCTCGAGTCTACACACCTGCCGACACGGCCGTGGTGACCCCCAACAGCGACACGCCGTACTCGTTTGTCTGGGCGGATTTGCGTGCCGAGCCACTCGTGTTTCACGTACCCCAAATCGAAGACGGTCGGTATTACTCGGTCCAACTTGTGGATCTTTACACGTTCAATTTCGGATATGTCGGGACGCGCACCACGGGGAATCAAGCCGGCACCTACATGATCGCCGGGCCAGGATGGAAAGGCCAGAAGCCTGATGGAGTTGATCAGCTATACCGTTGTGAGACGGATTTTTGCTTTGCGATTTTCCGCACGCAATTGTTCGGTCCCGAAGACCTGGAAAATGTCAAACAAGTCCAGTCCGGTTATCACGTGGAAACGCTGTCCGCGTTTCTGGGTCAGCAAGCACCACCGGCAGCTCCCGAAATCGAGTGGCCGAAGTACGACCAAGCGACGGCGACGACCAATCCGTTCCGCTATCTCAATTTCATGCTGCAGTTTTGCCCGAAGACGGAAGCCACAGAAAACGAGAAAGTCCTGCGGGAGCAATTTGCAAAGATTGGAGTTGAAGCAGGTGCGCCATATTCCCTCGATCCGTTGTCGGAAGAAGAACGAACGGCCATCAAGCAGGGGCAGGAGGCGGCGCTGGCGAAGATCAAACAGCAGGTCGAAAACGTAGGCAGGTCGCGTTCCGGCTGGCGACTGGGCTCGGCGGCCGGCGATCGTCATTTTTTTGATGGCGACTGGTTACTGAGGGCAGCCGGGGCCATGGCCGGGATTTATGGTAACTCGCAATCAGAAGCGTTCTATCCATTTCTTGTCCAGGACAGCAAAGGCAACAAACCCAACGGTCGCCTGCACGACTACACGATGACTTTCCCAGCTGGTGGATTACCTCCGGTCAACGCCTTTTGGTCCGTAACGATGTATGATGCAAGGACGCAGTATCTGGTTGAAAATCCGATCGATCGCTACCTCGTCAATTCGCCCATGCTGGACCAGATGCGGAAAAATGATGATGGTTCCCTTACGATTTATATTCAGAGAGATTCGCCAGGCAAAGAATATGCGTCCAACTGGTTGCCGGCGCCGGATGGACCGATTTTTCTCGTGATGCGTCTGTACTGGCCGAAGCACGAGTCTCTGGATGGGACATGGAATCCGCCTCCGCTCGTGCCGGTGAGCGATAATCCAAAGGCTGCAATTCAGCACCATCGGCGATTGCGTTTCGGCGATAAGTCTCTCGAGAACATCGTTCGCACGGACGAAAGATACGGCCACGACGATTTGTTCCAGGGGCCCAGAGGATGGGCTTATTGGAATAGTCTCCAAAATCCGCGACCGATTCAAAATCCGAATCTTTGGCCGGATACACAATCGACCTATTTCATCGGACGGTTTGAGCTACCGGGCGGCAGTCGTCTGACGATTCCGATAAGTTTCCCCCGCGCGCGGTATTTTCAGTTCGCCCTGTACAAGAGCCAAAACAACACGTTTGTGTCGATTGGTGAATCTCTCACGGGCGCGGACATTGTGCCTGACCACGGTTCGATCAATCCGTTTCGGGTGGGAGCGAACCGGAGAGCCAGCAATCGAAAATGCACGTTAAGAATTGTCGCCGAGGACGCACCCGGCGCGCAGACGGAACGCGAAGCCAACACCATGTATGTCGGCGAAGACGGCGGGCTATTTCAAAGCGTGATCCGCATCTACTTGCCTGATCAAGGCTGGGACGGAGCGGGCTGGGCACCGTCGAGCTCTTCCCATTGTAGCAATGCTTTTGAATATCGAGGGGCATTGGCGGACGGAACCTCATTGACGAAAACGGACATTGTTGATCGGTTTGCGCGGCCCATCGCGGGGGCGACGGAAGCACCGATCGCTGCAGAACAATGGATCTCGTTGGTTAACGACAGCACAAACGATCCGGCGCTCGATCCGGAGACCGCTCCGGCACGCGCGGAACCGAAATGGGAAAAGTATTGGGGAATTCCTTATTCGATCCTAGGAGCGTTTAAGTCGCCCCAGGCTCGTGCCAAGATTCCTTTCGGGGGCGCAATCGACGGCGGTGGAGACCCGAGCACTCAGTACTTCCTGACGCTACTGAACAGAAAATTTGGGCCGGTCTACGTCATGCAAGGAAAGATGCCGAGTTTCCCCGACACCTACGCCGGAGCGGACGGGAAGGGACGCATCCTCATGCCCGAGGCACAAACCCAGTATTGGTCTCTGGTTAGCTGCGAAGCTGCTCCGTCGGGACAAATCGTTGATGGTCTTGCTGACATGCAGGTCCCGCTCGACGAAAACCGCAATTACACGATCGTCTATAGCCGACTGGAAGACCGCCCCAAGAACGCCACGCCTGAAAATGGCGTCGCCTGGATCGAATGGAGTCCTCGTGGTGAAGGATTGGATCATCCGCACAATCGCGAAGACTTCGGCATGTTGATGCTTCGAATCATGAAGACCAACCCGCAATGGAGTCAGCGGCCGGACCTTGTCACGAAACCTGGCATGGAAGAACAGGTCATGGGCGAGTATCTACCCCGTGGATACTACACGGATCGATCGACATTCGAAACGAGTGGACCCAAGATCAAGTAGAGCCATCACCCGCGAGAGAATTTAAGAAATGTCGTTCAAACCAATCTACGTTTACTCATTGTTCTCGATGATTCTGCTCATCTGGATGGGAAACCCGTTGTCGGCGCAACGGAGTGCCGGGCAACAGGATCAAATCTCAGATCTTTCAGCGGCGAATGGTCCGTTCCCGGGCGACCTCAGTCTCTATCAGCACGAACTCGAGATTTCGAAAAATACAACCTCGCCTGGATACTATCCATCCTTGAACGCCGCCGAGATATCGGGCGCTCAACGCAGCGGCTTCTTTCCGGGGGCATCGTTTACCGGTTCCTTTGAAGGCCCCAACCAAGTCTTTGCGTGGCGGAGCGCGGACAAGTATCAAGGCCTAACCTACATCTGCAATCGCGAGCCCGGTGAACTGTATCTTGTCGGCGGTGACTATCCGCCACCAACCGGTTTGATGCCGGCTGGTCCCTATCTTGCCAAAGCCGATGCCACGACCGGCAAAGAGATCTGGAGGACGTACGTTGATAACGCCAATGTCTCTGGGCGTTGGATTGGTAACGGCAATCTGAACATTATGGAAGACGGAAACATACGCTTCTCGTGGTCGAATCAGATCGTGTTGATCGATGGCGACAGTGGCCGGATCCTCAAGCACAACACACTGCCCTCCGGTAAAGCACCGGCGGGAGATGTCAATTACAAGCACCTCACGATTGCTCCCGACCGCACCTTGCTTTTGAAGTGCCAAACTCGACCGACGGGCGAAAAGTCGCAAGGGACAATGGCGATCTTCAAGGGCTTGGCGAAAGGGCTCAAGCAGCCGAATTCACATCTTGTTGCCGTCCATCCGGACACGCTGGACGTTCTCGACGAGACACCGCTTCCCGAACCGGCCTCAGCGCCTCATATCGTCACGATGCATGATGGCAAGATCGCGACGTACATCCCGGTCGACAGTGGCATCCTTCGATATTTCTGGAATCCCGAAAAGCAGCAACTCTCTAAAGACGATGGCTGGCTGATGACCGCCCAGCAAGAAGGCCAATCAGCATCAACCGCAGCGACGCTGATCGGAGACTGGGTCGCCGTCCAGACAAACGGAGCGGGCTCGTTTGATTCGGCATCGAGCATCGTCGTTGCTCACCGGAACGACGCTAACAAAAAACATACTATTTTCCCCTTTGGTGATCTGAATCAGGGGGAATGGAGTTTCGCGCCGCCGAAAGCGGGCGTTGACCCTGAGAACAACATGATCTATTCCGCGGATGCCGGCGTCGGAAAAGTCGCTGGAATTGAAGTTGATCCGGAGTCAGGTGAACTGTCTGTCGCATTTGTGGTTGACGATCGCACGACCACATTCCAGCCGACGATTGGGCCGAAAGACAAACGGGTCTTGCTGCTGACCAACATCAAAATGAATGATCCGCAGCAACCTATGATGCAGGCCATGTTCTCCGCAAACTACAAAGAACAGCTGACTTGGAGAGAAGCGTCGTCCGGTAGGATTCTTGCCGAATCCGATTTTTTTGAACCGCTGACGATCAATTCACTGACAACTCCCGGTTTTGGCGGCCGAGTCTATTTCCCCACGATCAACGACTACATCATGTTTCAGGTGCTTCCAGTTTCTCGTTGACCAGATCGACCGTTCCATCCCCATTCGACGACGCGGTGGGCAAGCGAATGTCCTCTTCGCAGGAGGCGATGTCGTCGGGTCAGAACTTTGCTTTGAGTCTTGTAACGGCACAGGCTTTGAAAGTGTTGCTTTGGAATTCGATTTTTGGAATTGAAGTGGTAATCCGACGCGTGAGCGAGGCAAATTGAATCGCCCCCGTCAATCCCTCTGACGCATCGGGTTATCAATGAGATCTGGCGATTGTTTTCGAACGCTTATGCCCTATCAGTTAGCATAAGTTCTGCGTCCTCGGTCGCGATGATCGATACTGAGTCTTCGCTGAATGCTCGCTGCTTATAACTCGGTGCAATGTTGCTGGCGCGGGGCCCGAAGGCTTTTCCGGGCGCGGCGCGGTCTTCGTTCATCACTCGCAAGCGGCGAAAACCCCGATGCTGTGAGGCGCGGTCACCGCCGAACGAAAACGTGTGATTGGTGTGCAGGCACCCATGGTCGGGATAGCCACGGTTTTCTGCTTTGCGAACGGAACAACACTGGTCATCTCTCGATGGTTTGTGGCTCAAAACCAAACTCGACACAGTGTCGGAAGCAGCGATTAAAATTCGGCTTCAAGAGTCACCACGTGTCACGCGGATGATTGATGCCGCGTTTCTTTGAAAAAGTCTTCCTCCATGATTCGTTGTTCACGTTTGCCGTTATTGTTCTGTTCCGTCTGGATGGCAGTCGCCTTAGGGTTTGCGCAGGCCAAAGCACAGGAGGCGGCCAGGCCGGCCGATCCGGCAGCGGCGACTTACCAGTATGAAGCCAAGCCAAACGACGTCGCGTTCGAAAAGCTGAATCCGCGGTTGGCACCGCCGCCACCGGCAAAGCTGTTGCTGGAAAAGGGCGATTTGTTGGCGATCGCGGGGGATTCCATCACCGAGCAACGCATGTATTCGCGTCTGATCGAGACCTATTTGATCGCCTGCATGCCTGAAATGGAAATCGAAGTCCGGCAGTACGGCTGGAGCGGTGAAAAGACCGACGGTTTTTTGCGTCGGATGGACAACGATTGTCTGCGATTTCAACCCGACGTCGTCACACTTAGTTATGGCATGAACGATGCAAGGTATCGGCCATACGACGTGACCAACGGGCGATGGTACGCGGACCACTATCGGCAAATCGTTCGCAAGTGTCAGGCGGCGGGTGCGGAGGTTGTCGTCGGATCACCGGGGTGCAGCGGCAAGATCGCGACATGGGTCAAGAGTCGATCAGGCACTCTGGATGAACACAACCAGCATTTGTGTGCGCTTCGGGACATTGCCATTGATGTCGCCGAACAACAGCACGTCGCGTTTGCCGATGTCTTTTGGCCGATGTATCAAGCCAAAGTGTTTGCGCCGGGACGCTACCCCGGGCAAGGTTGGCGACCTTATGAAATGTGTGGCCGCGACGGCATCCACCCGGATTGGGCGGGACATGCGATCATGGCTTACGCCTATTTGCGTGCTTTGGGTATCGACGGCGATTTGGGACGCATTCACGTCGACATGTCGGCGGACACGGCAACGGCTGAGGGCGGTCATGAAGTCGTGTCGATGAAACAGGGCGAAGTGTCTTTGATCAGCCACCGTTATCCGTTCTGCGCCGACGGCCCGGTCGATCGCGACGATTCGGTGCGATCGGGGATGACGTTCGTTCCCTTTGACGATGACTTGAATCGATTGATGTTGACGGTGTCGGGATTGTCGGGGATCGCGACGGTCACGTGGGGGAATCAGTCGCACACCTATTCACCTGCTCAGTTGACCGCCGGTGTGAACCTGGCCGCCGAATTCACCGACAACCCGTTTGTCGACGCGTTTGAAGATGTCAGCCAAGCGGTGGCCGAGAAGCAGGCCTTTGAAACTCACCAGATCAAGAAGGTGTTTCACGGCCAATCGGGTCAGAAGAATATGGAGAAAGCCGTTCGTGAAACGGAACAGCAACGTGCACCGTTGGCTCAGGCCGTTCGTCAGGCGGTCCGGCCCGTCCGACACGTGATTCGAATTCACACGAAGGGTTGATCGATGCCGTAGAGTCCCACTGAAGATCACCTGTCAGGTTTTCCCTTGAGAGTGAAGCGATGGCCGACCTCACGCCACCGTCGACTTTCCAACGACATGCTTGGCGGATGTCGACTCGTCGGTGGCTATTGCAATCGATAGGCCCGCCGCTGATTCGCGAAACCTGCGACTGGGGATCGGGTTTTAAACCAGCAGGGTTTGATTGAAACAATGCTGACGCACGGCAAACGATCATCAATGGGGACGAATATGGAATCCGAAACCATCACCGCGATATGTCCGCTGGGGCATTTTGTTCACGACGATGCGACCAAAGTCGGAACTTGGGTGAACTGTCCGCAATGCGACGCCGGTTTTGAATTTAGTGATTCTCAACAACCCAACGTCATCACCCAGCCCACACACGCGCCGGCGTCGGTCACCGATTCGTGCGTGATGCGAATTTTGGAATCGGATGTTCCCCAGCAAGACCAGGAGACAAAGCAGTCACAGGCGGATGTCGCGACGGAAACATCGCATTCGGACGTTGTGTTAAGTCTGCGACCGGGTGGCGTCGCCGCAGCAGTGCGTGCAATTCGGTCCGCGTTCGCGGTGTAGGCGGCGGTTCGTTTGGGTGCGGCAACAAGTCTGCCCGAAGGCAAGATTCAAACCAATCCACGGCGGATGGCTGCCGCCGTCGCGCCGGCGCGCGTGTTGACGTGTAACTTCTGGTAGATCGCGCGAACGTGTTTGTCGACGGTGTGTCGGCTGATGCCCAACGCGACCCCGATCTCCTCCTTGGTCATGCCTTCGACTAGACGGCTGAGCACTTCCATTTCTCTGGGCGAAAGACCGCTGTCGTCGGCGGTCGGTCGCGAATGGTTCATCAGCGTGAGGACTTTTCGAGCCACTTGCGGCGTCATCGAAGCGCCGCCG
Organism: Crateriforma spongiae; assembly: GCF_012290005.1. Taxonomy (NCBI): domain Bacteria; kingdom Pseudomonadati; phylum Planctomycetota; class Planctomycetia; order Pirellulales; family Pirellulaceae; genus Crateriforma; species Crateriforma spongiae. The sequence continues at coordinate 420,073 of NZ_JAAXMS010000006.1, forward strand.
GCAAGGGTTTCACGAATCGCCCGCTCGATATCTTCGTTGGACGAAGTTTTCAACAGATAGCCATCGGCGCCGGCACACACGGCACCGAAGATGCGATCGTGATCGTCAAAGACCGTCAGGATGACCAGCTTGCAATCGGGATAGATCTCTCGAATCTGGCCGATCGCTGTGATGCCATCGATACCCGGCAAGCCAATGTCCAACAAGACGACATCCGGTTGTCTGCCTTCCTTGAATCGCCGGATCGCCGATTCGGCGCTGTCAAAATCGTATTCGCATACGCAGTCGTCCAGCAGGTCGATGACGCGTGACAAGCTACGTCGGTACGCATCGTTGTCTTCGATCAACCAGACTCGGATATTCGAACCGGGCGTGGCCGCGGGTGAGATTTCGGCGTTGTGTTCAGGGTTCATAAGTGGCGGCGAAGTTTAGCTGATTTTCGTTTGCAACGTTGCGACACGTCGATCTTGTTGGACAAAGCGGATGTGGCCGCCAATTTCTCGCATACGTTTTTCGATGTTGGTCAGGCCTTCGCCCCGATGCACGGTGGCGGGATGGAACTTTCGGCCGTCGTCGGTGATAACGATCTGAAATCGTGGTGCCCGGTATTCGATCCAGATGGAAACGTGTTCGGGATGTCCGTGTTTTTGCAGGTTGTGAAGCAATTCTTTATAGCACAAGAAAACATTCCGTCGCCAAGCGACCGAGACCTCCATCGCAGGGATGTTCTCGGTCACATCGACTTGTAACTGACAGTGTCCCAGCATTCGGTTGGCGGTCTGTCGTAGACGACCCACAAATTCATCCAAATTCATCGTTGTCGGCTTGATCAGCCACAAGATGTCACGCATCGAATCGCTTGTTTCGGTGGCGATCTTGGCGATCTCGTGGATGTCTTGGCGGAGTTCGTCATCGCAATGCGGGTTCATCAAGATCGTTTGGCTGATCAATCGGATGGTTCCCAGATTGCTGCCGATGTCATCGTGCAAATCGCTGGCGATGCGATCACGAAGACGTTTGGTTTCTCGTTTCGCTCGGGCGCGTTCGCTGGTCATGCCCCAAGTCAGCGATCCGATGATCACCAAAATCGTCGCTCCGCCGCCGGCCGCCAAACGCCGCCACAGTTGCGAATAGGCATTGCCCAATTCACCACGAATCTTCTGTAACGCCTGTTCGTCGAATTGTCGGCGTTTGATTCGCACCAACCAATCATAGTCGGGAATCAGTTTCCAGCGGCTGTTGAATCCATCGACCAGTGCCGATGAACTCCAGCGTTCCGACGTTTCGGATGCCGAGACAGATTTTCCAAGTGCAACGTTCTCATTGCCCGCGAAAACTTGTAGTTCTGCTAACGCGATCACGGGAGGCGATAGTCGTGAATCACTGCCCGATACGTACACTTTGACGAAGCGTGCGGTGACCGGGTCAACGGGCATTTCCGGAATGGATTCCGACGGAGAGGCGGCGAACAGGGGTTGGTTGCGAGTGAAGAACGGACGCGTGCCAACGGGAATGATTAGCGGTCGATCCGTCCAGTGCCTAAGATCAAATCCTTCGAAACCCAGCAGCACCGTCGGGTCAGCAAAATCCGCGGTTTGACTGACTTCCACGCGGAATCGTGCCGGAAATCCCCAGCCCGGTGTGAAGGGTTCCGATTTCGGCTGTGCCGGATACAACCTCAGTTCATCGATGTCGTAGGTCTGACCCAAATCGACGACGATTTCATGGGGCAGTGTCAGGGTGTCACGGACGAGATAGCCATCGGTGCTGCTTGGCGTGGCAATCTGTGGAGCCGACAGGATTGAGAATTCGTCGACTAGAAATTCCACTGACCATCGCATGTCGGTCTCAATCGAACTGGACGTCTTCAGTGGTCGCCACTGGGCCACATTCCGATTGCCCGAAATGACGATCAGTTCGCCCAGCGACGCAAAATACTGTCCGTCCTTGTCGGCCAATTCCGAAAGAGTCACCCGAATGAATCGTCCACGTCGGCCGTGCGAAACGAACTGAATCGGGTAACGCCCCGTCGTCTCCGATGCATTTAGTTGTCGTTCAGCCAGCAATCGCGGCGACGCAAAGTCTTCGGTATCGGAGGCTTCGATTTTGACGTGTCGGGGCAGACCATATCCGGTGACCAAACGATTGTTGTTGTCGCGGATGCATGTGGGCGCCAGAACGATTCGATCCAATGCAAATTCTTTGCCCAGATCCACGATGACCCATTCGTTGGCGTCGGCAGAATCCTGGTATCGCGTGTGGAATCCGGCCCGCAAGGGATCTTGAGGTTCGTACAAAACGTCGCGGTCCACCGTGGACGACAAGTACGCTTCTTCTTGTTGCAGACGTCGGACCTCCGCCGGCAACCAGCGTCCGTCGACTCGCAACACCAGTGTCATCATCAGGGCCAGCATCCCAAGGCCGCCCACAAGCAGGATCAGTCGCCAACGCCGGCTTTCGGCGATCCATCGCGAAAAACGATCGGGCAACAAGTTCATCAATTCGGTGGCGACGTGGCGTGGGGACAGGAAGATCGCGACCAAAGGTCGCGGGCTTTGGCGGGTGGGGCGCCCCGGTCCAGTTTAACCACATCGTGGATCAGCCGAGCGGAAGCGAAACCCGACCGCCCGCCAATCGTGACGATGCAGATGACGGAACCTGGTTGCCGGATCGCCGTTGCCGCAGGACTGAATGTTGGACGACTGGCCGTTGCAAGTTGGAGGGTCCGGCGGGAAAATGTCGGGTTTGAAGATTGGAGCATAGTCAACCGCTGGTGTCTGATCCTGTCGCGACGCGATCAACATCCGCTCGCCCACCGCCCCTCCCTGACGCATCCCACCTCTTGCCGAGCCGTCTGAATGAATCAAGACCCGGAGAACGTCCCCACCGAATCCTCGACCGCTGAAAACTCGACCACCGAATCCGTAACGCCGCCACAGCGACCGAATTGGATCACCGATATGCGGACCAGCGAAGACTGGTGGGCGATCTGGTGCGGCGGCACGCTGTTGTTGATCTGCATGGCAGCGGTTTGGCTGGGCCGTCCGGTCGGACTGGAAGAAAGCATTGCGGCCGGTGAACCGATGGATGTGGTCAGCCCGCTGAAATCGTTCTTGGCCAAGCCGGGCGGTTGGTCGGTCAATCCGCTGGCCGGGTTGGCGGGCAACTGGATCGGAATCGCCGGCGCTCTTGTCACGATCGGCGTGTTGTTCGCCTTGGCGATGCAGTTGCGCGGTCGATCGGCCAAGCAGTTTTTGGTGGCTTTTCCGGCGGTGTTTGCCCTGGCGGCCCTGGCCTACGTGATGGCCGGCCAGGAAGTCTTGAAGTCTTACAACTTGGAATACGCGTTGTGGGCATTGCTGGTCGGTTTGGTGATCAGCAACACCGTCGGCACGCCGGAGTTTTTGCGGCCAGCGATTTTAACGGAGTTCTTTATCAAGACGGGCTTGGTCCTGTTGGGAGCGGAAGTCTTGATGAGCCGCTTATTGGCGTTGGGGGTGCCCGGCGTGTTCGTCGCTTGGGTGGTGACACCGGTCGTGTTGATTTCCACGTATGTGTTTGGCCAAAAGGTTTTGAAGGTTCCTTCCAAATCATTGAACATGGTGGTCTCCGCGGACATGTCCGTCTGCGGGGTTTCGGCGGCGATCGCGACGGCGGCGTCGTGCAAAGCCAAAAAGGAAGAATTGTCGCTGGCGATCGGTCTGTCGCTAAGCTTCACCGTCATCATGATGGTCGTCTTGCCGGCGATCATCAAAGCGGTCGGTATGGACCCGATTCTGGGGGGCGCTTGGCTGGGCGGGACGATCGATTCAACTGGTGCGGTGGCCGCGGCGGGCGCCGTGCTGGGCGATGATGCGTTGGAAGTCGCCGCGACGGTGAAGATGATTCAAAACATTTTGATCGGCGTCACGGCGTTTTGTGTCGCCGTGTATTGGGTGACTTACGTCGAACGCGATCCGGCGGGTCCGCGTGTCGGTGTTTCGGAAATCTGGTACCGCTTTCCCAAGTTCGTCTTGGGCTTCATCGCGATGTCGGTCTTGTTTTCGATTCTGTACGCGACACTGCCCGCCGGACCGGAGTTGGTCAATGCGATGATCAAGGGTTCGACAAAAACCTTGCGTGGCTGGTTCTTCTGCCTTGCTTTCGTTTGCATCGGGCTGGAAACGAACTTTCGTCAATTGTTGCCACAGCTGAAGGGTGGCAAACCGTTGATTCTGTACGTGTGCGGACAGTCGCTGAACTTGGTTTTGACCTTGGTCATGGCGTATCTGATGTTCAAAGTCGTCTTCCCAACGACGGCCACACCGTGATGCGATTGACGAACAACCTTCGACGATCGGCCAACCGACGACGTTTGGCGTTGGGCTTGGCGGTAACGGTGCTGGCAACGATTTGGTTGGTGGTGCTGCCTGCCGTGGCCAAACGTCCAGCCGTTCGACAACGCGTCCGCTGGCTCAAGAGCGAAGGGATCGATCCCAGCGCCATGTACTACACCGAGTTGGATAGGATGGAGTGGATCCTGGATCGACGACGGGCCGAAGAATTGGCCGGCCGGTCGACGGGATTCCCGCCTTCCACCATCCAACCCACCGGTGAATGATGAAACGACGAAGCTTTTTGCAAGCGGTCGCGGCGACCAGCGTTGCCACCGCAGCAAATCTGCGAAACGCCACGGCGGACACCGCCGGCGAAAAATCCAAACACAAAGTTGAACGCGTCGGCATCGGTGCCATCGGCATGCGATACCAGGGATCGGTAATCGCCGAGAAGGCAAGGCTGTACGGAGACGTCGTTCGCATCGCCGACGTGGATCGGCATGTCCGCGAACAGGCCCGCGCCAGTTTCGGCAGCACGCCCAAGATCAGCGAAGATTATCAGGAACTGTTGGCCGACAAGAACGTCGACGTGGTGTTGATCGGCGCACCGGACCACTGGCATGCCAAGATGCTGATCGATGCCGTGCGAGCGGGCAAAGACGTCTATTGCGAAAAACCGCTAACGTTGACCATCGACGAAGGCAAAGTCATTCGCGACGTGGCCGCGTCCCATGATCGTGTGATCCAAGTCGGAACTTGGCAGCGAAACGATTCGCGGTTTCGCTTGGCTGCCGAGATGGTGCGTGCCGGACGGATCGGAAAATTACGTCGCGTGACCTGCACCACAGACAAGAACCCCAGTGGCGGGCCGTTTCAACCGGTTCCCGTTCCCAGTCACTTGAATTGGGATCTTTGGCTGGGCCAGGCACCGCGCGTGCCTTATCTTGCCGAGCGGTGTCACTACACGTTTCGCTGGTGGTACGAATACGCCGGTGGAAAAATGACCGACTGGGGAGCCCACCATGTCGACATCGCCCAATGGGCGATCGGATCGCTGCCGACGCAGATCGAGACGCGTGCCAAGCTTCCCGGCATCGCCGACGGTTACAACGTCGCCACCGATTTCGAAGCCGATATCCAGTACCAAAACGGAGTGCAGTTGTTGGTCCGCGACACCGGTCGACGCGGTATTTTGTTCGAAGGTGACCAAGGACGTCTGTTCGTCAATCGCAGCGTGTTGGACGGGGCTCCGGTGCAGCGACTGGAAACCGAACCGCTGCCCCGCGAAACGTACACGCTGTATGAAGACGATAATCTCCAGCGTCCACCGCGTGCCGGAAAATTGGACGCGATTATCAACCACATGGGCAACTTCTTTGACTGTGTCCATTCCCGCCGGACGCCGATCTCGGACGTGGAGAGTCAACACCGCAGCGCCACGACTTGCCACTTGGCCAATTTGTCGATGCGACTGGGGCGTTCGTTGACTTGGGATCCGGTCGCAGAAAACTTTGGTGACGATTCAGCGGCCAACGACATGATGCGGCGTCCGCAACGCAGCGGATTCGAAGTCGTCTGAATCGCGAATCGTTTTATCGACCGCTTAAATTTCTGATTCACCTCCCTCGCATTGAAACCCGGACCACGCCATGTCGGAACGTCCCAAAGTCTTGATCATCATTGGTGATGCCAGCGAAACGCTGGACACGATGTATCCGTTTTACCGTTTGATCGAAGCGGGGATGCAGCCCGTGGTCGCCGCGCCGGAAAAACGTCGTTACCAGATGGTGATGCATGAAGTGAAACCCGGTTGGACGATCACCAAGGAATGGGAAGGCTACACGATTGAGGCGGACATCACGTTTGCCGAAATCGATCCCGATCAGTATGCCGGCATCATGTTTTCCGGCGGGCGTGCACCGGAATACATCCGTTACGACCGGGACCTGGTTCGCGTGACGAAGGCATTTTTCGCGGCGGAAAAACCGATCGCCAGTGTCTGTCACGGTGTTGAAATCCCTGCGTACGCGGATTGTGTACGCGGGCGGCGGATGGCGACCGTTCCCAAATGCCAGTTCGATCTGGAAGTGTGTGGCGGAATTTTCGTCGACGAACCCTGTGTCGTCGATGGAAATTTGGTCAGCGGACGGACCTTCCACGACAACGGACATTACCTGGGCCCGTGGATCGACATGTTGGTCAAGGCCACAAGTGGGGCGGGAACTGTCGCGTCATCTTGATTGCGTCGTCGCCGATGGTTCGTCGATTCGATCGTTTCGCTATCGCAGGGCGTTACCGGCGGGGCGTGTGGGGGACGACGACGTTTCGTTACATCTGACTTGGTTGATCGTTTTGTGTTTCTTCCGGAGGTTGACATGACTGTGGTTAAGTATGGCGTTGGCGTCGCTTTGTTGGTCGTCTCGTTTATCAGTTTGGGTGCCAGTCGCGTGATGGCTCAGCGTGGTGCAGGCGGCAGCGGCGACCGAATTCCCGGCGACGTTCAACTGGAAAAAGGCCCCGTTGCGTTGGACGACTTTGAACGCAACGCGTTAACGGTTCTTGATGACATCGGTCGAAATCAGCGTTTCCGAAATGTGCCCCAGCACGACGGCCGTTTGTTGCGGATCATGGCCCAGTCGATCAATGCGCAGCACGTGGTGGAACTGGGGACTTCCACCGGAATTTCCGGCATTTGGATCGGCTTGGGGCTACGGCAGACCGGCGGCAAGCTAACGACGTACGAGATTGACGCCGATCGTGCTCGCACCGCGCGTGAAAACTTTCAACGGGCGGGGCTTTCCGACGTGATCACCTTGGTCGAAGGCGATGCACACGTCGAATTGAAAAAGCTGTCGGGGACCGTCGACATGATCTTTCTGGATGCCGACAAGGAAGGCTACATCGATTACCTAAACACGTTGATGCCGATGTTGCGTCCGGGAGGTTTGATTTTGGCGCACAACATCAATCCGCGTATGGCACACCCGCCGTTTATGGAAGCGATCACGACCAACCCGAAATTGGAAACGGTGGTTCGCGGCGGCATGTCGATATCGCTGAAGAAGCAATAGCGAACACCGTTTCGGCGCAACGATTGCACGACTTGTCGAAACGGATGATGCCCCTTCATCCGTCTCGACTTTTTTCGTGACTTACCCCCACAAAGCAGGAGTGCAATCATGCGTCATCCGTTCATCGAAGATCAGTGGAAACAACTGTGTGATCGCGTCAATCAATCGGCCGAACATTTAGCCGGTGACCAAGACGACGTTGCCAGTGCGTGGGCGCAACAGGTGGATCAGTTCGCCCAGCAAGACCCACCGGGATCGTATCCCGACCTGCTGCGACGCGTCGCTCAGGCGGCCGATTTGGTTTCGACTTGGCGCGACGATCAGACACTCGTTGCCGGAACACAGGAATCTGCCACGGATCGCCCTGCGACGTCTGATCCCGTCGAATCGGAAGACTGGGTGACCGAAGCGGGAATGGAATCGTTCCCGGCAAGCGATCCACCATCCTGGACTTCGGCGGCGGTCTAGTCGGCCAGCGCTCCAAACCCCAGGGCCCAAGCGATCGGCAAGGTGCCGCGAAAATCTGTGACAAAGTCGTCCAAAGGGCCGAACATGGATGCGTGACAATCTGTCTCAGTTGCCAGTTATCACACGCTTCCCTTCAACGCCCCCGTGGCACCCACTGAAATGACCACCATCGACTTGATACGCAGGTTGCATCAGCATCGTACTTGGACCAATCAACAACTGTTGGCCTCGGTCGGCCAAGTCGCCGAAGTACGATTGCACACCTCGCTGTCGATCGGTCAGGGAAGCATTTGGAAAACCCTGGTCCACTTGATGGCCGCGGAATACGTTTGGTTGGAAGCATTGCAGGGGAACGAAGACCCGGTGATGCCAGGGGACGTTCGCGGACGCTTGCCAGGAAACCAGCAAGGCGACGGAGCGATCGAAAACTTGGCCGAACTCAGGCGTCGTTGGAACGATCTGGACCGACGCTGGACGGACTATTTGGCCGGGCTGACCGGCGATGACCTGCAGCGTCCCGTGATCAAGGTCAGCACCAGTTCGGGCAATGGGACGCGTCACGCATGTCCTCGCGCCGACGTTTTGATGCACGTCTGTACGCACGCCCAGTACACCTCCGCACAACTGGTCAACATGCTGCGTCAGTTGGGTGTGGACACGTTGCCGGACGTGATGTTGATCACACTGGCACGACAGGAGCACGACTGTCAGGTCCACGCGACCGAACCGGCCTTTGGCGGCACCGCCATGCCAGCCGTTGCGGTTGCCGGAAGCGTCGCGGGATAGACCCGGTAGCATTGTCGGATAGACCCGGAATGCGTGTCTCCGAACACGTGGGCATCCGCGGCCCGTGTTGCATCATCGGTTCCGATAGAATGGGCGACCGTTTCAGTTCTGTTCCACAAGGGACAGCGTTCGGTCGCCCATTGATCGGGATGCGATTCCAAAATGCTCGGGTACATTCATCGGTCGATGCTTGCCGCGTCGGTCTGTCTTTTCTTCGGCACGGTTTTGGCGTTCGCGGACACGGCGATGCAGCGTCCCAATGTCGTTTTGATCCTGGCCGATGACTTGGGGTATTCGGATCTGGGATGTTATGGCGGCGAGATCCAAACGCCGCGCCTGGATCAGCTTGCCAAGAACGGTTTGCGGTTTGCCCGTTTCTACAATTCACATAAGTGCGAACCCACGCGTGCATCGCTTGTCAGTGGCCAGTATTGGCACGATTGTGGGTTGGGCATCCAAACCGGGCTAACCATGGGACAGGCCATGCGGGGGCAAGGGTATGCGACCATCGCGGTGGGCAAGTGGCACTTGAACGGCAATCCCATCGATCGAGGTTTCGATCACTACTTTGGGCATCTGAGCGGTGCCAGCAATTACTTCAAAGGCCATCCGTCGCATCGGTTGTATGACCAGCCGTTTCAGCCCAAGGATGATCGCTTTTATACGACCGATGCCAATGCGGACTACACGATCGAGTTCATTGATAAGGTCCGCCAGGGCAATCCTGACCAGCCGTTCTTTGTCTATCTAGCGTTCAATGCACCGCACGGTCCGCTGCAGGCTTGGCCCGATGATGTCGCCCGCTATCGCGGAAAATACAAAACCGGTTGGGATCAATTGCGTCGGGATCGATACCAACGGCAATTACAAATGGGGCTGGTGCGAAGCGAGTGGGCTTTGCCGCGGCGGCCAGACACCATTCCTGCCTGGGATGAACTGTCTGCGGAAGATCAAGACTTTGAGGATCTGCGGTTCAGCACCTACGCCGCGATGGTCGACCGAATGGACCAAGCCATCGGACGGGTCGTCGATCATCTGAGCAACACCGGTGAACTGGACAACACACTGATCCTTTTCTTAAGCGACAACGGTGCCTCGCCATACGACCGTGGCCGCCGTGGGACGCCGCCCGACGGTGATTCGGCATGGGAATACGGCGTCGGTTGGGCTCATCTGAGCAACACGCCGTTTCGTCACTACAAACGGAATGTTTTTAACGGGGGCAGTTGCACGCCGTTGATCGCGCACTGGCCGGCGGGCATGACGACCGATCCGGGCAGCATCACCGATCAACCGGGACACATCATTGATCTGATGGCCACGCTGATCGACGTCAGCGGTGGTCGATGGCCGCAACAGGCGAACGGACAGCCGCTGCGTTCGTTTCCGGGTAAGTCGTTGGTGCCGATCTTTCAAGGAAAGCAACGGCGTCCACACGACGCGCTCTATTTTCACTTGTTCGATCACCGCGCAATCATCGCGGGGGATTGGAAGCTGGCTTCGGACTGGAGTCGCCCCTGGCAATTGTTCGATCTTCGCCATGATCGCACCGAGACCAATGACTTGGCGTCCAACATGCCCGGCAAAGTCGCGGAGCTTCAATCGCGATGGGATGACTGGTTTCCCGATTCGATGAATTCGAAACTGCGTAGCGAGGGTGACGAACCGGTGTACCGGTCGCTAGGAGAAATATCCGGCGATGACGGCAAGATTGGTGACGCAAAGGCGACCAAGCGAAAAGGCAGAAGCAAACCATCGGGCAAATCACGCGTCAGCGAAGTTGACGGCGTGCGTGCACGCATCGGAACAACGATCACGTTGAAAGATGGCGTCATGGTGATGCAGTGCCGCGGGGATGATCCGGGGCTGGCGATCGACCGAGTCGGCATCGGCCAGCGCGTCGGACCGTTCGTGTTGCGGATGTCCGTCCGCAGCAATTCCAGCGGCCAAGGTCATGTTTTTTGGACCCGCGACCAAGCCACAAAGCTTCCCAGTGGGCAACAGTTGCCCATCGATGTCGTTCACGATCAACAATGGCACGATCTCACGGTCCGGTTGGAAGCCGATCCGGGATCCGAAGCACCGGTGTTCGGTATTCGAGTCGACTTGTGCGAAGGCCCGGGGCGTGTCGAAATCAAAGACTTGCGTTTGGAAGACACCGACGGCAACGTGTTGAAACGGTGGCCGTCGCGGTGAAGCGGTGCACCCTGTCTGTCATGGTCGTCGTCTGTCGTGGTCGTCCCGCTTGTTTCGGCCCGATCGTCGACGGACTAAGATGATCGCTTGGTCGCGACCGTCACGCTTGTGCAAGCTGATGATGGCCGGCCATCCCGCCCACCACTGCTACATTCCCACCTCCCATGGCCTTATTGAAGGACCTTTCCATGATGCGACGTTTCTTGTCTGCGGCGATCGTGTCGCTGACGCTGATCTGCATGTTCGCCAACAGTGCGACGGCGGATAACGCACAGCGGCCCAACGTGTTGATGATCGCGGTCGATGATCTGAATCATTGGCTGACCTTCATGGGACGCAACCCACAGGCCCAGACACCCAATTTTGATCGGCTGGCCAAGATGGGCACCGCGTTCACACAGGCTTACTGTGCAGTGCCCGCGTGCGAACCATCACGGTGCGCTTTGATGGGGGGGCGCCGTCCGTGGGTGACCGGGTGCTATAAGAATGGCGACAAGTGGAAAACCCACCAACCGGCCGGCGATGGTTTGTCGGCTCAGTTTCTAAAGGCCGGCTACTATGTCGCCGGTGCTGGCAAGATCTATCACAGCATGGACTATCACGAGTCCGAGTGGACCGAATACATGTCCAAGACCGGGTTCACGCTGAACGGCCCGAACGTTGAAAAGATGGACGGTTACCACAATGACAAAGTGCATCCGAATCTAAAAGACGAAGATTTGATCGATTGGCACAGCACCAACTACATCATCGATCGGTTAAACCGGGATGACGACCAGCCGTTCTTTTTGGCGTTGGGTTTGTACAAGCCTCACCTGCCTTTTGTCGTCCCGCGAAAGTACTACGATGCGTTCCCGTTGGAATCGATTCAGTTGCCGCCTCACCGCGAAGACGACTTAGATGATTTGCCTCCCGCGGCCGTGAAGATGGCACGCAACGGGGATCACGAAAAGTTCTTGAAGAGTGGACGTTGGAAGGCAGCGATCCAGTCGTATCTGGCGACGTGTGCCTATACCGATATGAATCTGGGTCGCCTGTTGGATGCGTTTGAAAAAAGTCCTGAGCGTGATAACACGATCGTCGTGTTTTGGACCGATCACGGTTGGTCGTTTGGTGAAAAGGAACACTGGCGTAAGTTCGCACTTTGGGAAGAACCGACGCGAACGCCGATGATTTGGGTCGTTCCCGGAATGACCAAGCCGTCGACCCGATGCGAACGCACGGTTGACCTCATGAGCGTTTATCCGACGTTGTGTCAATTGGCCGGGATCCCCAAGCCCGGGCACGTCAGCGGGTACGACATCACGCCACTGTTGAAAGATCCGTCCGCATCCTGGGATTACCCCGCCATCACCACGCATGGGTATGAGAACCATACCGTGCGGACGCAACAGCATCGCTACATTCGCTATGCCAACGGTGATGAAGAACTGTACGACAGCGTTGCCGATCCATACGAATGGAAAAACTTGGCAAACGATCCGGCGTTTACATCCGTCAAGAAGGATTTGGCCGAGTGGTTGCCCAGCGATGCGGTCAAACCGAAACGGAAGAAATGATTCAGTCGACGCCTGCGGTGATCAGTTCCGATCGAAACGCTTGCCAGAATGCCATGTCGCGTTCATAGCGGTCGGACGGAATCTGGCTGCGAAAGGCGTTTAGGTAATCGATCATGTCCTCGGTCGCCCCGCGATACGAATAGTCTTCGCTGGCCATCGGGTTGATCCAATCGGGATCGCCGGGCTGGCGAAAATGCGAAAAGGTGCCGTCCGGTTTCACCACGGCGTTGGACGTCAGCACCGGCAACTTCATGTGCAGCATATGCATCATGCGTTCGCTTTCATCCATGTCCGCGGTCGCGTTATCCCAAGCGGTCACGACATCCGGTGGCGTCTGGCTGTCGGGAAAGCGAATGCCGTATGCCTTGCCGGATTCGGTCAGACCGTCGTTGTCCAGATCGATCTGTGCGGCCGGCGGCAACAACAGGTTCAGTGCGCCTTCTTCGCTTAACGACGACACGCGAATCGGTTCGGCCAGCGCATGAATCTGACGGACCGTTTCCATCTGGTCTTCGGACAACTGGTTCAGAAAGCCGATCGGATCGACATAGCCCGCCGACTCCGACGCCTGGACCATGACGTCCGCAAAGGTCTGGCCGAGTTGCTGTCGGTTTTCGGTTTGTCGGTACCGTCCCAGCGATTCGTTGCGGTACCACTGGTCCCAGGCTTCGGCGATCCCCGGTGTCTGCCCGTCGATCGCGTCCGGCGTTTCCGCGCTGGCGTACCCGTCACGCCCGGCGGCTTCCAGCACTTGATCAAACACGTTTTGGACCAGATGGTCGTTGTTGCGTCGCCGTTGATCAAAGGTCACAAACCCGGTCGCCGATTGATCGATCTTCATCACAGCCCCGTCCATTTTTTGGTGGCATTCCCGTGGGCGTTATCGGACGCCGGATCGCGGCGGCTTGAGTCCGCTGTGTCGGGCGGCTTGTCCAGTCTGCGTGGTCTGCCCAAGTTGCTTGGTGGGATGACTGGGGCATGTTTCGTTGCTGTACGCCCGCATCGTTTGGTCGTGGGGCTGAAGAGTTTTCAGCGATTTTCGACGAATCGCGCCGCGCTTCGGTTGCGGCGGGATCCTTCCAAGCATGTGGACCCCATCTGGACGAAACGCCAAGCCTTTTGTGATCGCATCGGCGGTGGTGCTGACCGGTTGCGGGCTATCGATTCCGGGTTTCTACGATTGGACGGAATCGGACCAAAGCGACCAGTCCCATTTGCTTTGGATCATTCCGCTGGCCAGCTGGATCATTTCCAGCGTGCTTTGTTTTATCGCCGGTCGCTATTGGCCTATCGCATTTCGACTGAATGATGATTCGTCGGTTGGCATCGGCGACACGTCGGCGAGATCGAAACTTGGGCCAGGACGTTATGGATTGCGGTGGCTGTTGATGGTGCCCTTGGTTGTTGCTGCGGTGATCGTCGGATGCCAGAAGATCCCGTTGGCAACGACGGTGCTGGTTTGCCTCGGTGCCTGGTCGGCATGGGGATTCAGTGTGTGGCGACGTCGCATGGTCCGTCCCGAACTGGTGGTGTTGGTCCTGGGAATGATGTTGCCGTTTGCTTGGGTTTACACCGATGCGGATTTGATGAACGAGTTTCCACGGACTGTTTGGGCCAGTCTTGCAATGCCGGGCATATTGACCGCCATGCTGTCGGGCCAGTTCCTGGAAAGCTCCATTCATCAGGCCCAGTGGTTGCCTTTCATCACGACGGCGGTGCATCTGTTGGTCGGTGTGTCGGTGATCCGATTCCATGTTCGGCTGGGGCACTATTTCATCCTGTTCATCACGCACGTGTCGCTGATGGGATCGATCGTGCTGCAGATGTTGGTGCGAGCCTAAACCGGATGACGGGTGAGACCAAAGGTCGATGGTTTTTTGCGTCCAGCGTTTTTCGGATCCGTCGATTGCCAGTCAAGCGTTGGAATAGGGTTTGCTTTTCCAGAATGCATCGACTTTCAATTTCCAAGCCCTGGATCATCACACACCATCGCGATGGATAAACCACAAGCACATTGGCAGGATTCCTTTCACCAGTGGGCGCGTCACCTGGCATCGGACGTCGATGACGCGTTTGACGCCGGACTTCGTAAGCTTCGCAAACGGTATGGCAAACCGGGAACGCCACAGCTCTATCCTTATGTGGGGCACGCGACCCGGCAATCGATTCACTTGAGCGGACGTGTGCTGCGGAACCCGCCACTGGATCCCGATTTTCGCAATGACCGCTGGTGGGACAACATGCTGGACGCCGTGCGTCGGTTTGCATCCGATGAAGTCCCCGGCGTGATCGTTCGTGCCAGTGTCGGTGATCAAGATGCTCGGGCGACCAGTGACCGGGAAGGCTATTTCCATCTGGAAGTTCCCCGCGTTGGCGAATCCGCCGGGCCGATTCCGTATTGGTCATCCGCGGTGTTGCGAATCGAAGGTTCAGGAAACTCGGATGTCGTTTCACCCGTTGTTTGTCCCTTCCTCGCGGTGCCACCATCGGCACGTTTTGCGGTGGTCAGCGACGTCGACGATACGATTTTGCACACCGGTGCGACCAGCCTGATGACCATGGCCAAGTTGACGTTCTTCGGTAATGCGCGAACACGAGCGCCATTAGACGGCGTTGCCGAGTTTTACCAGCGGTTGCAAGCCGACGGTGAACTTGACGGACGTGAATCTGGTGACGACGGTTTGGACAACGATCCAGTCAACCCAATCTTTTACGTGTCCAGTTCGCCTTGGAACTTACACGACTTGTTATCGGACTTCTTGGAGTTGAATTCCATTCCCGCCGGTCCGCTGTTGTTGCGCGATCTGGGAATCGATCGCGACAAGTTCATTAAGTCAGGTCATGACCAAAAAAAGGTCAAAGCGTTGCGGCTGATGCACGACTATCCCGATTTGCCTTTCATCCTGATTGGTGACTCTGGACAGGAAGACGCCAGACTGTATGCCGAGATCGCCGCAGAGCACCCGAAACGAATCGCCGCCATCTTGATTCGTGACGTGGATCCCGAAACGATCAGTCATCACGATCAGAAAATGGACGCGTATGTTCGGCAGTGTGATGAACTGGGCGTGCCGATGTATTTGATCAAAGACAGCATCGACGCCGCGCGGCGTTTGATTGATCAAGGTTTGATGTCGAAGCAGTCTCTGTCTCGAATCGAAGTGGCGACGGCCCGTGACAGGCAACGCTCATCGATGCCGTTTCAGCCCTGATCGCATTGCATCAATTCGTGGGAATCAGACGGTTGCCGCGATTCCTTGGACGGCGGGCGAAGTGCCACACAATTGTTGAATGGCTCCGCGTACCGCCGTGATACCCGCCGGTTGAAATAACACCGAGTTGTGCGTTGCATTGATCGTTTTCAGCTCATGCAAATCACTCGGCGGGGCCTTCATCAGCCATTCCCATCGCGTCCATAAAACGATTCGCTGGACGTTGGGCGGATAAGCCGATCGCACCGCGCGGCGGTCCGACATGATTCGGATTTCTTCGCTGAATCGGCCCAGCAGTGGTCGCACCCGTCGTGCCATCGGAACGGCATCGATGACCGGTGCGATGGACACAGCTTTGACAACCTTAGGCGAATCGGAATGGTCACCACGTGACAGAGCCGCACGTGCCACCCAGTCGCCAAAGGAATGAGTGACCAAGACCCAGCGATCGACTGGTCCGGCGTCGATTCGATTTCGTAGTTGCCCGACAGTTTTTGACAGGTTCGAAAACACGCGTGGATAGTCGAACAGCACGGTGGTCGCGAATCTGTCACGTAGTGCCCGATGCAGCGGCCGCATCATCCAAGCGGGTGACATGAATCCGGGGATCAGTATCAGACCGGTCGCGGGAAATTCGGTTTTGGTCATGTTTTTGGGGCGGTCAACACGATTTGATTTCGTAACCGGTCTTCGATTTCGTCATGGCCTGAATGTTTTAGCGCTAAACCATTCGACTGCGGATGGTGCACATGTGATACCAAAAAAAAACGGGCCCGCCGGTCAGGTTGCCGGTGGGCCCGTTGTCGGATCGATCAAACAAACGGTTCGATCAAGTTCGTTCGCCTGGATTAGCGTTGAAAGATGCGCGTCGGTTCTTCGGCGCGGATCCGACTGTCCAATTCATTGCTGACCAATTCGGCTTGCATTTGAATCGGGCCGTTGCCGTCGCCCTTGGCGGTCACGGTGTAGGTGACTTCATCGCCGGGCTTCAGCGTTTCGATCGGTTGAAAGACGACGTGATTGCCTTCGGACTTCACTTCCGTCGGCCCATCGGCTTGGACGAAGGAGAGTTGCTCAGGCAATCGGGCCGACAGCTTCACGTTTTGGTCCGCCGCATCGCCCTCGTTCCAAACGCGAATCGTGTAAACCACTTCATCGCCCTTTTTGACCGGATCTTCGTCGTCCACAACGGTCAATTGCAGTGCTGCCAGACGCACGATCTTGGTTTGCGCGGTGGAAGTCGACGAGGCACGCGAGGTGGCGTTGTTCTGGTCTTCGGCCGCGTCAACGGTACAAACATTTGTGGCGACGACTTTGGTCATCACGTTGTCCAGTTCGCCGGGACGAATGGCATAGTCGAACGTGGCGGATTGGCCGGGTTCCAATCGGTCAATCGTCAGCGTGCGATCGGCCATCTGGGCGTTTTGATCGCTGTTGTTCGACGATTCGTTGTTGTTCGAATCGTTGTCGGATGATCCGTTTTGGTTGGACTTCGATTGGTTGCCGTTGGCGTTCTTCTTCTCGGCACGACTCATTTGCGGATCGCTCAGATCAACCAGATTGGCGTCTTGCGGCCACATCACTTTCACACGGACGTCTTCGGCCGTCGCATCACCACGGTTGGTGATCGTCGCGGTGAATTGAGCCAGTTCGTCGCCATACAAACGATTGGGGCCATCGACATTGGCGGCCAATTCGGCGGCGACAACTTTGGTCGTCGTCTTTTGACTGCGCGACTTCAAATCGCTGTCGTCGGCTTTGGCGGTCGCACGGCTGCTGAATTCGCCCGTTTTCGACGCATAAACACGAGCGACAAAGCGGCGTGTGTCGCCGGCTTTCAGGCCATCGACGTCAAACTTTAGCTGGTTTTCGCCATCAATCGTTGCCAAGCCTTTGCCTAGCGAATCGGTGATGGTGATCGGGCCGACGTCGCCGGTTCCGCCGTTTTTCAAGGCGTATTCCAGTTCGATCATGTTGCATCGATTGGCGGTCTTGGGGGCGACTTTGGTCAACTCCAGTTGCGGTTTGACGGCACGGGCGGTCACACACATCGCCGGTTTGTAGTCGACAATTTCCAAACAGCTGCGTAATTCGCCCTGTTTGTCCGCGGTCGCCTGGATGTCGAAGGTCTTGGTTTCGCCGGGCTTCAGCGTCGCGATCGACAGTGTGTTGTTCTGATTCGATCGTTGGTTCTTCTGTTTCTTCGACTTGTCTTGCGAAGACTGGTTGCCGGACGCTTGGTCACCAGTTGGTTGATCGTTTTTGTCGCCTTGCATGGCAACCGAATCAATGCTGACGCCTTGCATGTTTTTTTGCGCCAACTTGATGGCATGCAAGGTCACATTGTCGGAAACGTTTTCAACGTCCACGGTGTATGAAAAAGAATCACCCACGCGGACTTCTTCGGGCCACGATGTGTGCACGGCGATCAATCCGTCGCCGGTACGCATGGAGGATTCGTTGTTTTGGGCCTGGATAGCGGTCGCCGTTGCCACGACGGTTGCGAACATGGCCAGACTTCGTCCCATCGAAGTCATGAGTCACCTCGTCAGTAAATGGAAGCTAAGGAAAAAGGGAACCGAACGACATCCATGGGCGCCGTCCGACGATGCCGGCGAGGTCGAGCAAGTGGTGTTCCGGCGATGGCGGTCGTGGCCATCACAAATCAACTTTTCATCAAATCCGCTGGCGCGTTCGCAGCGGAGATGAACGCAGCGAAGATGAACGAAGCAATGTTTGCATTTCCGCTGGAGGTCGCCGCGGGCGTGGGACGATGTGGCCGTGAGAAGTTGCGACCTCGGGAATCTGCGGCGGTCGTGAAGCTGAGATCCTTGTGAAGCTGAGTCGACGGACGATGCGGTGAATCGAATCCGATGATTCAAGCCACACCGACGCATCCATCAATTTGTCGCGGACGCCGCCGGGGCGCACCATTGTCAACAGTCGATCGCGTATATTGAACTTTCGCCGTGGGTGGGCGACCCGCGGCCGTGATTGTCATCAAGGATGTCCCGTTTGCGTGATGCGAATTATTCGCAGGTGGTAACATGAGCACAGGATTAAAAGTCGTCGAAAAGGTGTACGCCAGCTTCTCGGCACAAAACGATGATGCCGCACGTGAGTTGCTGGCCGACGACGTCCAGTGGATTCAGTGCAAGGGGTTCCCCGGTGGTGGGCATCATCGCGGGCGGGACGAAGTGATCGAAAAGGTCATGCACGCGTTGCACGGGGAATGGAATTCGTTTTCGGCCACGATGGACGAAGTCATCGACGCCGACCATCATGTGATCGTGTTAGGCACGTACCGTGGCGTGCACAGCTTGACGGGAAAGCCGATGGAAGCCGTGTTTGCTCACGTGTTCGACATCGAAGACGGCAAAGTGGCACGATTCCGCCAATACGCCGACACGTTTCCGATGCACGCGGCGATGGAATTGTTCGATTGACAACGCCATCGCTTGCCCGCCGCCTGTCGCGGCATGCGATGGGTTCGGCAACCTCGCCACATGAATGCACGACGATCTGGGAGCATGACGATTGAGTAGTGCGGTGGCCGCGACCGAGCCTTTGCTGACGCCCGACTTGTTGGGCCGGTTGGAGCGTTTGGAGTTGGTGTCGCGGCGAGTCTTTCGGGGCAGCATCAAAGGCGAGCGACGCAGTCGGCGGAAAGGCCAGAGTGTCGAATTCGCCGACTTTCGCAATTACGTCCCCGGCGACGATTTGCGTTTGATCGATTGGAACTTGTACGCGCGGCTGGACCAGCTGTTCTTGAAGCTGTTCCAAGAAGAGGAAGACCTGCACTTTTACGCTTTGGTCGATTGCAGCGGGTCGATGGAATTCGGCAAGCCGTCCAAATTGCGTGTCGCCAAACAGTTGGCCGCGGCACTGGGCTACATCGGACTGTGTCGTGCCGACCGCGTGTGTGTGTCCGCATTGGGCCCGCCGGGGCGATCGGCACCGGTGTTACGCGGCCGATCCAATTTGTGGCGAATGTTGCAGTATCTGGAATCGGTCGACGGCGGTCACAACGTCACGTTGCATGACGGCGTCAAGGACTTTTCGATTCGGCATTCCGGTTCGGGCATTTGCGTCTTGATCACGGACATGATGGACAAGACCGGTTACGAATCGGCCCTGCGGATGCTGGTCGGACGCCGGATGGACGTCTTTGTGATGCACGTTTTGTCGCCGGAGGAACTGGACCCACCGCTGCGTGGTGACCGCCGGCTGATCGATATCGAAGACGGTGATCAAACCGAGATCACCATCAATTCATTCGTCTTGGAAAGGTACCGGGAAACGGTTCGCTCCTTCATCGACGGTGTGAAATCGTTCTGCAGTCGCCGATCGATCGCCTACATTCCCGTCGCGACCGAGACACCGGTCGATGTCGTGGTGACGAATTATCTTCGCAAGCGTGGCGTGGTGCGGTAAGTGGCGTGGTGCGGTGACGCGTACGGAAGGTAAAAGGGCGAACAAATGACTTGGATCCCCGCGCTGCAGTCGCCTTGGCTTTGGGGCCTGTTGGCCGCCGTGCCGATCGGCATCGTGCTGCTGTATTTTCTGAAGCTGCGTCGTGAACCGGTGGAAGTCCCCAGCACTTATTTGTGGATGCGGACGATCGAAGACTTGCACGTCAACAGTCTGTTGCAGCGGCTGCGTCGCAGTTTGTTGTTGTTGGCTCAATTGCTGGTCGTCGCTTTAGCCGCGATCGCCCTGTTTCGTCCTGGGCTGCGTGGGCAATCCGAATCGTTGGATCGGATGGTGTTTCTGTTGGACAGTTCGGCCAGCATGCAGGCGACCGATTTGGAGGGCAACACACGATTCGAAGCGGCCAAGGAAATGATCGGCGGGCAGATCGACGCAATGACCGACCAGGATTCGGCAATGTTGATCACCTTCGACGATCGTGCGAAAGTCATGCAGTCCTTCACGTCCGACCGGCGGCGGTTGCGTGACGCGTTGCAGCGATCGGAAGTCAGCAACCGTTCGACCGATGTGTTGTCCGCGCTGCGTGCGGCTGATGGCTTGGCCAATCCGCGACGCAGCAGCGAAATGGGGGACGTCAACGATGTCCAGGTCGCCGACGCGATGCCGGCAACCTTGAAGTTGTACAGTGACGGCGGATTCAGTCCGGTGACGGAATTCGATCTGGGGAATCTGACGCCGGAATACCATGCGGTCGGGACCGGCGAAGTCGACAACCTGGCGATCATCGCGTTCAGTGCCCAGCGCAACGTCGAAGATCCGACTCAGGTGCAAGCGTTTGCGACAATTGCAAATGCCGGAACCGTGGATGTGTCGACCACGGTCTCGCTGATGATCGGGGACGACTTGGTCGACGCGCAGGCGGTGGACGTTGGTGCGTCGGAACAAACGGGAATTTCGTTCGCATTTGCCGCCGATGAAGCGACGACGATGCGGTTGCGGATCGACCGCAAGGACCAGTTGGACTTGGACAATGTCGCTTATGCGGGGCTGTCGCCGATCCGTTCGGTCCGGGTGTTGGTGGTCACGCCTGGCAATGAGCCGTTGGAATTGGCATTGGCGACCGAAAAGGCTGCCAAGATTTGTACGGCGGATGTCGTCAGTCCGGATTTCTTGGAATCCGAATCTTTTGAAAAACGCATGTTGTCGGGCGTGGACGACTTGGTGATCTTTGACCGCTGTCGTCCCGATGCGTTGCCGGCGACCAACACGTTTTTTATCGGCGCGTTGCCGCCGGGCGAATGGTCCTGGCGTGGTGATCCGCAACCCGTGGTCTTGGTCGATGTCGACCGATCGCATCCGCTGTTGCGGTTTGTGGATTTGTTTTCGCTGCTGATCTTTCAGGGGCGTTCCTTGGACGGCCCGGATGGTTCAGCGGTATTGGTCGAAGGGGATGCGGGACCCGTGCTGACGATCGCACCGCGTGATGGCTACCAGGATCTGGTGTTGGGATTCGAGGTGGTGTCGCAAGACGATGACGGCGCGACGGTGGCCAACACGAATTGGTATGCCGAACGATCGTGGCCGGTGTTTATCTTGAACGTGCTGCGTTATCTGGCCGGGGCGGCCGAAGCGGGGGGCGCACCGTCGCATCCGACCGGTCAAACGGTGCGATTGCGTCTGGAAAGCGCGGTCGATGAAGTCACTGTCGGACGCGAAGCGGAAGCGGCAAGAACGATTCAGCCGTCGGAGACTGGTTTCTTGGAAGTCGTCGATACGGACCAACCCGGCAACTATCTGGTCCGTGACGACGATCGCGTGTTGTCTTTGTTTTCGATCAACTTGTTCGATCGCACCGAAAGCAGGATTGCCGCCAAGCCCGAAATCGAATTGGGGTACCGTTCGGTCGAAGCGGCGGACAACACGGTCCAGCAGCGTCAGGAGTATTGGCGGATCGCGTTGTTGGTCATGCTGGGCTTGTTAGCGGTCGAATGGTGGTACTTTGGCAAGCGGATCGCTTGAACGAATACGGTTTGCGGATCCGACATGTGGAAGACCGGTATTTATCGAATCGATGACCTTCGTGGTGACGCGAAAACGCGACTTCGTGGCGAGCCAAAGAACATCTCGGTGACGCTGTATCCGGCGGTCTGCGAATCTCCGGGGTTGGAACCCTGGGCCGAGCGGATTCTGGATCGCTTTTCTGATCAGTGCGGGGCTTTCAAGCGAACGTATGCCGGCCGGTTCGATGAATTTGACCGGCGTGTGACCTCACGGCTGAAGCAATCGTGGGATGGGCGTCCATTGCGGGTGCACGATGTCGGCGTCAGCGATGCCCGGACGTCGGTCGATTGGTTTCAGACGTTGTCCAAGTCATTTCCCAATGTCCAATACATGGCCAGTGATTTTCAGCCCACCGTTTGGGTGCTGGCGGAAAGTCGTTGCACCGTGACCGTAACCGAAGCCGGCGATTTGCTGGAGATCGTTTTTCCCCCGTTTGTGTTCAATTGCATCAAGCGTGACAGTTACCGGCATTATCCCATCAATCATTTGGTGCGATCGTGGGTCCAGCGTTATGTGGCCGAACCGCTGGCCGAAAAGTATCGACGGCATCAGATCGCCGGTCGTGCTATCCAATTGTTTGCACCGGAGGCGGTGCGTTTGGATCATAGCGACGCGCGATTCCAGTTGTCACAACACGACATGACCGGACCGATGCCGCAGAACGTCGACTGTGTTCGCGCGATGAACGTGCTGAATCCGTCTTATTTCAGCGACGACCAATTCAACGTGATCTTGGCGAATTTCTATGACGGATTGTCGGCCGAGGGATTCTTGATCACCGGTTCCAATGGTGACGCGGGCACCCCCGTCGACGGCGGTGTGTACCGCAAAACCGATTCGGGATTCGCGCTGGTCGAATCCTTCGGTGGCGGTTCGCCGATTGCGGATCGGATCGACCGATTTCGATCGTCTTAGCCCAATTCATCGCCGCGTTGTTTGGCGGCGGCAACGGCGTCGGCCATTGCGGCCCGAACGGCGCGGCGTTCCAGCGTATTTAGTCCCGTGATCGTCGTTCCCGCCGGGCTGGCCACGGCGTCTTTTAGTTGTCCCGGGTGCTGGCCGGTTTCTTTCAACATCGTCGCCGCACCCAGGACCGTTTGCACGGCCAATTGCATCGCCAGATCACGCGGCAGACCCGCCAGCACGCCACCATCGGCCAAGCCTTCGACGATGGTGAAGACGTACGCGGGGCCGGATCCGCTAAGACCGGTGACGGCATTCATCTGTTTTTCATCAACGGCGATCGCGATGCCGACCGCTTCCAGCATCGTTTTGACGTGTCCTTGGTCTTCGTCGGTTGCCCCGGCCGCGGCGCAGAATGCGCTGGCGCCTTGGCCGACCAGGCAGGGGGTGTTGGGCATCACGCGGATCACACGATCGTGACCGAACCAGGTTTGCATGGAATCCAGGGTGATCCCCGCCGCCACGCTGACCAGCAATCGGCCGGCCCACTGCTTGGGGGCGGATTGGGCGACCCGTTGCATGACCGGCGGCTTAACGGCCAGCAGAACGATAGACGGCATGGTTTCCACCGCCTCGGCCGACGCGTGACACTTGGCCGTCGGATGCTGGTCGATCCACCACTGTCGACACTGGGCACTGGGATCCACGACGACCAAGTCGTCTGGGCGGATGGTTCCCGCTTGGATCAGTCCGCCGACGATGGCGCGACCCATTTGGCCGCCACCGATCAGGCACAGCGATGGAAGCGGTTGGCTGGCATTGGAATTTTCGGTCATGGCAATCGATGGTCCTTGCGGGGGTGGTGGCAAAGCCGGGTGGCCGACGTCCGGCGGGGCACCTACACTACTCGGTTTTTCCTTTCGGCCACCCTGTGGCGGCTGGACGTTGGATCGGCGGACCGCCGTGCGACCAGTTTGCCAGGACCGAGCCTGTGGAGATAGCCGGTTGGACCAAGCGATCGCAAAAGCGGACACCCTTTTGGAAGCGATGGGATGGATCCGTCAGTTCCGCGGGAAAACGACGGTCATCAAGCTGGGCGGCAGCCTGTTGGAAGATCGTACGGCGCTGCATCACATCTTGCTGGACGTGATCTTTATGGAAACCGTCGGCATGCGTCCGGTGGTGGTTCATGGCGGCGGCAAAGCGATCAACCAAGCGTTGGCCGATGCGGGAATCGAAGCCAAGTTCAGCCGAGGCCGGCGGATCACCGATGCCCCGACTTTGGAAATCGTCAAACGCGTGCTGGCCGGTGACGTCAACCGTTTGTTGACCGACGAAATCGAACGGCTGGGTGGTCGCGCGATGAACCTGTCTTTTGAGACGACGAACGTTCTATTCGGCGAAAAACTGGTCCCCGAGGACGGTGAGGATCTTGGTTTTGTCGGCCATGTCACTCGGGTCGACCGCCAAGTCATCGAAGGGCTGTCGTACACCGATCAGGTGCCGATCATCCCGTCGATGTGCCAGGGCGACGATGGTGCCCAGTACAACGTCAACGCGGACACCGCGGCGATGGCCGTCGCCCAGGCGTTGGGTGCGGAAAAGCTGGTGTTCCTGTCTGACGTCAACGGTGTCCGACGGGACAAAGACGATCCGGAAACCGTGATCCATTCGTTGAATGTTTCCGAAGCCAATCGGCTGATCAGCGAAGGCGTGATTGCCAGCGGCATGATTCCCAAAGTCGAAGCGTGCTTGGATACGCTGGGCCGTGGCGTCGGAAAGATCCACATCATCGACGGCAAACTTCGCCACAGCTTGTTGCTGGAAATTTACACGACCGACGGTGTGGGGACACAGATCGTGAAAGACCCAAACTCGGCGGGCCAGCCCACCGGTTCGGCATAGCTTTTTCTTGCGGCGTATCACGATGGAAGGAAGTCCGGCGATGTCCGATGGCCAACAATATGGCGGGTTGTGGCGATTGCGTGACGATCAGTCCGCGGTCATCGACGCGGTGTGCGGTCGTGTCAGTACGCTGGGCTTGGGCGATCCCGTCGTCTCCGATGCAATTAGTGGTGCGCATCAACAGTATTTGGGCGATGCCTGTTCTTTGAACGACGAAGCCGGGCAACCGGAATTGGCGGAAGAACTGTTTGATCGATTGGATCGGTTGGTGCGATCGCGACAATTCACTGGCAGCCGCGAGGGAACGGAACAATTTTTACAGTCGGCGACTTTGTGCCCGTGTCGTGACTTGGCCTTGGAGGCTGCGGTCTGGGACGCCCGGACCCATTCGGATGCTCGATTTCAAATCCTCAGTCTTGTCGGCAGTGAACACGGCGTGACCACGTTGGCACGAACCATCAGTGGGCGACCGGAATTGCACGAAGGTTTTGGACCATTGGTGCCCGGCGTGATGTATGTGCCGGCCGATGACGTGGATGCGTTGGCCCAACGGTTGGACGAAACGGTGGCCTGTGTGGTCGTCCAGCCGGCCGATGTGGATGCCGGCATGGCATCGCTTTCGGAATCTTGGTTGGAAACGGTCAGCGAACTTTGTGCCCGCCAGGATGTCCGTTTTGTGGTGGACGAAAGCCGTTTGGTCTTCGGCGGAACCGGTGGCCCGTTTAGCTTGGACGCGATTCAAGTCACACCGGCAACGGATTTTTTGTGGTCGGCGGGATTGTTCGGCGGTTTACCCGGCGGGCTTTGGCTGCGGTTGGGCGACCAGCCGGCAGATCCGTCACACTCCAAAGTCACGTTGAAGCCGGGAACGATTCTTGCGGCCAAGGTGGCGTCGGCCACGATTGCGGCTTGGGACGGGCGGCGCGACGAAGATGCCGATCCGCCGGGACGCACGATGGCCACCGCATTGGCCGAAAAAGTGGGCGGCTTCGAATTTGTACGCGATATTCAGTATCTGGGAACGAATTTGGCCATCCAGTCGGATATCCCCGGCGACGAAGTGGTCACTGCCGCGTTGCAACGCGGGTTGATTTTGGAATCGACCGGCGGTGGTTGGGTGCGGCTGCAATTGCCACCGACCGCGTCGGAAAGTGATTGGGATGAATTGTTGTCACGGATGGCTGCGGCAATGGAAGCGTTGGAAAGTGAAACCGTCGATCTTGGTTAAGACGGACAATCGATTGAATCGTCAATGATGTGAAAGCGAATCATGCGACACCTGCTGACCCTGTTTGATCTGAACTCGCACGAACTGAATCGCATTTTGAGTGCGGCGCGTGTGCTAAAAAAAATGCACTCACGAGGTCAACGACCTGCGGTACTTCAGCATCGCGTCTTGGCGTTGATTTTTGAAAAGCCCAGCTTGCGGACGCGCGTCAGTTTTGAATCCGGGATGGCGCAGCTTGGCGGCAGCAGTTTGTTTTTGGGTGACGATGTCGGATTTGGCAAACGCGAAGCCCCATCGGACTTCACCCGCGTGCTCGGCCAGTTCGTCGACGGCGTTGTGTGCCGTTCGTTTTCGCATGACACCGTCGCCACGCTTGCGAAATACGACAGCGTGCCGGTGATCAACGGCTTGACCGATTTGGCTCACCCGTGCCAAGCGATGGCCGATGTTTTGACGATCGAAGGCGAATTTCCCGATCGCCCCCTGACCGACAACCATTTGGTGTTTGTCGGTGATGGGAACAACGTCAGCCGGTCGCTGGCACTGATTTGTGCCATGTTGGGCATGAAATTCACGCTGGCTTGTCCCAAGGGATACGAGCTTGATCAGCCGTGGATGTCAAAGATCAGCGAACGCTATCCCGACGCGAAGCTTCACCAGACCACCGATCCGATTGCCGCGGTTTCCACCGCCGACGCGATTTACACCGACGTTTGGACCAGCATGGGCCAGGAGGCCGAATCGGCCCAACGCCGCAAGGATTTTGCGGACTATCAGGTCAACGCCGGCTTGATGAAGCACGCGCCAGAAACGGCAATCGTGCTGCACTGCCTGCCCGCCGTGCGAGGCGAAGAGATCACCGATGATGTGATCGATGGCCCGCAAAGCCGCGTGATCGAACAAGCGGGCAATCGGATGCATGCGCAAAAGGGTTTGCTGGCTTGGCTGTTGAACCCGCATTGGGTCGGCGAGAACGTTCCCGAATAGTTTCCCAGACGTGTGGTTCGCACGCTTTGCCGAAACGTGCATTCTTCTTTGATACGAATTTTTGCACCTGAGTTGTCCATGTCGACCGATTCTGTCACCCGTCCATCCGATCAGATCCGCGAAGTCAAAATCGAACGCGGCTACTTGAAGTCCTGTCCGGCCAGCGTGCTGTACAGCAGCGGTGATACGGTCGTGTTGTGTGCCGCGTCGGTCGAACCATCCGTGCCGCCTTGGTTGGAGGGCAAAGGCAAGGGATGGGTGACGGCGGAATACAACATGCTGCCGGGCAGCACCAGTCCGCGAAAACGTCGCGACCGTAGCAAGGTGGATGGCCGGACCACCGAGATTCAGCGGTTGATCGGCCGCAGTTTGCGTTCCATCATCGATTTGAATGCGTTGGGCGAGCAGATGATCACGGTCGATTGTGACGTGCTGCAGGCCGACGGCGGCACACGAACCGCTTCGATCACCGGCGGCTTCATCGCGTTGGCTGATGCGGTGGCATCCATCATCCCCGGTTCAACGATTGGGAACGGCCCGCTGTTGGACAGCGTCGCCGCGATCAGTGTGGGGGTGATCGGCGATGAACTGAAACTGGACTTGGATTACGAACTGGACAGCGCCGCCGATGTCGACATGAACGTCATCATGACCGGCAGCGGTCGGTTCGTGGAAATCCAAGGGACTGGTGAAGAAGCCACGTTTGATGACGAACAACTGGCGGGGCTGATTCGGCTGGCCAAAAAAGGCATCGGCGAATTGACGACGATGCAACGGACGGTGTTGGAACAGTAGGCGGCTGAGTCGCGGGCCGAGTTGGATCGCACGCCGATCCGAAATCACCAGGGGCGTCGCGGGTAGTGTCGGTTCCGACGATGCCCGGCGCGACGTGCGTGTTCTTGAAGGGCAGCACCGGCCGCAGATGCCATCGCGTTCAGCAAGACTTGGGTCATCGGGTGCGTGGCGACTTCGGTGATGCGATCCATCGTCGACGGGCCCCAGCTTTGCGTTCGCCGAATTTGGTCCCACACCGCTTCGACGTCGTAAGTGTCGTCGGCGCGTGCCAATGATCCCAAGACGTCCAGCGAATCGGCAAACAGGCATCGCCCACTGGCAAAACCTGCACTGCGAAAACGCTGAATCAGTCGTCCGATTGCTTCGAAGATCTGTTGGTGATTCGCAATCTGGTTTCGCCAACCGGCGACCGTCGCGTCCAGTTGGCCGATCTCCGATTCCAAGCCGTTCATTCGTGCGATGATTTGGTCGTCGGTCAGCGAAACCGTTTGGCGGGCGCGTTCTTGCAATGCCCGGGTGTCGCTGCGTTCGATCATTCCGCGAAAGGCGGCGATCGCTTTTTGGTAATAGTCACAGTGTCGATCCGCCAGAGCGTTCAATTCACGATGGATTTGTTCACTCTGTTGATCCAGCTTGTTTAGTTCATCGGTCGCTTGATTGCGATCGGCCGTGATTTGTTGACGTCGGACCTTCAGTGCATCGGCGCCCAGTTCGCGGGCCACGTCGTCGCGCATGCGTTCCAGTTCCGCCATCACGGTGTCCAGTGCCGCGCGATCCTCGGCAATGATTTGCCGCATTGATTCAGGCGTCGACTTTAGAAAGTCATAGTTCCGTTTCGCCTGTTGGTATCCGATCAGCTTGGCCAACCAACGATCGATGCGACGCGTCATGCCGCGTGGTTTGTATTTTCCGGTGCCGAAGTCGCGATCCTTCAGGTAAGTGAAAAGATCGCTTTCATCGTAAGCGGGCAGCTTGCGGGCGGCGTCTTGATCGGCCTCGTTCAGGTTGTCTTCGGCTCGTTCCAAAGCGGCTTCGGCACGAGCGGCCTGTTCGGACAGCTGTGCAAACTTTGGGTCGGCCGCCAAACGCGATTCGATGGTGGTGGCCAGTGATTCGATTTCTTCTTCGATCAAGTCATGTTGGGCATTCCATTCGGTCAGCGTTTGTTCGGCGTGCCCATGCTGCAATGCGATCTGGTCCAGTTGTTGTCGCAGATCATCGACCGCCTGTTCCTTACGGTGCAGGATCTCGTTGATCGTCGGGCGAATTTCCTGCCAGGTCGTGCGTACCGCGTCTGGGGTCAGTTCCGGCAGAAAGTACTCCGCCAGTTCGACCATCGTATGGTCGCGTTGCTGTTCCAGTTGTTCGCGTCGTTGGTCCGCGTTTTGGATTTGTTGCCGAGCTTGCTGCAGCCGATTTTGTTGTCCGGCCTGAGCGGTCAGCAGTTGTTGGTGGACTTGGGGGCCGGTCAAAGGCATGGCGGGTGAATCAATGAAGGCTTTGGCGGATGCAGAAAAGGTGGCGGCGTGGCCAGTGGACTGGGATCGGTCGGTCAACCGAACCAGTACCACAGGCCGCCAGCCGCGGCGGCGATCGTGGCCAAAGTCCAGGCGACTTGGTGTCGGCGGACCCAGAGGTGGGCCAAGAAACTGTTCATCCCTGGCGCGGGATCTTGATAGGTGTGCAGCCGATCCATGTATTGCTGGATTGCGGTATCCAATTCCGCTTCGGTCAAATTGTCGCCCGAAAGCCGCGCGGTTTTCATCAGTTTTTCGCGTAGCTTTTGACGGACCTCATCGCGGCGAAACATTTCCTCGGCGGTTTGCCGGCGGTCACGCAGTTCCCGGGCGACGTCCATGACCCGCAAGGTTTCTTCCAGCGTCAAATTTTCCGCCGGATGGGCCTGGGATTCGCGCCCCGATGGTGCCCTTTGTTGTGCCTGGGCAGGTCGGACGTCTGACATATTGGTTCACAATCCCTACAAACGGCGATGAAGCGATCGGCAAGACAGCGATGGTGGTGGGCTGGGGAAAACTCCGACGCCCCCGTCGGCGATCAATCGCAAGTACGGGGACTTGGACCTCTTGGCCGTCGTGCCCGCGACACCGGACCGCCGGTGATTCGAATCGGATCCCCAAGACCGGGTGTCGCATGCCCGAATGTTACGAAAACGGCGTTGGGCTGCCTAGCTTTCGCCGCCATCGTCCCGCCGCGTCCGCTTCTTGCTTCTGTCGCCCCGAAGCGCTAACTTGAAGCCATCCTGGCGGGACGGATTCGATCGGATCACGGATACTATTCACGCGGACGCAACTTTCGCATCTTCCTTCTTCACTTTGCAGTTAGCACGGAAAATACAGTCATGTCACAAGCCCAAGCTTCCGCACCGGCCAACCAAACGTCCGGCGTCGATGAAACGCGTTCAATGCGCGAGTATTTGGATCGTGCTTTGGACACGCTCAAGAAATTCGGCGGTGAAGACCGTGCATCGGCACCCCAGGAATTGATCAGCCTGTTGGAAAGTGTGCGGCATTTGGATGAAGCCAAGGTCTTGGCGATCGCCGATGTGATCAAGCACATGGGCAGTTTCAACGCGATGGTCCGCGAGAATGTGGAGTCGATCGAGGTCGGCAACCGCTACATGGAAATCACCCAGATGTTCGATTCGGTTCGCGAAGACAGCAAGCGTCTGATCGGCCAATTGGATGACGGCAAGATCAGCGGCACTGAAAAGATTTCCAATTGGTGGATGAAGCTGCGACGTGGCACCCCCAGTGACCGTTTTGAAAAGATTGCGGAGGTCTACACGGATGTCGCCAAGGACACGAAGGACGCGTTGGGCAAAGAAGAACAGATCATGGATGCCTACATCGACTTTCGCTTTGCTTTGAAAGAAGCGGAAGTGTTGGCACGCGAGATTTTGGACAAGCAGGTTCCGGTGCTCGAAGACGCCAAGAACGCGTTGGCTTCGACCCAAAAGGCTTTGGACGAATACAACGGCACCGAAGAAGCCGAGAAGAGCCAACTGGAACTGCGTCGCGATGAAGCGCGGCAGAAGTATGAAGACGAAGACGAAACGTACCAATTGCTGAAGGACATCGCTGAGAACCTGGAGATCGGTTACGACGTCGGCGAAACGTTGATCACCAAACTGAAGCAGACGCACGACGTCAAGGAACGTGTCTATCGTCGTGCGGTGACTTTCTTCACCACCAACGAACACGTCTTCACGATTCTTGGAACGGTTTACACCAGCCAGCACGGCTTGCATGAGGTGACTCAGGCCACCGAAGCGATGAAGGAAGGCGTCAACAAAGGTTTGGAAGACATCGCGGATCTCGGACGTGAACTGGAACGTGCGGCGTTGAAAGCTGGATACGGCAGCACGATTGACCCGAAGAGCGTCCAGAAGCTGGTCGATGCGATCAGCGGTTTCCAAGTCGAATCGCTGGAAATGATCGCGGAATTGCGAAAGGAAAGCGAAGAAAGCACTCGAGCCATTCGCGCAACGGTCGAAGAAGGCAAGAAGAAGTACATGGAAACGTTGGCCAAGCACGCACGCGGCGAAACCGGCAAATAGTCACGATCCGCTTCATCGAAGCTCGCTTATAGCGGCTTGCAAGGTCACCTTTCGTTCTGCGAAAGCAGCGCAAAGGAAACGCCAGCATCGACGTTGAGCTATTCCGCGACAAACTTGCCCCATTGCCGTGCCAGGAACCGGGGCAGCATCAGCAACATGCGTTCGCTATCCGGATCAACGATTCGTCGATAGACATCACGATTGGAATCGGACATGACGGCATCCAATTGTGAAACCAGTCGGCTTTGTTGAGCTTCGGTGAGTGGTGCGGTCCAGATCACGATCGGCAATCGGTCGTAACGTGCATCCGGGCCGACCCACCAGTACGACGGACTGACTTCGCGGATTCGCATGTTGAACGGCCCCAAGGTGGTTCGGACCATTTCGGTGAATCCGTCGCCCGCGTGCGGCAGCACCAATTGTTGCGGCGACATTTGTCGTCGGCCGGCGTCGGTCCAGTGAACCAGAACGGATGCGTCGTTACGTCGAGCCGTTCCCGCCAACCATTGGGCGATCGGCATGGCTGTCGGCGACTGGGGGCCGGTTTGTCCGTCGTCCAGGATGCGCCAAGCAAAGTCGGCGTTGGCCGTCGACTGGTCCGATGCCCAGCGTGCGAAGACCTCGTCAGGGACTTTGGGGTCGATCGAACGCATTCGCCGGAGCGCATCGGTCGCAAAGGCCGCAAGCTGTCGGTTACTGCGGCGTCGCACCCAGGCCATGCGGTCCTCCGGTGCAACCGGCGGTTCGCCTTCGTTTGCCTCAGGCTCCGGAATCGCATTCGGGTCTGCCAGGAATGCAGCCAAAACTTCATCGGCCGATGCCTGGCCCGAACCAAAATCGTCGGTTGATGTGATCGGCGCGACAGCGGCTTCGAACGCTTCGTCGCTGACCGTCAGCCGCAACAGCGCGTTGTCTTCTTGAGTCATTCCGTCGGCTTGAGATGCGATCGAGGCGAAATGTTCCGACGCCGCGACGGGGCGACTGATCGTTTTGATCGGGCGGCGAACATCGATACCGGCGACGTCAAACGACACCCAGTCGATTTCAATGGGGACGCCCGTCAGCTGGCTGATCAACATGACGTAGTCCGCCATGGGATACGTCGGTGGCCGAGCGAGCGCGAATTCGATCGACATCGAACGCGTTAAGTCGACCGCGCTGGGCGGGTTGGCCACCATCATCGGGTCCAAGTCGACTTCCGCCGGGCGGTCCAGCATCGCTTGGTTGCGATCGACGGGCGTTTGCAGGGCCGGCGGCGCATCGGGGGCCGGTGCCGAAAGGTCCATCAAAAACGGTTTGAAGGAATCCAGCCCGGTCAGGTCGGCCGGGCCGCCGGAGGATTCTGAATCCGCGTCATCGCCGCGTGGCACGACGACTGGACCGTCGGATTCGGCGTCTCCGGGCGACACTTCAGACGAAAGAGGGTTCTTCGGTATCAAGCTGCCCAAGCCAGGCGTATCCGGGGCGCGGGCCAGGTCGCCCGGGATCATCGAAGGACCGCCCGTGTCGTCGTCGGTCGGCGGTGAATCCTCAGCGGGCTCTGGTGCTTGATCGGTCGCTTCGGTTGGATCGGCATCACCGCCGTCCGACGCTTGTGCATCCGGCCGGGCGGGTCCGGGGTCATCTTGACTGGTAGCAGCTTGGTTGGGATCCGCCTGGTTGTCGGCGTCGTCGGATGCCAGAGGCTGGTTGTCGTCGCCGGCCTTCGAATCGTTCGCGGTGTCGTCCTGGGGTGTTTGCGGTGCCGTGGGATTCTGGACCGTTGTTTGTACGGATTCGTCTTTTTGCCAAGACCGCACGAAGATCACGAACAGTAATGCCGCGATGCACAAACCGGTCGCCGCCAGCACGCCGACCAAAACCATTTGTCGCCGCCGCGTCGTGTCCGGATTTTCCCAGCCGATTGGTACAGGCGGTGCTGGTGCTTCGCCATCGGCCGTGGCGTCCGTCGGGATGGAGTCATCGACTTCGAATCGGGGTGCGTCGGGATCGACGACTGGTGGCGGTCCGCTGCGGTCGCCGGTGACGATCGAACTGGCTTCGGTGATCGCGTCGCTGTCGACGCTGTGTCGGCCGACCGCGATGGCGGGCTGTTCGGCAAGTGGTGGCTGACCGGGTGACTCGGGGGAGTCCGGAGCATCGGCGGGCGATTCGATTTGCATCATCGAACCGCAATTGGGACACGCAACGATCATCCCGACCAAGTCTGGGCGGGTGACACGAAACTGCGTGTCGCAGGTCATGCAGCGTTGGGGAAAAGGTTGGAAATTCACAAGATCCATTTTGAGCGCCCCGCCAGTCCAGACCAAGCGATATGGAGGATCACGTGGGCGAAGTTTTCAAAAATGAGCCCGTCGCCGGCGGGTGAGCACGTTTATCGCGATCGGCCGACCCCTTAGACTTGGCAACCCATTGGTCTGGCCGCCACCGCCTAAAGTGGCGGCCCGCCCGTCCCGACGTACTTCCCCCACCGTTTAAGTTTTCGCAATCGTTTTCGCCTTTCGGATCGACAAGATTGGACATGATGGACCTGAACGTTCCCATTGACGTCGCGGCCGTGGGGGTTGCCCGTCACACCGGTGTTTTTGATGGCTTGGCACTGGCCGCATCGCTGACCGAAACCGCGGTCGAACCGGCGCCCAAATGGGTGATGTTGTTGTTCGCTGCCGTGATGATGGTCACTTATGTCGGGGTCGCGATCGAGCGATTCCACAAGACCGTCGCGGCGTTGTGCGGCGCCGCGGTGCTGATCGTGTTGTCGATCGCGTTGGGTTTGTTCGAATATCCCAAGGTCTACGAATTCATCAAAGAAGACCTGAACATTTTCGGGGTCATCATCGGTACGGGCATCCTGGTGGACGTCGTCGGCCGCAGCGGCTTGTTCCACTTCATCGGCATGTGGATCGTGCGCTTGACCGGTGGTGGTGCGTCAACGTTGTACTTCACCCTGTGTGCGGTCACGTTTTTATTCGTCGCGGTACTGACCATCGTGCCGGCGATGTTGATTCTCAGTTCGCTGGTTCTGGTGATCTGTCGGTCGCTGGACTACAAGCCGACGCCGTTGTTGTTAAGCGTCGCGATTTGTGCCAACAGCGGCGCGATCGCGACGTTCGCCAGCGGGTTGCCCAACATCATGATCGGGACGGCGGCGATGATCCCGTACATGCAGTTCATCCGTGTGTCGTTGCCCTACGCGGTGGTCAGCCTGATCGTTGCCGTTGTGATGATGCGGTTTTTCTTTCGCAATGATTTGCCATGGCACCAGACGCCTCAGCAACGCGAAGACTTGAAGGCACGCATTGAAACGTTTGACCCGTGGGCGTTGGTGGAAGACCGACGCGTGCTGCTTCGCAGTGCAATCATTCTGTTGGTGACCGTGATCGGTTTTGCGTTGGCCGGACAACTGGGCGTCGGCATGGACTTCATCGCCATGGTCGGTGCGACAGCTGCGTTGTTGTTTGCCGGTAAAGGGGTGGAAGACGCGATCGGCAAAGTCAATTGGACGGTGATCCTGTTCTTCATGGGCTTGTTCGTCATCATCGGATGCGTCAAGCAAACCGGCGCGTTGGCTTGGGTGGCCGAGCAGGTCGTCGCGGTATCGGGCAACCGACTGGCGTTGCTGGTTCCACTGTTGGGCGTGTTTTCGGCGGTGGCCAGTTCGATTGTGGACAACATTCCCGTGGCCGCCACCTTGATCCCGATCGTACGAGACATCTCCGGCGGATCGGTGCCCGCCGAACCGCTGTGGTGGACGCTGGTGATCTGCTGCAACCTGGGCGGCAATGGAACACCGATCGGGTCGATCAGTTGTGTGATCGCGATTTACGCGTTGAAAAGAGAGGTCGGCGTGCACGTCGGCTGGGGACAGTTTTTAAAGCTGGGTGGCAGCGTGATGTTGATCCAGGTGGCCGGCGCCATCGTGTACATCCTGTTGCTTGAAAGCCAGAATCTATTACCGGAGCTTGCCAGCCATGGCGTTTGATTCCAACCGTCAATCCTTGGACCGCGACGTCGATGAATCGATGCGGATGTTCGAACGGTCTCAGGTCGGCCCCGCCCCCGAGATCACACCGGTTCGACCCGCCCGGATTTTGCTGGCACTGGACGGTTCGCCACAAGATGCGACGTCGATCGCCGCGGCTCAGTACCTGCGTGAACAGGTCAACGTCGAAACACTGATCTTGGATCTGCGAGAGTTTTTGCGCAGCGACACGCCAGATTCGTCGGCCGATCCACCCATGCCGATCGAGGAAATGGTCAAGCAGATCAGCGGGGCTCGTCCGATTCAATCGACCGGTGACGAACCGTATGAACGAATTCTGCAAGCGACGAAAGATCATCAGCTGGACATGCTGATCGTGCCCAGTCCGTTCGGTCGTTCGTTCGACAAGATCGGTGTGGACAGCATCGGAACGGTGCTGGACGTCTTGCTGGCGCGGTGCAGCGTGCCGACGCTGGTCATCCGTCGCGACGATCAACGGCTGGACGAATGTGTCGGGCGGATCGCCTTGGTTGTCGGCAGCGAATGCGATATCGAAAGTCGTGCGGCGGCTTGGTGTTTCGGCTTGGCGGGACCGTCGGCGCAGGTCACATTGAACCTGGTGTTGGAAAAAGAACAGTTTGAAAATTTGCGATCGATCATTCAAGCGATGGATCCCGAAGGCACGCTAAGCGAACAACAGGTCAGCGATGCGTTGGCCAAGTCGCACCATGCACTGCACGGATCCATGTTGAAGACGGCGACGGCGCGAAAGCTGGCTTATCGCTTGGTGCCACAAGCGGGCGAAGTCGCACCGCCCAACCCGCTGAACGACACCGTCAAGCAATTGTTGGTCATGCCGCTGGAGGTCGATGATCGATTCGGACAAGGCTTTGCTCAAGATCGAATCCGGCGCAGCCCTCATCCAGTGCTTGTGGTCCCCAGTCACGTGGTCGACGACGACGAATGAATCATCCCACCCCCGCCGGAACACCGCCGGCGTCGTCACTGTTAAAGCTGGACCAGGTCACGGTGTGGCGTGAAAGCACGCGTATCTTGGACCGCATCGAATTAGATATTCCCGTCGGACGGCACACCGCGATTCTGGGCCCCAACGGAGCGGGCAAAACGTCGTTGTTGAAACTGTTGGTCCGCCAGTTTTATCCCTCGATCGATGACGACGGGACACAGGGAAGGGTCAGCATTTTGGGGCGATCGGATTGGCCCGTTGACCAGCTGCGGTGTCAGATGGGAATCGTGTCACAGTCGTTGGAGCATGAATTCCTATCTGGACGTAGCGGACGCATGTCGGTTCGTGACGTGATCCACAGCGGTTTCAACGCAACGATGTTGTCGGCGTTTGGACCAAACATGACACCGGCGATGAAAGAGGCCGCGGATCATGCGGCACACTCGGTGGGCGTGGACCACTTGGCCGACCGCCGCTTGGAAACACTGTCGACAGGGGAACGACGCCGGACCCTGATCGCACGCAGTCTGGTGCACCGACCCCCGGTGTTGGTTTTGGACGAACCGACCAGCGGATTGGATCTGGCCGCGCGGCACCAGTTCCTGCAGACGATGTTACAGATGCTGCAAATGCATGACTTGACGTTGGTGCTGGTCACTCACGCCTTGGAGGAGATTGCACCGCCGATCGGTCACGTCGTCTTGCTCGATTCCGGTCGTATCGCTTTTGATGGTTCCAAGGCCGATGCGCTTTCGTCGGACCGTCTGAGTCGGTTGTACGGCGTGCCGGCAACGGTGCACCAACATGCCGGCGGTTGGTATTCCGCATCGGTGGGCTAAGGGGCCAATGTCTTTCGGCTTGTTCAGCGCCGACGGTCGATCGACCAGTTAAAATCGAAGCCATGAAAGTTTGCAATTCTTGGTTATCGATCCGTGCGGCCGCCATGCGTTGGGCGGTTTTCATCGTCGCGATGTTGGTCCTTGCCGGCCTGAACGCATCGGCCGTTGATTTTTCCCACGACGTGGTTCCGGTGCTTCGACAGCACTGCGCCGATTGTCACACGGGCGATGAGGCCGAAGGCGGGTTCAATTTCAATTCTCGGTCATTGGCATTGGAATCCGGAGTGATCGAAGCGGGCAGTGCCGATGAATCGATCCTGGTCGAACGTTTGGTCACCGACGACCCCGACATGCGGATGCCGCCACCGGATCGTCCGGGATTGTCGGCCAGTGAAATCCGAGTGCTGATCGACTGGATTGATCAGGGCGTTGCCTGGCAAGCCGGATTTCAGTTCGGCGAAGCGAAGCCGGAATTGCCGTTGCGTTTGAAATCCGTTTCATTGCCCGGACCATCTGGCGATCATCCCATCGATCAATTGGTCGGTCGGTATTTTCAGCAACACGAGGTTCGTTGGCCCGAAGCCGCCGATGATTCCACGTTGCTGCGTCGAACCATGCTGGATTGGGTCGGGCGATTGCCGTCGCCCCGAGAAACCACCGATTACTTGGCCGACACGTCCCCACAGAAACACACACGGCTGATCCAGCGTTTGGCGGATGACCGGGTGGGATATGCGGATCATTGGCTGACGTTTTGGAACGATTTACTGCGCAATGACTACGAGGGCACCGGGTTCATCACCAAAGGTCGCACGCAAATCAGCGGATGGCTGTACCAAGCGCTCTTGGAAAATCGTCCGTATGACCAGATGGTTCGTCAGTTGATCAACCCGCCGGACGATTCCAGTGCCGGGTTCATCAATGGGATCAAGTGGCGTGGCGAAGTCAGCGCGGGTCAATCATTGCCGATCCAGTTTTCGCAAAGCGTTTCCCAGGCGTTGCTGGGAATCAATATGAAATGTGCGTCCTGTCATGACAGCTTCATTGACCGTTGGACGTTGAGCGACGCCTATTCGCTGGCCGCGGTTTACTCGGACAAGCCGTTGGCCATGTACCGCTGCGACAAGCCGATCGGTGCGGTGGCATCGGCGGCGTGGATCTATCCTGAACTGGGCCAGGTCGATCCACAGGCCGATCGCGGGGCACGGCTTCGCCGGTTGGCGGGACTGATGACGGCCGAATCCAATGGGCGTTTTTCACGGACGATCGTCAATCGCTTGTGGGCTCAACTGATGGGCCGGGGATTGATCCATCCCACCGATGCGATGCAGACGCCGCCTTGGGACCACGATCTGTTGGACTATTTGGCCAGCGACTTTGTGCGTCGTGGATACAATCTTCAGGGAACGCTGCGTCTGATCACGACATCGCGAATCTATCGCTGCCGAACGGTGATTGATTCAGGTTCGGTCGACGACGAAGGCGATGCATTTGTGTTTCGCGGACCGGTGGCCAAACGTTTGACGGCGGAGCAGTTTGTCGACGCAATCGGAACAATCACCGGCCAGACGCCGAAGAAAGCGGATGCTCCGGTGCAACGAGATGCGGACCGTGTGCGGGCGTCTTTGGTGAAAGCCGACTCGCTGCAACGGTCGCTCGGACG
This sequence comes from Crateriforma spongiae, assembly GCF_012290005.1. Taxonomy (NCBI): domain Bacteria; kingdom Pseudomonadati; phylum Planctomycetota; class Planctomycetia; order Pirellulales; family Pirellulaceae; genus Crateriforma; species Crateriforma spongiae. The sequence continues at coordinate 459,019 of NZ_JAAXMS010000006.1, forward strand.
TCCCAATCGTGACCAGATCGTGACGTCACGGCCCAGTGACGTGACGACATTGGAAGCCTTGACCCTTGCGAACGATCCGATGTTGGCCCAGCGTCTGCGGCAGGGCGCCAGCCGATTGCTCGATCAGTATCGCGGCCCGTCAGTGGACATCGATGGAGAACGATTGATTGACGATGTTTATCTGACTTGTTTCGCACGGCACGCGACGTCCCGCGAACGCCAAGTCGTGCTTGATTCGTTGGGAGATCAGCCGACGGTCGATGGCTTGGCAGATTTCTTGTGGGCCGTGATCGTTCAACCCGAATTTTGGTACGTACGATGATTCAAGACTGGACGCAGGATTCCGCATCGATGGAACGACAACGCCATCGGCGCGACTTTTTGAAATCGTTGGCCGCTGCTTCGGCAGCGACACTGGCCGCACCGACGGCGCGTGCTTTGGCCGCCGGACATGACTTGATCGAACAACCCGAGCCGACCGCTGACCATTGCATCTTGTTGTGGATGGCGGGCGGTATGGCGGCACCGGAAACGTTTGATCCCAAGACGTATGCACCCTTTGAAAAAGGCATGCCCGTCGACCGGATGGTCAGCACGTTTCCGGCCATCGACACAGCGGTCGACGACATCAAGATTTGCGAGGGCTTGGAAAACATCGCTGGCGTCATGGATCGCGCGACGTTGATTCGTTCGGCGGTCCAGCCGGATCTGGGACACATCCTGCATTCCCGCCACCAATATCACTGGCATACCGGATATGTGCCGCCGCAAACCGTGGCCGCGCCGCACTTGGGGGCTTGGATGGCGAAGGTGCTGGGCCCGTTGGATCCGGTGATGCCCGCGTTCGTGAACATCGGCCAGCGTTTGGAAGGTGTGGGTGAAAAGGAAGAACTGAAAGCGTTCACGACGGGAGGATTCTTTGGCAGCGAATTTGGGCCGATGAATTTGCCGTTCCCCGAGCAGGCCGCCGCCGCGGTCGCACCGCCACAGGGAATGAATCGTCGGCGGTTTGCCGAGCGTCAGCAGTTGTTCCAACAGTTGCTAAGCAGTGGGCCGGCAAGTGAAAACATCAGCGATGATCATCGCGAATCGATGCTGCGATCGCTGGACCGGGCGTATCGATTGCTCAGCAGTTCAAAAAGCCAGGCCTTTGACATCCACGCCGAACCCAAGGACAGTTTCGAACGCTATGACACCGGGCGATTTGGTCGCGGATGTCTGCTCGCACGTCGACTGGTCGAAGCCGGCTGTCGATTTGTCGAAGTCACGACCGAGTACGTGCCCTTTCTGCACTGGGATACGCACAAAGACGGTCACGCGACGGTGGATCGGTTGCACCAGGAGATTGACCGTCCGATCGCGACGCTGATTCAAGACTTGGAATCCAAAGGGTTGCTGGACCGCACTTTGGTGATCGTGGCCAGCGAATTCAGTCGTGATGCGATTGTTGAAGGTGTCCCCGGATCGACGGCGCGCGATCAAGCGACCGTGAAAACAGAATCGGTGACCGAGCCCCAGCACTACGGGCTGCACCGCCACTTCACCGGCGGAACCAGCGTGGTCATGTTCGGCGGCGGGATGAAGAAAGGTTTTTTGTACGGCGCGACGGCCCCGGAGCGTCCTTTGCTGGCGATCGAAAACCCCGTCACCGTGACGGATCTGCACGCGACGATCATGCGTGCGATGGGAATCAGCCCGCGCACCGGATTCGATGTGGAAGGTCGCCCGTTTTATGTCACCCGCGACGGCTTGGGAAAACCGGTGATGGAATTATTCGCCTGATCGCTTAGACTTCCCGCCGCACGACCCGTGGAGATATGCCATCTTTCAGGGTCACATTTACGGTTCAAACGCGGTGCGGGGACGGTTCGACAATGTCTATCGATCAATTGCGGGGAAAGCTGGCTTTGGTGACCGGCGGCGCGGGCTTCATCGGTTCGCATCTGTGTGACGCGTTGATCGATGTCGGTGCCAAGGTTCGCGTGCTGGATAATTTGAGCACCGGGTTTCGCACCAACGTCGAACACTTGGTTGGTCGCGACGATTTTGAATTCATCACCGGCGATGCGTCCGACCCGGATGTGGTTCGAACGGCCGTCGCCGATGTCGACGTGATCTTTCACGAAGCGGCGATGGCCAGTGTGCCGCGCAGCATGCGGGAACCGGCCCTTTGTCACGCGTGGTGTGCGACCAGCACGGTTGAGTTGTTGAATGCCGGTCAAGCGGCGGGCGTTCGTCGATTGGTGTTGGCATCCACCAGTGCCGCGTATGGAAATTCAACGTTTGTATCGAAACGTGAATCCGATCCGGTGTCACCGCTTTCGCCCTATGCGGCGGCAAAGTTGGCGGGCGAATCGTATTGCCAAGCCTTCTATCAAGGCTTCGGGATGGAAACCGTGGTGCTGCGATACTTCAACGTGTTCGGGCCGCGACAAGATCCGCAAAGTGAATACAGCGCGGTGATCCCACGGTTTGTTTCCATGATCCTGGCGGGGGAATCGCCGATCATCTATGGCGACGGATTGCAGTCGCGCGATTTTGTGTATGTCGGCGACGTGGCCAAAGCCAACTTGTTGGCGGCAACCGTCGACGGAGTGGCCGGCGGCGTGTTCAACGTCGCCCGCGGACAACGGACGACGTTGTTGGAACTGTTGGACACGCTGCAAGAACTGTTGGGCGAAACGATCACGCCGATTCATCAACCGCCGCGTGCCGGTGACGTCCGCGATTCGCTGGCGGACGTGTCGGAGACTCGAAACCGTTTGACCTTTGAACCATCGGTCTCGATGGCCGAAGGTTTGAAACGCAGCATCGATTACTACCGCAGCGTGGTTGAAGCCTAGCGACAACCGTCAGCCCGCGCATCGATCACGCGTTGGTGCGTGACGCGATGATTAGTATCCGCCGCTGGATGCCTTGGCTTCGATGGTCGGTATGCCAAGTTCTTGGCGACACTGGTTCAAGATTTCCGCCGTGCGGCTGGCACCGACGCGAGTCACGCCGATTTCGCGGACCTTCAACAGCGTCGGAAAATCTCGCACGCCACCGGCCGCTTTGACTTGAACTTCTGCCGGGGAACTCTGACGCATCAGTGTCAGGTCTTCCATCGTCGCGCCGCCGGTGCCATATCCGGTCGATGTCTTGACCCAGTCGGCTTTGACTTCACCACAGATTTCACACAGCTTGGTGATGTGCTCGTTTTCCAGATAACAGTTTTCAAAGATGACTTTGACTTTCTGGCCGGCCGCATGGGCCACGTCGATGACGGCGGCGATATCCTTCTGAACGTAGTCCCAATCGCCGCTGAGGACTTTGGAAATGTTGACGACCATGTCCAGTTCTTCGCAGCCATCGTCGATGGCTCGTTGTGCTTCGGCCGCTTTGATCGCCGTGGTGTGCCCGCCGTGTGGAAACCCGATCGTGGTCGACGCTTTCACGGTGGTGCCGTCAAGCATTTCCGCACACCGTTTCAGGTAGTACGGCATGATGCAAACGCTGGCCACATCGAATGTTTTGGCCAATTGGATGCCGGCTTCCAATTCGTCGCTGGTCAAGAACGGTTGCAGCAACGAGTGGTCGATCATCTTGGCGATGTCTTGGTACGTATAGCTCATGCGAATCCGGGTGGGGTTAGCGGGGGTGGCGGAAGGATGAAAAAACGGTGGGCGTCAACGTTGGTAACGAAACGATGGCGTCATCATGAAGGCGCGGGATCGCCTTTCTGGTACGCCCCCAAGATCTTTAGCTCGCTGGCCTGGCTTTCCAATTGTTCCAGCGCGTCTTTGACGTTTGCGTCATCGCGATGACCGTCAAACTCGATGAAGAAAAAGTACTCGTTGGGCCGGCCGGGGATCGGGAATGATTCGATCCAGGTCATGTTCAGTTCGTGCGTCTTGAACGTCGTCATCAAATCGGCCAGCTTGCCGGGTTGATGAAGGACTTGGCAAACCAACGATGTCTTGTCGTTGCCGGTTGGCTTTGGCGCGTCGTGTCCCAAGATGACGAAACGTGTCACGTTGTTGGGATTGTCTTCGATGTTTTTGGCAACGATGTTCAGGTCGTATTGTCGGCCGGCTTCGAAGCTGGCGACCGCCGCGACACCGGGACGCTGGGCGGCCAGCTGGGCGGCGCCGGCGGTGCTGTTGGTTTCCACCAAACGGGCGTCGGGCATTTGATCGGCCAGCCAGCGTCGGCACTGTGACAACGCTTGCGGTTTGCTGTGGATTTCGGTGATCTCGCCGCGTGGCGTCTTGGACATCAAGTTGTGATGAATGGGCAACGCGACTTCGCCGATGATCGAAACGTCGCAATGGATCATCCGGCCCAGGGTGTCCACGACGCGACCATCGGTGCTGTTTTCGATCGGAACGATGCCCCGCGATTTCGGGTCACGGCGGGCGGCATCAAAGACGGCGGCGATGGACGCCACGGGGGTGAACTGGGCCGCGTCGCCAAAGTACTTGATGGCGGCCAAGTGGCTGTAGCTGAACTGCGGTCCCAGAAAACAGACGTTGGTCGGACGCAGCAGCGCATCACAGACGCTGCGGATGTGTCGGTGGATCGCGTCCACCGACGCCGCGTCGATCTCGGCATCCCCGCCGGTGACCAATTGCCCGCGGCGGCGAATCAGCTGTGCGATCTGGGTGTCGATGGCGGCGATGTTGTCCGATGGCATGCCGAAACCGTGGGATGGGGGCGTTTTACGTGGGCTGGCGGTTGGGCGTGGGCGACCCGGAGCGGATCGCCGCGCATCGTAACCCCGTGGTCGGATTCGCGTAAGACATCGGCCGATGGGACAACGGTAAACCCGCGACGCGTTGCTAGACCGCCGGGAGTGTCAAATTGGCAAGGCGCGATTTGGGCCGAAAAGCCCGGATGTGACGAGACTGTCAAAAATGCGGGGGTTTGGGGGGATTAGCGTGCCGAAAATCCCCATTTTTAGGCTCTGGCACGGCAGTTGCCTTAGAGACCATCGTCCCGCCAAAACCGCGTCGCGATGGCCAGATTCGCGACCCCGGCGGCGGCGAGCGTTCACGCAAGCATGTCAACGCGGACAAGCCCGTCAACGCAGATACGTCCACGCAATCCACGTCAACGCGACGGCGAACGCAAACACCAGACGCGAAGGAATCCCAGAGATATGTCACAAGGCGAAAAAATCATCGGCATCGACCTCGGCACGACCAACAGCGTCGTGGCCGTGATGGAAGGCAGCGAGCCGAAGGTCATCCCCAACCCCGAAGGCAACCGGCTGACGCCCAGCGTCGTCGCGTTCACCGACAAAGAAGACACGATCGTCGGCGAACCGGCACGTCGCCAAGCGGTCACCAACCCGAAACGCACCGTGTACTCGGTCAAGCGTTTCATGGGACGTCGACACAACGAAGTCGAATCGGAAGAAAAGATGGTGCCGTATTCGATCTCCGGCGGCGCCGGCGAATACGTCAAGATCGGCGTCGGCGACAAGGAATACACGCCGCAAGAAATCAGTGCGAAAGTGCTTCGCAAGCTGAAGGAATCGGCCGAGTCCTACTTGGGCCATAAGGTCAACAAGGCCGTCATCACGGTGCCGGCGTATTTCAATGACGCCCAACGTCAAGCAACCAAGGACGCCGGTCAAATCGCCGGTCTGGAAGTCGCGCGGATTATCAACGAACCGACCGCGGCCGCCTTGGCTTACGGCATGGACAAGAAGAAGGACGAAAAGATCATCGTCTTTGACCTTGGTGGTGGTACCTTCGACGTTTCCGTTCTGGAAGTCGCCGACAGCGGTGACGAAGAACAGGAAAGCCGCGTCTTCCAAGTCATCAGCACCAGCGGTAACACGCACTTGGGCGGCGATGACTTTGACGAAGAACTGATCAACTACGTCGCGTCGGAATTCCAAAAGGAAAACGGCATCGACCTGCGTAACGATCCGATGGCGCTGCAACGGCTTCAAGAAGCCTGCGAAAAGGCCAAGAAGGAACTCAGCACGCTGCCGGAAACCGACATCAACCTGCCGTTCATCACGATGGACCAGTCGGGACCGAAGCACCTGACGATGAAGATCACGCGCAGCAAGTTCGAAGAATTGATCGACGAATTGGTCGAAAAGTGTCGCCCCTCGGTGATGCAAGCGTTGGAAGACGCCGGCATGAAGCCCAGCGACATCGACGAAATCGTTCTGGTCGGTGGTAGCACCCGCGTGCCGAAGGTCCGCGAAATGGTGCAAAAGATCTTCGGGAAAGAGCCGCACCAAGGTGTCAACCCTGACGAAGTCGTGGCCGTCGGAGCCGCCATCCAAGGCAGCGTTTTGGCCGGCGACCGGACCGACGTTCTGCTGCTGGACGTGACCCCGCTGACCTTGGGGATCGAAACCGAAGGCGGTGTGATGACCGCTTTGGTCGAACGTAACACGACCGTTCCGGTGGAAAAGAAGAACGTCTTCAGCACCGCCGCAGACAATCAAACCGCGGTCACCGTGCGGGTGTTCCAGGGCGAACGAAAGATGGCCAGCGCGAACCGGTTGTTGGCCGAATTCAACCTGGAAGGCATTCCGCCGCAACCACGCGGCGTCCCGCAAATCGAAGTCAAATTCGACATCGACCAGAACGGTATCTTGAATGTATCGGCCAAGGAACTGAAGACCGGCAAGGAAGCGAACATCGAGATCAAGGACAGCGGCGGACTAAGCGACGACGACATCGAACAGATGCGCAAAGACGCCGAAGCCAATGCCGATGAAGACCGCCGTCAGTTCGAATTGGTCGAAGCGAAAAACAAGGCGAACCAGCAGGTCTATCAGCTTGAAAAACTGATGAAGGAACATGAGGACAAGCTGAGCGATGATGACAAGGCGCCGATGAATCAAGCCATCGAAAAGGTCAAGAAGGTCGCCGAAGGTGATGATGCCGCCGCGATCAAAGCCGCCACCGACGAACTGGATGCCGCCAGCCAAGCGTTCAGCAAAGTGCTGTACGAAAAGGCCGGTGCGGATGCCGGTGCCGCCGATGCGGATCCCGCAGCCGGTGCGTCAGCCGCCGCCGACAACGATGGCGACGACGACGCGATCGACGCGGATTTCGAGGTCAAGGACTGATCGCCGGGAGGAAGACAACGGGTTGCAGGTAACGGGTGTGCAACGCCCGTTGCCGCTCCCCGGCCCCTCACTGCGATGCCAAGTCCACCCCAACCCGTGACTCTTCCAACAACCCCCACAGGCGATCATGACATTCCGTTTTGACAAACTGACTCATAAGGCCCAAGCCGCCGTCGCCGAAGCTCAAGGCATGGCGGCGTCGGCGGGCAACCCCGAAATCGATTCGCTGCACTTGTTGTCCGCGTTGTTGTCGGAAACCGACGGCATCACGCGACCGATGTTGCAGAAGATTCACGTCGATGTGAATCAGCTGGCCGAAATGGTCCGCAGCGAACTGGAAAAACTTCCCAAAGCGTCCGGCGGGCGACAGCCCGGGATCAGCGCGACGCTGCAAAGTGCCTTCAATACCGCCGCCGAAGAAGCGGCCAACCTGAAGGACGAATACATCAGCACCGAGCATTTGCTGATGGGCTTGGCCAAAGCGGAGTGCAAGGCCAAGAACCTTCTGAAGCTGTCGGGCGTTTCATCCGACGAGATTCTCAAAGCGATGAGCGAGGTCCGCGGCAGTGCTCGCGTTACCGACCAAAACGCCGAAGACACGTACCAGGCCCTGCAAAAGTACGGCATCGATCTGACCGAACTGGCCAGCCAAGGCAAACTGGATCCGGTCATCGGACGCGACAACGAAATTCGCCGCGTCATTCAAGTGCTTTCACGTCGGACGAAGAACAACCCGGTGCTGATCGGCCAACCCGGCGTCGGAAAAACCGCCATCGCCGAGGGCTTGGCATTGCGGATCTTCGAAGGCGATGTGCCGCAAAGTCTGAAAGGCAAAAAGGTCATCAGTCTGGACATGGGCGCTCTGGTCGCCGGCGCGAAATTCCGCGGTGACTTCGAAGAACGTCTCAAATCCGTCTTGCGCGAAGTCAAGGACAGCGGCGGACAGGTGATCCTGTTCATCGATGAACTGCACTTGGTCGTCGGCGCCGGCAATGCCGAGGGCAGCGCCGATGCAGCAAACTTGCTGAAGCCGGAACTGGCACGCGGAGCGCTTCGTTGCATCGGAGCGACAACGCTGGATGAGTATCGACAACACATCGAAAAAGATGCCGCACTGGAACGTCGATTCCAACCGGTCTATGTCGGCGAACCCACGGTCGAAGACACGATTGCGATTCTGCGCGGCTTGAAGCCTCGTTACGAATCGCACCATGGGGTTCGGATCACCGACAACGCATTGGTCGCCGCGGCAAATCTTTCGCATCGATACATCGCCGACCGGTTCCTGCCGGACAAGGCGATCGATTTGGTTGACGAAGCGTCCAGCCGCTTGGCGATGGAGAAGGAAAGCGTTCCCGAACCGATCGATCGACTGCAACGACGACTGCGACAGCTGGAATTGGCGCATCGTCAATTGGTCGACGAGAACGATGAATCCGCGGTCAAGAATCGCGAAGAAGTCGAGCAGGAAATGGAATCGGTCAAGCACGAGTTGGCCGGTCTGCGCGAACAATGGGAAGCGGAAAAGCTTGGTCTGGATGACGTGCAATCGGTGCGTCAGGAAGCCGAGCGGCTTCAGCATCGATTTGCGACTTTGGACGCCGAAGCGAAAGAGAAACAACTGCGGGGCGAAAACCCCGAAGACCTGTATCGCGAGATGCTGGAGGTCCAGTCGGCGCTGCGCGACGTGGAAAAACGAATCGAAGAACAGGAATCCCGCGAATCCGACGAAAAGAACGATGGCGAGGATGCCGGTGATGAAAAGCGGCGTCTGATCCGCAAGGAAGTCACCGACGAAGAAATCGCCGAAGTTGTCAGTCACTGGACCGGGGTTCCCGTCAGCCGAATGATGGAAACCGAACGGGCGAAGCTATTGGTGATGGAAGAACGATTGCACACGCGGGTGATCGGCCAGGACGAAGCGGTCGGCGCGGTCAGCGATGCGGTGCGTCGTAGCCGAAGCGGTCTGCAGGATCCGAATCGGCCCATCGGTAGTTTCTTGTTCCTGGGACCCACCGGGGTCGGTAAGACTGAACTTTGCAAGGCTCTGGCGACCGTGTTGTTTGATGACGAACAGGCCATGATTCGCATCGATATGTCGGAATTCATGGAACGTCACAGCGTGGCCCGTCTGATCGGCGCGCCTCCCGGATACGTGGGCTATGAAGAAGGCGGCAAGCTGACCGAAGCGGTCCGGCGTCGTCCCTATTCGGTGATTCTGTTGGATGAAACCGAAAAGGCGCATCCGGATGTTTTCAACATCTTGTTGCAAGTCTTGGACGACGGTCGCCTAACCGACGGTCATGGCCGAACGGTGGACTTTACCAACACGATCGTGGTGATGACCAGCAACGTCGGCAGCCAAGTGATTCAGAAGGTCACCGAGGAAGGTGGCGACGAGGAAGAAATGCAAGCCGCGGTGCAAGAAGCTTTGAAGGCAAGGTTCTTGCCGGAATTCTTGAACCGGATCGATGACATCGTGATCTTCCATCCGCTGAAGCGAGATGAGATTCGTCAAATCGTTCGCTTGCAATTGACCGGATTGAATCGCCGTTTGGAAGACAACGAATTGCACCTGAGCGTCACCGATGCCGCCGTCGACCGAATCGCCGAAGTCGGGTTTGATCCGCTGTACGGGGCTCGGCCGCTGAAGCGTGTGATTCAGCGTGAGGTGCAAAACCCGTTGGCCACTGCGCTGTTGAAGTCGTCCTATCCGGAAGGAGCCACGGTCCAAGTCGACTATGACGGTGACGAATTCACGTTCGGTGTGGCCGGATGAACTGCTAGGCCGGACGAAGAACCCTCCCAGGAATCTCGTTCCTCGATCCCGACCCTCCCGCGGTGCGGGAGGGTGAAGCCGGGGGCGGCAAAATGGCCAACCCGCGGCTAGCGCCTTGCGGCTCAGGTACATCGTCGCCTTTCGCTCCGCGAAAGTTGCGTCTGGCGGCCCCTCCCCGGGATCTCGTTCCTCGATCCCGACCCTCCCGCGATGCGGGAGGGTGAAGCTGGGGGCGGCAAAATGGCCAACCCGCGGCTAGCGCCTTGCGGCTCAGGTACATCGTCGCCTTTCGCTCCGCGAAAGTAGCGTCTGGCGGACCCTCCCCGGAATCTCGTTCCTCGATCCCGACCCTCCCGCGATGCGGGAGGGTGAAGCCGGGGGCGGCGAAATGGCCAACCCGCGGCTAGCGTCTTGCGGCTCAGGTACATCGTCGCCTTTCGCTCCGCGAAAGTAGCGTCTGGCGGCCCCTCCCCGGAATCTCGTTCCTCGATCCCGGCCCTCCCGCGATGCGGGAGGGTGAAGCCGGGGGCGGCGAAATGGCCAACCCGCGGCTAGCGACTATGGGGATGAACAAAAACCAGACTGAACAAGAGCCTCATTCGCCCATCAGATCTCCGGCTTTGGTGGCCAGCTTGATCATTTCGGATCGGAACCCGCTGACGTCTTCGCCTTTGGCATTTTTGGCTGTTGCGATCACATCGGGCATCGTCCAGGATCCTTTGTATTCGCTGCGGCGAAGCTGCATGCCGAATCCGGCCACCGCGGCGGCGAATCGTGCATCGTCATCGGCCTGGGCAAAGGACGTCTTGATGTCCGATTTGACCGGCGTTTCGACCAGCGTGCTGGTGTCGCCGTCGGGTTGCTTGTAACGAAGCTTCAGCGTCATCAATTCACCGGTGGACTCGGCGTCTTCCTTCGGCTGCACGTTGGCTTGGTACTTCAGCGGATCGACCTTTGGCGGCAACGCGTCGGCTTCGACACCGGCGGGCACCAGTTCATACAAGGCTGTCACCGCGTGACCCGCGCCGATTTCCCCGGCGTCTTTTTTGTCATCGTTAAAGTCTTCTTTGGCCAAGACGCGATTCTCGTAACCGATCAAGCGATACGACGAGACCGCGGCCGGGTTGAATTCGATCTGAATTTTGACGTCCTTGGCGATCGTCACCAACGTGCTGCTGGATTGATTGACCAAGACCTTGCGAGCTTCCTTTTCGGTATCGATGAAGGCGTAGTTTCCGTTACCGCGGCCGCTGATCTGTTCCATCATCGAATCGTTATGGTTGCCCATGCCGAATCCCATCACGGTCAGAAAGATGCCGCCTTTGGATTCCTGTTCGACCATTGATACCAGGGCATCGGTGCCGGTGGTGCCAACGTTAAAGTCGCCATCGGTACACAGAATGACGCGATTGACGCCGTCTTTGATGAAGTGTTCACGAGCCGTTTGATAGGCCAACGCGATGCCTTGGCCGCCATTGGTGCTGCCGCCGGCCGACAATTGAGTCAGCGAGCGACGAATCTTTCGCTTCTTGGATGCCGGTGTGCTGTCCAACACCAGACCGGCGGATCCGGCGTAGGTCACGATTGCAACGCGGTCGTCGTCGTTCAGTTCTTTGATCAGCATCTTCATGCCTTCCTGGACCAGCGGCAGTTTGTTGGGCCGGTTCATCGATCCGCTGGTGTCCAGCAGGAACACCAAGTTGCATCGGGGACGCTGCTCGGGCTTCATTTCTTTGCCTTTGATGGCGATCCGGGCCAGCATGTGTTCTTCATTCCATGGACAGTCCATCACGGCCACGCGGTGGGCGAACGGGTGCGCCGCGTCGTCGCGGGGTGCCGCGTAGGCGTAATCGAAGTAGTTCAGCATTTCTTCGATGCGAACGGCGTCGGGCCGTGGCAGTCGTCCGGAATCCAGATAGCTGCGGATCTTGCTGTAACTGGCCGTGTCGACGTCGATGCTGAACGTCGACAGCGGATGTTCGTCGACACGTTTGAAGGGGTTGTCGGTGATCGGTTCAAAGCGATCGCCGCTGAACCCGGGCCCGGTGCCTTCGGGGGTGCCGAAACCGAATCCCAGCTGCGCGGGCTCTTCTTCGGCCTCGATCATGATCCGCGGTGTTACACCCAGGCTAAGGTTCGTACCGTCCTCGGATCGAAACCGAACCTTATCCCCGGCGATCCTTGCGCCTCCGTAAGCGCCGCCCGCCACTGGGGTGCCGGCGGCTGGTTGGCTGGCAACGGGTTTTCCTGCCGAGGGTTCACGTCCTAGAACGCGAGTTTTCGATTCGGATGTCGGTGCGGGACCGCTGGCTTCTTGTCCACGCTGCATCGGCGTGATACCGCGTGCAACGCGATCGGGGACGGCAAAGTCGGCATTGTCGCCGTAAGAATCGGCATCCAGTTTCAGTTTCTGGGTGACTTTGGATTCTACGTCACCGAAGGGATGGTCGACCGCGTTTCCGGATTGTGGCGATTCGTTTTGTGCGAACTCGGTGAGTTGTTTGGACGGCCGATTGGAACGCCGAAGGGAATCCGATTTCCTGTCGGCCGGCGCGACGGTGGACAACCGCGATGATTCATCCTGTTGCACGATCATGTCCAGCTCAGGAACCGCAGCGATCGTGACATCGCCGCTTTCTTGAATTTCGTACAACCCTTCTTCTTCGACTGCCATGTCGTCGAATCGCATCTCCGCTTCGGCGTACTCATCGGCAGCAAATTCACTGGCGGTTTCGGCATCGGTCATGGCGACCTGGCGACGAGCGGATTGGACGCTGGGGTACGCTACCAAGCCGCCGACGACCAACAGCAACGACGCGGCGACGGCCAGAGTGACGCCGTGCTGGCGCCAGAAACCTGGGCCGCCGGTGTCGTTTGTGGTCGAGTCCGTTGTGGGGGTAACGGCGGCTTCCCTGCGAATTGCGTCGCGGCGTTCGGCGTCCAGGCCGTCGGTGGCATCGGACAATTCGGCGTAGAAGTGTTCCAGGCCACCGGTGACGGCTTTGGCTTCTTCGACGGCGGCCGACAACGATTCGTTGCCCGACATTTCGGCTTCGAAAGCTTGTTTGTCTTCGTTGGACATTTCGCCCAAGACATAGGCGGTCACGCGGGGATCATCCCAGGCTTGTGGGCCGGACGATTCAAAATCAGGTTGGTTTGGTGTGTGTTCAGACATCGGATCGACTGGGTGTGGTGTTGTTTTGTGGCAAGGCCCGCATTGGTGATTGCCGCGGGCGATTGGACAGGCGGCGTCGTGGCGACCGACGCGTTGTCAACGCTGGTTCACTGCGTCGCGAAGGCTTGACGCAGGTTGCGGACGGCGGTGTGCAGTTGGACGCCGACGTTGTTGACCGTCAGCCCGGTGACTTCGGCGATTTCGCGATAGGACAGGCCGCCTTGCATGCGGAGTCGCAAGATTTCTTGTTGACGATCGCTCAGCCGGTCGATCATCGCGGCCAAGCGGTCACATTGTTCCGATTCATCGGCCAGTTGCTCGGCGGGTGGGCCAGGATCAGGAAGCGTCGTTTCGAACGCTTCGATGGGCTGGGGGGACTTGGTTCGTTGCATATCGATCACTCGGGTACGGCAGACGAAGAACAGCCAAGCCGCCAATCGGGATCGGATTTTGCGTCGATCGGCGCGACACAGTCGCAGGAATGTTTCCTGGACCGCGTCTTGGGCCGATTGCCGGTCGCCGTGCATCATGCGGGTGGCGTACGCAAGCAGCGGCCGTTCAAAACGGTCGACGATGGATTCCATGGAATCTTCCGAAAAATCGCTCGCGTTCATTCTTTTTCGGTTCAAGATTCGGTGGACAAGAAAAGACGGTGGCTGGCCGGAAACACGGGGCGAAATCCCCTCCGGCGATCAGAACAACGATCAGGGTGGCGGTTTCTTAGCAAAAATTTTTGTAGATTGCTGTCCGCGAGCGTTTCGCTGCGGGTCGGACCCCAAACGTGATCCGCTGGCGGTCCCGATGCCGGCCGGTTCGCCCGACGGCCATTCACATTTCCATCATCTACGAAATTCGATTGACCCATGCTGCACGCTGTGATCATGGCCGGAGGAAGCGGCACTCGTTTTTGGCCCGCAAGCCGAAAGCATAAGCCCAAACAGTTGCTGAATTTGGCCGGATCGCGAACGATGATCCAGTCCACGCTGGACCGTCTGGGCGACTTGGTGCCGCCGCAACGCCAACGCGTCATCACCAACCAAGTCTTGGTGGATGAGATTCGCAAACAGTTGCCCGATTTGCCGCCGGAAAACGTGGTCGGCGAACCTTGCAAACGCGACACGGCCCCGTGTGTCGGGCTGGCGGCGGCGCTGGTTTCCCACGATGACGAAGACGCCACCATGTTGGTGATGCCGTCGGATCACGTGATTGCCGACCCCGCGGCCTTTCGTGACGCCGTCCAGGCCGGACAGCGGTTGATCGATGAAGATCCCGATCGCATCGTGACGTTCGGGATCCGGCCGACCTATCCGGCCGAATCGTTCGGCTATATCCATCGCGGCGAGCCGATTGCGGCGGTGGGCGGCAAAGCGTTTTTCGTCAAACGTTTCCGTGAAAAGCCCAGTCGTGCGACGGCCGAAGATTACTTGTCGACAGGCGAATTCTATTGGAATAGCGGGATTTTCATGTGGCGAGCTTCGCTGATCCGCGACGCGTTGGCCCACCACCAGCCCGAGATGCACGGTCACCTGCAGACGATCGCCGACGCCATCGGCCGACCCGATTATGCCGATGTTTTGGAACGTGAGTTCACGGCCATCGACGGCACGTCGATCGACTATGCGGTGATGGAACGTCACCCGAACGTCGTCGTGATCGAAGCCCCGTTTCCTTGGGACGATTTGGGCAGCTGGCAATCGCTTTCTCGCTTGCACGAACCCGATGATCACGGCAACACCGTCGTCGCCAACCATATCGGTATCGACACCGGTGGGACGATCGTTCACGGTGACCCCGATCACACGATCGTGACCATCGACGTGGAAGACTTGGTGATCGTTCAAACCAAGGACGCAACGTTGGTGGCGCACAAGAATGCGGAAGAGCGTGTCCGCGAAGCGGTTGCCGAACTGCAAAAGCGTGGATCGGATTCACTGTTGTGAATACACTTTGCGGTGAAGTCTTTGCCGGCGCGACGGACATGCGTTTCGCGCGACCGGCACTTGCCGCCTGATCGAACGTTACCGCCTCGGATTGCTGATGCCCAAGCGTAAGTTGAATCTCGCCAGGATGAGCGACGACGACTTGCTGGATCTCCGAGTGTGCGAGTTGCCTCTGAAGCTGAAAGACACGCCGCTTCAGGAACGCGTTGATCAGCTTTATGACGAATTGGCCCAGCGTGGCATCACGTTCCGCCCGCACTGTTGGCTAAGCGACGATTGGTACAGCCCCGATGGCATTCCGGGGATCGCGATTCCGTTTTATCTGGCTCACCCGCGGTTGATGCGGCTGGAACGCCAGCAGTTGCTGGAGGTCGAAGGCGGCACGAAACAGTGGTGCATGAAGATCCTGCGTCACGAAGCCGGGCACGCGATCGATACGGCATACCGACTGCGACGCAAAGCCGCGTTTCGTCGTGTCTTTGGCCGGGTTTCCCAGCCGTATCGTGAATATTACCAGCCGATGCCGTCCAGCCGCGACTATGTGCTGCACCTGGAAATGTGGTACGCCCAAGCGCATCCGCTGGAGGATTTCGCGGAAACCTTTGCCGTCTGGCTGCGTCCCGGGTCGCGTTGGCGCACGACGTACAAGGACTGGCCGGCACTGAAGAAGCTGGAACAGGTCGACCGATTCATGAAGGCCGTGGCGGGCACCAAGCCGGTCGTGACATCGCGTCGCGCCGACGAACCGCTATCCAGGATTCGCAAAACCCTGCGTGAACACTATGCTTCCAAGCGTCGACATTACGGTTTGGACATCCCCAGCGTCTACGATGCCGATCTGCGTCGCCTGTTCGACGGATCCATCAGTTCGCGCCGTGCCCCCACGGCGGCGGCGTTCCTGAGCAAGGTGCGCGGTGAAATTCGTCGCGTGGTGGCTCGTTGGACCGGCGAATACACCTACACGATTGACCAAGTGATCCAGGAAATGATCGAACGCTGCCGAGAAATGGAGTTGCGTGTCGGCGGTCCTGCGGAGGACGTCAAACGGGATGCGATGATCCTGGTCGCCGTGCGGACGACTCATTTCATGCACGAAGGGCGACATCGCGTCGTGGTTTGATCGGTTGCAAGATGCGTAAACTTCGAATCCTGCTGTTGGTTCGCGAGGGCCACGTTCCGCCGGACACATTAGATGGCGTCACGGAAAAAGAACTGGACGCCTGGAAAGCGGAATTCGACGTTTGCGAAACCCTGCGGTGTCTGGGACATGAGGTCATTCCGCTGGGCGTGTATGACGATCTGGGCCCGATCCGAAAGGCGTTGCTGGAACAGAGTCCTGACATCACGTTCATGCTGTTGGAAGAATTCCACGGCGTCGCGATCTATGACTTTGCGATCATCAGTTATCTGGAACTGATGCAGCAAGCCTACACCGGGTGCAATCCCCGAGGGCTGTTGCTAAGCAAAGACAAGGCGCTGTCGAAGAAGATCTTGTCGTATCACCGCATCCCGACGCCCCGTTTTGCCGTCTTTCCCAAAGGCCGCATCGTCCATCGGCCCAAACGTTTGACGTTTCCCCTGTTCGTCAAATCGGTCATCGAAGATGCCAGTTTCGGGATCAGCCAAGCATCGATCGTCCAGACCGATCAACAACTGGCCGAACGCGTCAATTTCATCCATGAAAAGACGGGCGATGACGCGATCGCCGAACAGTACATCGAAGGTCGCGAGCTATACGTCGGCGTGATCGGTAACCAACGGCTGCAGACCTTTCCGGCCTGGGAAATGGATTTTGGAAACATGCCGGAGGAGATGGCGAAGATCGCGACCCAACACGTCAAGTTCAATCACAAGTACCAGGAAAGGCACGGCATCACCACGCACGCAGCCACCGACCTGGACGATGCCATGCAGGCTCGAATCGCCAAGGTTTGCAAACGTGTTTATCGGGCGCTGCACATGAGCGGTTACGCTCGGATGGATCTGCGACTCAGTCCGTCAGGCGAGATCTATGTGATCGAATCCAATGCGAATCCGAACATCGAATACGGCGAAGATTTTGCGGAATCTGCTGAAACCGGCGGCGTGAATTACGAACAGTTGCTGCAGCGTATTCTGAGTCTGGGTCTGAGTTATAAGCCGGCATGGATGGCCGGATGATACGTTAGGTGCGGCGGCTTGAATCGGCATTTGCCGTTTAGATTCACCCTCCCTCCGGGAGGGTCGGGATCGAGGAACGAGATTCCGGGGAGGGTTCTTCTGCCGGTGCACCCTCCCCTCGCTAAGGCTCGACCCTCCCGGAGGGAGGGTGATAAGCATTCGGCTCAGAGTCGATCCAATGTCGCGGCTGTTTCGTTCTCCTGGCTTCACCCTCTCGCCCCGCGTGAGGGTCGGGATCGAGGAACGAGATTCCGGGGAGGGTTCTTCTGCCGGTGCACCCTCCCCTCGCTAAGGCTCGACCCTCCCGGAGGGAGGGTGATAAGCAGAAGAGCAGAAGGGAACGTGAATTGCGTTTCGCGGCCTCAACCCGACGCTATCACGTTCGGCATCACCATGCGTTACATGTCGCGAATGCCTTGGATGGAAACCATGCTGTTGCCAAAGCCCTTCTGGTATTCCAGTTTCAGGATCTGTTCGGGCAGTTCCAGATTTTCGAAAACACCCGTGTTGGGTTTCTCGTTTTCACGCGCGATCTGCTTCAGTGTTTTGTCGCCGCGAACGAAAAATGGCATGCTGCTGCGACTGCTGCGAGTCCACAGGGTATCGCTGCCCTGAACCACATCCACCTTGCTGATGTACGGTGTGAATTTGACTTCGGTGGTCCCAAAGTTTCCGAACTCTCGATAGGAACGTTCTTCGGTTTTGCCACGGGTCACCGATGCGTTCAGCTTCGTCGGTGCGTTGGAGGCGACGGTGTAGCCGGCTTTTTCAATCGCCGCTTCGATCCAACTGCGGATTTGATTCGTCGTCGCACCGGGGCCGGATCCGGTCACGTTCACCGCGATCGAATCACCCTGTGACACCGCAGCCAGATCACCGACCTCGCGATCCGCCGCTTCGATCGCCTTTTCATGTGGCAAACGAACGATGCCGACGTTGCCATCGTTGACCACCGGGTACAAACCTTCGAAAATTCGGTCGGCATATTCGATCGGCTCGCCCTGCATTTGATAGTTCCAAACGATCAGGTTGCGTTTCAGACTTAACACCGGACCGGTCGGCAACAGCAGGAACGATTGACCGTACCAGGGCAATTGACCGCCGTGTTTGGACAATGGCACGTTGGCTTCGTGCTCCAGCAAGACTTCGCCCGTGGCGACTTCGAACACCCGAACCTTGTTGCCTTCGGACAGGGCGATTCGTTTCGCGTCGGGGGAAAAGCCCATCGACACCGAGCCGATTTTTCCACACGGGACGGAACCGATTTGTTGACCGGTCGCGGTTTCGACGATTGCGATTTGTTCGCCGGTGGTATCGGCAACGGCGGTGTATCGTCCACCGGCCGAAACGGCGGGTTCGTTGAACATCGTCTGGGCACACGTCCAGACCGTCGATCGATTGCGATAGTTGATCAGTCGAATGGTTTGGCCATAGACGACCATGGCGTAGCCGCCGGGAAGAACGCGTCGATAACGCACGTAGTCCTTCTTGTTGGAATCGCCGGGGAACATGTCCCAAGTCATCGCGATGCGGGGCGATCCGTCGGCCAAGCCGGTCATGATGCCAAGACCGCTGGATTGGGTTCCCTGGGCCGCGTCAAAGATGATCAAGGCGTCACCGGTTCCGGGATCCGCCGACGCGATCCCGAATGAACGGCCGGTGCATTCGGCGACTTGTTGCGCCGAGCCACGACGCCCGTCGATGCGAAAGACTTTGGTGAACTTGTCTTTGTTCGACCAGCTGGATTTCAGACAACAGGCCAGCGTGGAACCGTCGCTGCCGACGATGAACGGCCGCGTCATGTCTTCGCGGAACTCTTTTTTCGTCACGTTTAACGCGGCGTTGCCCAAAGCGGAGAAATCGTATGGTGTGGTGTCCGCTTGCATCGACGCCGGGGGACTCATGTTGGTCAGCAACAGTTTTTTGCCATCGGGCAGTTTCACCGCCTGTGGGACGGACAACTGAGCCACACCGCCGAACGAACGCGACGGCGACGCACCGCTGCTGCTGGGTGCAAAGGACGATCCGGTCGCGGGCATGGTCGTTCCACCGGCGAACGGATTCGGATCGGCGGTGTCCATCAGGGCCAAGAATTCCTGGTCGCCGATGGACAGTTTTTCGATCGGAACGTTAATCACCCGGCCGTCTTCCTTGCGAAGCGTTGCCATCGTCGCCGACTGTTCGACCAAGGTCGCTTTCACGCTGAACGAACCCGAGGCATCGGTCCACATCCGCATCGAATCATCGGCGGCGGGTGCCGATGCCGACGCTTTGGCCTGGGACGCCAACACGACGACTTTCGATTTGCGGCCGCCGTTGTCGACTTCGATGACCAAAAATTTGCCTCCGCCGCGAACGTCCGACACCACGCCTTCGCCGGATGATCCGGCGCGCGTGAAGGTCACTCGGTCGCCGACTTCGAACGCCAACACGGGCGCCAGGGTCATCAAAGCCGTCAATAGAAACGCCGTCAGTCGACAGCCGCAGATCGATGGAGACATAGTGCAAGTCCGTGGCAGCGGAACGGAAAAGAAATGCCAGAAAGGAGAACCTCTGGCAGTTTAACCCAGCGGTAACGTTCGCGCATGGTGCGTCGGCGTTTCCAGGGGGGCGAATTATTCGCTGGCCAAGTAAACGACCGGGTAAGGCATCGACGTTGGAGCGGGCCGCACGACCGGCGGATGGTCGTCGCTGACGGGGTGCCTCTCGTCAATGGACGCCGCATCGGTGTCGCGGGATCGCGTCACGGGATCCATCGCGACGATCCACCGACGGTCTTTTCGCAGGATTTGGTTCCGCAGCACTCGGGCGAAATTCGGGTCGATGCCCTGTTCCGGGGTACCGAACAACATGTCACCGATCTGACGCACCACCGGTTCGACGCGATCGCCGACCCGGTCAAGTGCCGCGACGGCGTCGGGCGATGTCCAGATTTCCTTCCACAGTGCACGCAGTTCTTCATTTTCGACGATCGATTCGCGCAAGACGGTTTTCAGCAACTGTTGCGCCTCGGGATCATCGGCAATGGTTCCGGCGACCGAGGCAAGTTCCTGGCGGATGACCGGGTTGGCGGCAACATCGGACATGGTGTTTTGAACCGCGACCACGATTTCATCCAAGTGGTCTTCGAAGACCGGCACGGCTTCCTCGTCGACAAAACGCTGCCACTCTTCCTTCACCAGCGAACGTTCGCCCAGCGGCGTTTGGTCGTACAACGCACGCCAGCCGAACCGCCACAGCGATGCGCGGTCCCACAGTTCACGACCGATCGATTCGGTGATCGGTTGGCCGTGACGACGGACGATCGGCATCATCTCTTGCTTCGCAAGCGGCATGATCCGTTGGTCCAAGATCTCCGTCTGCAAACGTCCCGCCAGCCCCTGCCATTGATCGGAATGTTCGGCCATCGAACGCCGGACGCCCCGTTCGATCACCGGCAACGACCGGACCAGGCTTTCGCGGACCAGTGGCTGCAGCAGTTCGGTCATTTTCTGGCCGTTCTGCTTCAGCAGTTCTTGAATCTGTGATTGGATCCGCTGGCGTTTTTCCGGCGGCAGCATGGTTTGAACGACTTCCTGCAAGCTGCCTGTTGTGCGATGCGATTCCCAGACCAGTTGATTCGGGGCCACGCCGTCGACGTACCAACGTAGACGCAGGACTTGCGCTGCATCGGCGTTGGCTTGATCGGAAGCAAGGTCTGGTTCGGATACACGCGATACATAACCGGCTTGGACCCATGCGTCCGCGGATGCGTCCCGATAGAAAACCGGATCGCCGGGTCGCATCACCGCGTCGACCGCGCGGACATCGACGTCCCGAGCCGGTGTGAACCATGGACGGTTGGCAGATGCTGTCGCGTCGGATGGGTCGCCCTTCAGTCGGTCATAGGCGGCCACGGCGGTGACCGCGATGCCGATCCAAAGACCTGCACCAATGAAGCGACGAATGTTTGGGCCGGAAAACAACGCTTGGGCCATGAAAAAGAATCTCGAACCTGACTATTGAACCGATCAAAGCGTCTTCGTTACACGGCCGCCGGTCTTGGCAACATCCAACGTCGGATTCCGAGTCCGCGTGACGCGATGTTCGCGTCCAGCAAATCTGCATGACTGAATTCGCGTCAGTTTTGATTTCGCAGTCGATCGACGTAAACGGCTGTGATGATGATTGCACCCAACAAGATATTTTCCACTTGGTTTTCCAGGCCCAGTGCGGTGCACCCGTGATTGATCACTCCCATGATCAGCACGCCGCAAATCGTTCCGATCACGCTGCCGCGACCGCCCGATAGCGAACCGCCGCCGATCACCACCGCGGCGATGATTTCCAATTCCAGTCCCATGCCCGCACTAGCGTCGCCCTTGCCCATTCGCGCCAAATCGACCATCCCGGCCAGACCGACCAGGCAACCGGCCAGCGAATAAACCAACAATTTTGTTCGCACGACGGGGACACCGCACAACCGAGCGGTCGATTCGTTGGAACCGATCGCGTACAGGTGGCGGCCCAGCACGGTGCGGTGAAGTAGAAAACTGACGCCGGCGGCCAGCACCAACCACAGCCAAACGCCCCAACAGAAATTGGGCAGGATCGGATAGGCGATCCACTCGGGTTCGGGGAACTGCGTCACCATCGATACCAGCCAATCGGGAATCGATTCCACCGGCGGTGTGATCGTGCCGCCTTCATCGGCGATGGTTTTGCCAAGCCCCATGAACACGGTCATTGTGCCCAGCGTGATGATGAACGGTACCAATCGCAGCAGACTGACCAGCGAACCGTTGACACATCCACACAGCATTCCGGTCGCGATCGCCACTGCAAACGCCGCCGCGATGCCGCCACCTTGCTGCAGCGTCCAGGCCGCGGTGCAGCCACACAACGCCGCCGCGGTTCCTGCCGAAAGGTCGATTCCACCGGCGATGATGATCATCGTCATGCCCAACGCGGCGATTCCGATCTTGACGCTTTGCAGCCCCACCAGACGTGCCGATCCGCTGGTCAGAAAACGGCCCTCAAAGCCTTGGGCCGCGTCGGCGATTGCGAAAAACGCGATCACCACCAACAAAGCCAACAAGGGCCCGGCGGCGGTCAAGATTCGTCGAATCAGCGAAGTCATTTCGTCGGGAACAGTCGGGCGAAAGGGAATGGGGTCATCATGCTGCAACAAACACTTGGCAACGTGACGGCTAGGTCTTCATCGATGCGATCAACAGGTCGTGTTCATCCCAGTCCTTGGCATCGCGAATTTCCACGATGCGACCGCGTGCCATCACTGCGATGCGGTCGCACATGTGCAACAGTTCTTGAAAGTAACTGCTGATGAACAGGATCGCGGTTCCGTCGGCAGCGGTCTGGCCGATCAATCGATAGATCTGTGCTTTCGTGCCGACGTCAACACCACGTGTGGGTTCGTCCAGGATCAAACAATCGGCCTGTTCGTGCAGCGACCGCGCCAAAGCGACCTTCTGCTGGTTGCCACCGGAAAGTTCGCCCACGGTCTGTCGGCCACCGCGACACTTGACCTGTAATTGTTCGATCAGTTCGTCGACGGCATGGTGGCGACGTTTTTCATTCAACACGCCGGCGGTCGCGTAGGGACCCAACCGGCTGAGTGTCGTATTGTCGGCGATCGACAGGTTTTGCGCCAGTCCTTGGCCTTTGCGGTCTTCGCTGACCAACGACAATCCCGCGGCGATCGCGGCGGCGGGGTGTTCCGGTGGAATCGTGTTGTCGTTCATTTCGACACCGCCGCCACGCGATCGAATGCCAAAGACGGCTTCGACCAATTCCGTCCGCCCCGCACCGATCAATCCGGCAATGCCCAGAATTTCGCCACGATGGACCGTCAAATCAGTCGGTGATGCGATGCCCGCACCGGTGACGTTTTGGCATCGCAAAACGGGATCTCCGGTGCAGCGTTCGGTTTGCGGATACAGGTCGTCCACGTCGCGGCCGACCATCAGCCGAACGATCTCCGATTCACCGGCGTCGCTTAGTTGTCCGCTGCCCGTCATGCGTCCGTCACGCAACACGGTGTAGGAATCGCACAGTTGGCGGACTTCTTCCAAGAAATGGCTGATGTACAACACCGCCAATCCTTCGTCGGCCAATTTGCGTGTGATTTCGAACAGTTGCCTGACGTCGGCGGCGGTCAGCGAACTGGTGGGTTCGTCCAGGATCAACAGCTTGGCGTTGCCCGCGATGGCACGAGCGATTTCGACCAACTGTTTAGCAGCCACTGAAAGGTCACCCACCTGTGTTTTCGGGTCCAGGTCGGCGTGCCCCAGTCGCTGAAGTGCCGCGTCGACAATCTGTCGCTGGCTCCGCCTGTTCAGGGTTCCGATCCGTCCATGTTCGCGGCCCAGCATGATGTTGTCCTCGACGCTCAGGTCGTCACAGACGCTCAGTTCTTGATAGACCGTGGCGATGCCGGATCGCCGCGACACGTCGGGACGTCCGAACCGAAGCGGTGCACCGGAGACGGACAACGATCCTGCGTCAGGGACGACCGCACCGCTCAGGATCTTGATCATCGTACTTTTGCCGGCACCGTTTTCGCCCAGCAACGCCATCACCTGGCCGGGGCGCAAGCGGATCGAAACGTCCCGCAAAACCCAGTGCGGCCCGTAGCGTTTTCCCAAACCTTCGGCGGCGACCACCGCCCGATCATCGATCGATTCGGACGGTTGATTCGATGGATCGTCACCCGTCATCACGCTTGGCCGGGCTGCAACAGACTGCGGATCTTTTCGTCGTCCATATTGTCCGGGGTCGCCACGAACACACCGGTGTCCACCCGCCGCTGGACGTCTTCGCCGCGAAGGTGCTGGACCATGGTTTGGATCGACAGATAACCCATTCGCACGGGATCCTGCAGAACGATCGCGGTGACTTCACCGTCGGCCATGGCTTTGCGAAGCGTTTCGCTACTGTCAAAGGCCACCAAGGCCACATCGCCGGCGGACTTGCGATCACGCAACGTTTGCAATATGCCCGCAGCGGTGGGTTCACAGGACGCGAAGATCCCGTCGATTTCGTCGCCGAACTTGTTGAAGATCTGTTGCGACTTGTCGATCGCCGCTTCGGTGGTCGATCCGCCGTACTGGTCACTGCTGATGACCGTCATGTCGGGGTACTTGCCGATGGCTTCCAGGAAACCTTCTTCGCGTTGGTGAGTGCTTTCGCTGCCTTTTTGGTAACGCATCACAACGACGTTGCCTTTTTCGCCCAAGGCTTTTGCCATCGCATCGCCCGCCATCTGGCCGCCGCGAAAGTTGTCGGTGGCCACATAGGACACGGTGCCGCTGGTGTCGGACAGTCCGCTGTCAAAAATCACCACGGGGACCTTTCCACGACCGGCTTCGGCCACCGGCCGGACCAACGCGTCGGCGTCCAGCGGGCATAAACAGATGCCATCGACTTGTCGGTTCAAAAAGCTCTGCATCACGCTGATTTGTTCATCGCGATCGTTTTCTTTCGACGGGCCTTTCCACTGCAGGTCGACCCCCAGTTCGTCGGCGGCTTGTCGAGCACCGAAGTGGACCGATTTCCAATAGATGTGCGTTTCGCCTTTGGGGATCATCGCGATCGTCCAATCGCCATCACTGGACGAGCCGTCGGCGGTTTCGGACGGCGGCTGACAACCAACCAGCATCATCGTCGCGGCGGTCAGCGTGCAAATCAGAAAAAAGGATCGGACCATGACGGCGGTTATCGAAAAGGTGGGATGGATGGCAAAATTCGATCGCGTTGGTCATCACGCCGACGGGTTTCGACCGGCGGCTGACGCCAACGACGGATGGTGAACCAGGGGGTTATGTTAGCTCATCGGGCCGGCGTGATGCGGATTTCAAAGTGTCCTTGGTTGTCGGTCAATTGATCGACCGCATCGTTGACCCGAAGGAACAGCCAGCTTTCGCGATCGATGGGGATGGTGGCATCGTCGCCGACGCTCACGATGGTGGGCAAGGTGGCCGATCCCGTGTCGCGGATCTCGGTCGGCACCAAGCACGCGATGACTTGACCAAGGGGACGCCCGCGAACGTGACGCATGGTGATCCCATCGGGCAATGCCACCCATGGGCGGGTCGTATCGGCCAACACGACATCGCCCTGCGCCGCGATTCGGACGACCGAAGACGCGGGGAATCGATAGCCCGCCGATTGCCAACCACGGTCGGCATGCAGTGTCGTCTGGATCTCCGATTCGTCATACGGCGGATCGTCCACGGCGATGTCGATCGATTCGCGGTCCCACCGGAACCCGTAATCCAATTCCAGATTCATCATGGCCCACCGCACGCGGATCACCGGCCACTGACGAACCAGTTTTGCGTACAGCCGACGCGTGAAGTCGGTGGATTGATCGCGGCCGTAACGTGTGGCGGCATCCACCAACGCGTCACGGTATTCCGCGTACTGGGCCAGCATCATCACCGCGGCCCAGGACCAACCGTAGGATTCGACATCGCCACGCAAACGATGCGGCAAACGCATGACGTCTTCGATCGTCTTGACTTCGCCGTCGTCGCGTCGCTGCGACAAAATCTTGAAGCGTCCCCAGCCCGGTACGGATTCTCGATTCCGCGGGACTTGGCCGATCACGACGCCGGAACCGACACCGCTGTGAACACTTAGCAATTCCGCGGTGCCCTCCATGAACCATGTCGGACCGGCACCGCCGAATTGTTCGTACATCAACGCATGCACGCCTTCGTGCAAGACCAGATGCCGCGTGTAATAGGCGTCGGCTTGCTCGCGTACCCACACGCGATTGCCATCGGCGATGCCATAGGGGAATTCGGCCAGCGAACGGGGCAGCAAACCCTTCTCGCGAAAGGGAACATCGTTTCGCATGACATAAGCGTCGACCACCCAGCCATCGGCGGCATCGGGATCCAAACGCCAGAACGACACCCATTGCGGCACCGCGGCATCAAAGGTGGCCACGATGGTGTCCATTTGTGATGCGTCGTTAATGTCGGTGACCAGGCGGATGTGGTTACCTGTATGACGGAACAGCCCGTCCGCGGTTGCCGCCTGTGCTTTACAATCCGATGCACACCACATAGCGACGACGAGCGCGATGCACACACATTGCGACGGCCACGTCACTGGAATTAGGTCCGACATTCGCCACCGCGATTTTCGTTCACCGACAAAGCCGACCCAACATGCCGACACAACACGTTGCCAATAGATTTCCATGCGGAACCAATGCGAAGATTCGAAACGGGTGGATCCAGTATAGCCGCCGACACTTTTTTGCGGCCGGCGACAAGCACCGATGGCGGGTGCTTCACGCGACGGCATTGCTTGTGGTGTTGTTTTGTAGCGGTTGCGTTCCGCGTAGCGAGAGCGACGTTGTGGTCTATTCGGCGCTGGATCAAGAATTTGCCGAGCCGATTTTGATGGGTTTCGAACGGCGACAGGATGGCGAAACCGGCGTGATCGCCAAGTTTGACGTCGAATCAACCAAGACCGTTGGGCTGGTCAATCAGATCATCGCCGAAAAGGACCGTCCGCAATGCGATCTGTTTTGGAACAACGAGATTTTGCACACGGTGCGTCTGCAAAAACTGGGGTTGCTGCAACCGCATGACTGGAACGTCGCCGCCACTTGGCCCAAGGACTTGATCGCCAGTGACAAAACGTGGTGCGGATTTGCCACGCGTGCCCGAGTGTTGATCGTCAATACCGAGATGATCAGCGATGCGTCCGAACGCCCTGATTCGGTCGACGACTTGCGCGACCCGCGGTGGGCAAAGGACTGCGCCATGGCTCGACCTTTGTTCGGCACCACCGCCACGCACTTCGCCGTCATTCGTGATCGAATCGGCCGGGACGCGGCGTTGAAAATGTTGAGCCAAATCGTCGACAACGCGGTCATCCTGTCGGGCAACAAACAAGTCGCACAAGCCGTTTCGACGGGACGACTGGCGTGGGGGCTGACCGACACCGACGATGCTTTTGTCGAACAAGAGCTAGGATACCCGGTCGCGATCATCTTTCCCGATCAACAACCCGAACAGCCCGGTACGCTAAGGATTCCCAACACATTGGCGATTTTGAAAGACGCTCCGCACCCGGTCGCAGCGGGACGTTTGGCTGATTATTTGATGACCGGAGAAATCGAAGACCGCTTGGCGATGGGGCCCAGCAGCCAGATGCCGGTCAGTCCCGACAGCAAGTTCCCGCCGCCGGTCTTGCCCGATGAACCGGTTCGCTGGATGCAAGTGGACTTTGAATCGGCGGCCGAAGGCTGGCCGCAATGGGCCGAGGCGGTTCGCGATGTTTTGGGCGAACCATAGCTTGCCAGCGAAAAACCAGTATGCCGGCAACTGCATGGTCAGCATTGATCTTCCGTTGCCCGGCATCATGGACGTTCTTTCCAACTCGTTTCGCGTTTCCGCGCGTCGCTCTCGGCGGAGCAAAAGACGACGATCAAAGACGAACGGGCCTTTAGGCGTCGATGTCGGCCAAGAAGTTTTCGATGATTTGACGATTGCGTTCGGTGGTGTCACCCAAATAGACGTTTTGGGTGGCACGGCAAAGGTCCAGCAAGTTGTTGGCTTCACACAGCAACTGCATCCAATCGTTTTCTTCTTCTTGTTCGGGGTCCATGATTTCGAACGCGGAAATTCCCGTCGCGGTTTCGGCGGTCTTGACGCGTTCCAGTGATTCCACGGCGCGGGTCTCGATGGACTGGGCGCAGTGGGCGATCGCGTCGATTTGGTGACTCTTGGCCAGTCCGGAAAGTGTCACTGCGAGTTCTCGCAAACGATTGACGTCACGATGGTCCATCGCGTCGGCGATCAGTTCGACGTGCATGCCGATCTTCAGTGCGACCTGCTTGGTCAGCCCGTTTTCGTCCAAGCCTTGTCCCAGTTCGCTCGGGTGGATCTTTTTGATGAAGCGTTCGACCAAGTCCGGATCGAACTGGGTGCCGGCACAACGTCGCAGTTCTTCGACGGCTTCCTCGTGGCTGCGGCCTTTGCGGTACACGCGATCGCTGACCATCGCGTCATAGCTGTCGGCGATCGTCAAGATCCGTGCGCCCAATGGGATGTCTTTGCCGTGCGGCAGATCATCGTGCCGACCACCGCCGGCGTAAAAGGCGTGGTGGCTGTGAATGATCTCGGTCAACATCGGCGAATCGAAGGTGCCTTCGATGATGTCCACGCCGATACGGTCGTGTTCGCCCATCAATTTCCATTCGGCAGCGGTCAGCTTGCCGGGTTTCAGCAGCACGTGGTCGGGGACACCGATCTTGCCGATATCGTGCAGCAAGCCGGCGACTTCGAACATGTATAACTGTTTCTGGTCGACCAAGCCGCGGGCGGTGCGGACGCACAGGTCGGCAACACGACAACTGTGTTCAGCAGTCTGGCTGTCGCGATACGATAGCGCGCCCAACAATGCCGTGACGGCTTGGAACGGAACCGCCGGACCGGTCACCGCGGTGGCGGCCGACGGAGCCGCACGTGAATCGTCCGCCTTGGCAGATTCTTGTTGTTCTTCGAAACCCGGTTCGTAGGCGACGACACGGTTACGGCCGCGTTGTTTGGCGATGTATAGGCACGCGTCGGCTTGGTTGATCAGTTCTTGGGGGTCGGCCGGGTCGTTGACCAATTCGGACACGCCGATACTGGCGGTCAGACGTAGTTCGGCCGGATCGTCCAACCGGATTTCCATGATTGCCCGGCGGGTTTCCTCGGCTTCGTGGATCGCTTGCGAAAGATCACAGCCCGGCATGACCACACAAAATTCTTCACCGCCGTATCGACACACCAGGTGGCGTGATTCGTGGCGATCGCGAATCGTCTTGGACACTTTCCGCAACACTTCGTCGCCGATGTGGTGTCCATAGTTATCGTTGACGCTTTTGAAGTGGTCATTGTCGAACATCAGGCACGCCAGCGTCGTGCCGTTGGACGACGCGGTGCTGTACAGCGTTTCAAAGCGTTCGAAGAACGCGCGACGGTTCAGACAATTGGTCAGACTGTCGCGGGTCGCCAGCAGTTCCAGTTCGCGGTTCTTGCGTCGAATTTCATCGCGACTGGACCGCAACATCGAAAGCATGCGTTCTTGTTCGGCACGGTGGGCTTCGATGTGCGTAACGTCACGCAGGGTCACCAGCGCCCCGCGTTTGCTGTTGTCACCGCCGATCGGCGCGGTGTTGACCGAAAAGACGCGAACCTCGCCGCTGGAGATGCGGTACCGCTGGATCGATGTCGTGATCGATTCACTGGACTGAATACTTCGCAGCCAAGGATGCTGGTCTTCGCTGGAATCGGCATCGTGGACCCACGGCAATTCGTCGATCTTTCGGTCACGGACTTCCGATGCGACCGATCCGGTGCACGACAGGAACGCTTGGTTGGCCAAGACGATGTGCCCCTTATCGTCCAACAACAACAAGCCTTCGGCCAATGTGTCCAGCGCACCACGAACGCGATCGGGAACAACCTGCGAACCAGTAAACGCGCCCATGATTTTGGCCATCACGGTGAAGTAGGCGAACAGCCCCGCGAATCCGACATAAAGCGCCAGTGGGAACAACGATCGTGAGGTCAACGATCCCCACAAGGATGCTTGGTCGCCCTGGAAGGAAAACTCCACGGTTCCCCAGGGCCGACGGTTCAGTGTGATGGGGACTTCGACCGTGTTGGTTTTAACGGCCGCTGATTCGTCGCCGGTGTCGCGAAGTGACTGGCGGATTTCTTCGGGCAGCGACGCCAATTTGCCCGGCAAACCGGTCAAGTCGTCACACATTTCCGTTGCGGTTTGACGGATGCGATTCTTGACGGTCGACACCAAGCCGGATTCAGGTGGATCCGCGGGCGTTGAAGCTGCGGGCGACATCATGGACGACATCGATCCCGCCGTTTGGATCGGCATCGTTGATAGATGCGAGTTTGATTCCAGTGGACCGGCGTCATTGCGTCCGGAATCGGCGGCCCAAAACGATTCGTGGTAACCGGTGTCCAGACGCAGGATGCCCAAATCGCTGCGGACGCCGATGGAAAGCAGTTCGGGGTTACGATCGACCAGGGTTTTCAGGGTGCCGTCCAGGTCGGACCACTGGCCACGGCGCACCGCCATCGCCGCGTGAATCGCCACCGATTCACAATACGATTGCTTGGCTTTCATGCGTTCGTGGTCGACGTCGGGCACGACACCAAACATTTGTGCCGATATCAACAACCCGACGCTGACGCACGTTAGCGCAAAAGCGATGCGTAACGCTGCGAAGTACGTCCGAAACAATTTCGATTCCCTTTCCCGTGCGATCCGGTTTCACGTTCGTTCGAAGGACCGAACGAACGTGGTTGCCCCATGGAATTCGTCGGCGCCGTCCGGATCAGTGACGCCAATCGTCCATCTAAGTGTTGACCTGTGTTTGGTGAACGGCGGTGTGGGAATGTCGGACAGGGCCGGACAAGCGGATGCGGCGAATCGACCTTGTCAAATATTCCGTTTGTGACGGCTGGTCGTCCCGGGCACCCGAGTGGCCAAGTCCGTTCGCGGTGGACCACTATTTCAAGATTTCGTCGATGCGGTCTTCGGTTTCGTCCGAACCGGCGCGGTAACCCGAAAGCAGCACCGACGGGTCGACGACTTTCCAGGACGGCATTCCGGCCGCCAAGGTCGCGATCAACATCCCGCCACGCAGGGTCCACAGGACATAACCCAACGACGCCAAGCCCAACGTGGTCGCGGCACCGCCGACAATCACACCACCGGACTGTTCGGTCTGGTTTTCATCCTGCATCTGTTCCCACTGTTGCCAGACGACGGCGTTTTGCAGGTCCAACGTGCGGATTCGGTCGATCAGCTGAATTTCCGTCGTACTGAACCCAAGTCTCGTATAGTCGGCGTCTTTGCCCAGACGGATCGACCCACCGACATCGGTCGAAAAACTGGCTTGCTGGGCCATGGAGTTTCGGACACCAATACCGCCATTGCCCTTCACCGTGCCTCCACCGGTCGTGATGGTCGCCGCCGAATCTTTCGAACCGGAAGAGGCCTCATCGCTCGATTCATTCGATCCGGTCGGCGATGCGACACCATCGGTTGCATCGGAGCTTCCTTCGCCGCCTTCACCACCGTCACCGGAGTCGGAGGAATCGTTGTCTTGGGTGTCCGTGTCGGTGTCCGTGTCTGTATCGGTGTCCGTATCGGTATCGCTGTTGTTGTCGTTGTTGCTGTCGCCGCCGTCTCCATCACCACTTCCGCCGGTGGGCGGTGCCGCCTGGACTTCGATCGTGACCACCGTGTCACCGCTTTCCAATGATCCGTCACTGGCACGATAGACGAATTGGTCGGTGCCAAAGTAGGCCGTCGATGGGGTGTAGATGATGGTGCCGTCGGGATTGACCGTAACGGAACCGTGCGAGGGCGCCGTGACCAGAACCACGTGCAACGGATCGCCATCCACGTCAAAGTCGTTGTTCAGCACGCCGGGCCCGTTCAACGTCACCGGCTGGTCGACCAGCGTTTGATACGATTCGGTGTCCGCAACGGGGGCTTCGTTGACGTCATTCACATTGATCAATACGGTTTCAACCAGGCTGTTGAAGTACGCGTCGCTGACGCGAATGTCCAGTGAATAGTTGTCGGTCGATTCGAAATCCAGGTCGGCGATCGCCAGAGTGATTTGGCCGGTGTTGGGATCAATCTGGAATCGACCCACAGCGTCGCCACCAACGATTTGCCAGTTCTGCAAAGTCGTCGTTGCGTCGGCGTCTTGTGCAACCATGGAACCGACCACGGTGCCACTGGGTGAGTTTTCATTGATCGTCATGACTTGCCCCGGGGTGATGACGGGGGTGAATTCGTTGACGTCACCAATGGCGATATTGAACGACTGGCTGGCGACCGACCCGTCACTGCTGGACGCTTCGATGATGATGGTGCGTGTGGCACCATGGATCTCGCGATTGATCGACGCGGCTGTGGTGACTTGTCCGGTGACCGAATCGATCTGGAACAGGCCGTCCGGATTGCTAGTCAGTTGATAGGTGATCGTGTTGTTGGTTCCGTCCAAATCGATCGCGTCGGCGGTGATTCCCACCGGAGTTCCGATCGGGCTGTTTTCATCGACGGTGTTCGTTACCACATCGGAATCTACCGGCGCGGTCACGTCGAATTCGTCGGCGTCGGTGATTTGGATGGTGAATGTCGTGTCGGCGGTCGACCCGTCCGTTGAATGGGCGCGGACGACGATGTCATGACTGGTGTCGGATTCGTAATCCAACAATCCACCATTGGCCACTCGCACGATACCGCTGATCGCGTCGATCTTGAATCGTCCGCCCGCGTTGTCGGCCAGACTGTACGTCACCGTGTTGTTGGTGCCGTCGGAATCGGTGGCCGATGCGGTGATCCCGACCAGCGTGTCGGTCGCCGCATTTTCAATGACACGATTGACTGATCCGTCGGTATCCGCCGGCGCGGTGACGGCATGCTCGTTCGCATCGGTGATCGTGACGGTAAAGGTTTCGGTATAGCTTGCCCCCGCGGTGTCGGTGACTTGGACGATGATGTCGTGGCTGACCGCGGATTCATAATCCAGCAATGAAGTATCCGCCACGCTGACTTCCCCCGTCAAAGCGTCGATGGCGAATCGACCGCCCGCGTTGTCGACCAGGCTGAACGTGGCCGAATCGGACGCGTCAACGTCGCTGGATCCGATCGTTCCGATGGGGGTGGTGTCGGCGGCGTCTTCGATCACCGACAACCCCGGATCGATCAAGTCGTGTGGGGCGTCATTGGATCCGCGGATCGTGATGGTGATCTGGGTGGTGGACGTGGCTCCCTGGGTATCACGGATGGTGTAAGTGAAGACGTCGCTGAGAGTGTCCGTGCTGGTCCGCAACGCTTGCACCGCCGGATCCAGTTCGTCCAGCTGATAGGTGTAGCTGCCGTCGGACTGGATCACCAAGTTGCCGTACAAACCGCCGACGGGCGCACCCACATTGCCGCTGGCGTTGGGTTGACTTCCCACGGCCACGCCGGTCACGGTCGCGGCGTCGCCCGAATCGGCGTCCGTATCGTTGTCAAAGACGTTGCCCAGCGCATCGCTGCCGGGGACCGAATTGCCGACGCCGCCCGATTCGACCGCCGTGCCGCTGTCGACCGTTGCCACCGGCGCGTCGTTGGTTCCGGTGATGGTCACTGTGACCGTTTCGGTGTCCGACAGCGGTGTGCCGGCATCGTCGGTGACGCTGACGGTGTAAGTCAGGATCAGCGTATCGCCGTCGGCCAAGAAATCGAACGCTTCGGTGCCGCTGTTGAAATCCCAGGTCAGCGTGTCGGTCGTTTCGGTACCGTCCAAGATGGCATTGGGTGATACGGACAGGAATCCTTGCAACGTCGGATTGTCCAGTGCGGGTGGAACACTGCCTGCACCGGTTCCGGAAACGGCGACACTGTCAACCGATGCGGTGACGTTGTCGGTCAGGTCGGCGTCGTCAATCGTGAAGGTTCCGGTATCGGTCAGTCCCGCGTCGGCTTCGGTCAAGCCCGACGTGGCCGGGCCGCCCGTGATCAACGGCGAATCGTTGGTGCCGGTGATGGTGACGGTAACGGTTTCGGTGTCCGACAGGGTGGAGGCAGAATCGTCGGTGGCGCTGATGGTGTAGGTCAGGATCAGCGTTTCGCCGTCGGCTAGGAAGTCGAACGCTTCGGTGCCGCTGTTGAAGTTCCAGGTCAGCGTGTCCGTCGTTTCGGTGCCGTCCAATATCGCTGTCGGCGATACGGACAGGAAGCTTTGCAAAGCCGCGTTGTCCAGCGATCCGGGAACGCTGGACGCGCCGCTGCCAGAAACGGCAACGCTGTCGACGGCGGCGGTGACGTTGTCGGTACGGTCAAGGTCGCTGATCGTCAGCGTCCCGGTGTCGGTCAGTCCACTGTCGGTTTCGGTCAGGCTGGACGTGCCTGGACCGTCGGTGATCACCGGTGCGTCGGCGGTTCCGTTGATGGTGATGGTGACGTTCTGCGTGTCGGTGGCACCTTGACTGTCGGTGACTTCGATCGTGTAAGTCAGCGTCAAAGATTCACCGCTGGCCAGATAGTCAAACGACTCACCACCGCTGTTGAAGTTCCACGTCAACGTGTCGGTCAACTCGGTCGCATCTAGCACGTTCGCGGTCGATGACAACATGGATAGCAACGTGGCGTTGTCGCTGCCTAGGCCGGTTGTGGTTCCGCCGGTGACGACTCCCGTCACACTGCTTGTCACGATATCCGTCAAATCGGAATCGCTCACCGTCAGCGTTCCGCTGCTGGTCAATGTGGTGTCGGTCTCGGTCAGCGTTTCCGCGGCACTGTCACCCGTATCGACGAAGACATCCGGCGTGTCATTGGTTCCCGTGATGGTGACCGTGACGGTTTCGGTGTCGGACAGGGTGGAGGCGGAATCGTCTGTGGCGCTGATGGTGTAGGTCAGGATCAGCGTTTCGCCGTCGGCTAGGAAGTCGAACGCTTCGGTGCCGCTGTTGAAATTCCACGTCAGCGTGTCGGTCGTTTCGGTACCGTCCAGGATCGCGGTCGGTGAGACGGACAGGAAGCTTTGCAACGTCGCATTGTCAAGCGATCCGGGAACGCTGGATGCGCCGGTGCCTGAGACGGCAACGCTGTCGACGGCGGCGGTGACGTTGTCGGCGTTGTCGGAATCGCTGACTGTGAACGTGCCTGAATCGGTTAGGCCGCTGTTGGTTTCGGTCAGCGATGACGTGGCGGGACCGCCGCTGATGATCGGGGCGTCTTCGATCGAGTTGACGGTGACGTTGAAGGTCACATCGGTGAATTCGCCGCGAGCGTCGGTGGCTCGGACGGTGATTGTGGTCGTGCCGTGTTGCTCGGCGGCGTAGTCCAACGTCAACGTTCCCGCACCGTTGTCGATGTTAGCGGAATCGAGGAACGCGGGACTGCTGTAGCCGATCAGACTGTAGGTCAGCTCGTTGTCGGCGTGTTCCAGATCGCTGAACGCGGCATCGAGGTCGATGACCGTGTCCGGTGCGTCTTCGTTGACAGTGACGTCGCCGATGCTGCCGGTCGGGTTGCTGTTCAAGAAGATATCGACGGCACCGGACGGCGAGTCGTATTCGTCGTAGACGGTGAAGCCGACGGAGTCATTGAGCAAGGTGATCGCGTCGAACGTTCCGGCCAACGTCGTGGACGTGAAGATGTCTTGCAGGTAGCCGCCCGCCGTCATGCCGGTGAGGTCGAGTTCCAATTGCGCGCCAAGACCCAACGTCAATGTGCCGCCGACCGCGATCGATTCGTAAACGCTGGTGGAGGATGCTGACAAACGAACGATCGCGTCGTTGTCGAGCGTCAGATCGTTTGTGATCGCGCCCGTGCCGATCAGCAACGAGTCGTCGATCACGACTTCGCCGGTCGCGTTGATCGTGTAACCGTTCAAGTCCAACGTGCCCGAAATCACGTTCAGGTCTTGCGAAGTTCCGTTGAGCACCAAGTCATCGGCCAGGATCGCCGTGCCGGTGGTCTTGTCGATGTTCAGATTGCCATCGGAAAGGTCGTCGCCGGAGATCGTTTGCGTGCCGGTTCCGTTCAGCGTGATTTGCGAGTTGCCGCCGACGCTGGTGTCCGATGACGTGATGTTGCCCGCGACGCGGATCTCGCCGACGTTCAATGCATTGACGCTGGTGATGGTCAGATCGCCGCCAACGTTCAGCACGCCGGAGATGTTTTTGCTGTAGTTGGAATCGAAAATGACGTCATCAAAGTTGATCGACGACGCGGTGATGGTTCCCGAGTTGTTGCCGAAGGTGATTGTGTGCGTCAGATCGGCAACGGTTCCGGCGACATGATTCAAAACGCCATTGATGGTCAGGTCAGTGCCGAACGTCAGCGTGCCGGACGCCTTGTTGATCGTCAGGTGTTCGGCTTTCGCGGTGCCGGTCGTTGCCGAAACAATTTGATCGCCGGTGCCGTCGGCGATGATCATCGTCGTGCCGCTGTAGCTGTCATCGCCGTAGTTGATGTCGCCGGCGACGGTGATCTGGCCGCTGTTCAGCGTGCCCGCATTGGTGAAGGTGAAGTCGCCGTCGACGTCCAGCGTTCCGACGATCACGCGGGATCCCGCAACGGTGCTGTTCAGGATCACATCGTCAAACGTTGCCGAACCGGCATCGATCGTGGTGTTATGACCTTGGAACTCGACGACTTGACCGTTGGTATCCCATCCGCCGGAGGTGTGAGTGAAATCACCGCCGAGTTCGATATCGTTCAGCAACCGAACGGTTCCGGAGGCTTTGTTGATGACCAGGTTGCCCAGTTCTCCGGTGCCGCCACCGGTCGAGATCGTTTGGTCGGTGGTTCCATCGAGAGTCAGCACGCTGGTACCCGACCAGGCACTGTCGAGCGTCGTGACGTTTCCCGATGCGGTCACGCCCGCACCGTTGATCGTGACGGCGTTGGTGTAGGTCAGATCGCCATCGATATCGAGTCCGCCAACGATGGTGACGGTGTTGCTGTTGTTGAATTCAAAGTCGTCAAAGGTGATTCCGGAGGCATCAACGATTTGACCGGACGTTCCCGACACGCTGACTTCGTGACCATCAAAGTCGACGCTGCCTTGGCTGTGCGTGAAGTCGCCGGCGAAAGACAGATCGCTCAGGATAGTCAACGTGCCAACGTGATCGATTTCGATGTTGTCGATCTGCGCCGACGTTTGCAGACTGCGGTCGCCGGTGCCGTCGAAGTACAACGCCGAACCGTTGGTGTTTAGCGTGCCGCCGGAGTGGATGAAGTCGTCAGCCAGATTCAGCGTGCTGCCGTCGATCGTCAGCGTTCCGCCAGTGATGTTGAGGATGCCATCCGTGTCGACGTTTTGTCCGTTGGTGTCGACGGTTCCGTCGGCAATGATGAAGTCGCCAGTGTTGGTCAGCGTTCGATCGAACGTGAGCGTTCCGGTATAGCCCGCGTTGACTTGGATTTCGCTAATCGATCCGGCGAACGCGGCATCCAGTGTCGAGTCTTTCGTACTGGTCGCGTCAAAGACCACGATGTCGTCGGCTTCGGGGACCAAGTCATGGTTCCAGTTGTCCGCATCGGTCCAGTCGTTGGTTGCTCCGCCGCCATCCCAAACGAACACGGTTTGGCCAGGATTGACCGTGATTGCCACCGTCGTTGAATCGGTAAGCGAACCGTCGTCAACCAAGACGACCAGGGACGCACTGCCGTTGTAGCCGGCTTGCGAGTCGTAATCCAAACCGTACAGGGCCGCGTCGATGTCGGCCGTGCTGCCGCTGAACTGCAACGTGCCATCGCTGCCGTCGCCATCGATGACGGTCAGTCCGCTTGTTTGCGAAAGAGCGATCGCGGCGTGATCGGCGGTCACGGTGACGGTCAAGTTATCGCCATCGGCATCATCGGTGTCGAAGACGCCTGCACCCAAGATGTCAAATGTCAGCGAACCGCCTTCGTTGACGGTTGCTGTCGCGGGGCTGGTGACCGTCGGTGCGTCGTTCAGATCGTTGACGGAAACCACGATGTCTTCTTCGCGGAACAGGCCACCGGAGTCGGTCGTGCGGACGCGAACGGTGTACGACGATTGGCTTTCAAAATCCAACACACCATCGGTCAGGATCAATTGATCGCCGGAGATCGAAAAGACGCCCGCATCGGCGCCACCGACGATCGTGTAGGTCGCCGTATCACCGGAATCGTTGTCGCTGGTCAGCAGTGTTGCGACAGCGTGACCGCCACTGGTATCGGTGTGTTCGTCGACCGAAGCTGCGTTGGGATTGAGGTCATGCGGCGTGACGTTGACATCGAATTCGTTGCCAAACTCCGACGTGCCGACTCCCGTCATCGTCGTGGTCGCAACGATTTGGTCCGTGTCGATGACGCCCGTGACCGAAAGCGTTCCGGAGAAGTTGCCGCTCGCATCGGTCGTCAGGAATCCGAGGTACCGCTGGCCTTCCCCACCGCCATCGCTTT
Source organism: Crateriforma spongiae (assembly GCF_012290005.1). Lineage (NCBI taxonomy): Bacteria > Pseudomonadati > Planctomycetota > Planctomycetia > Pirellulales > Pirellulaceae > Crateriforma > Crateriforma spongiae. The sequence continues at coordinate 497,130 of NZ_JAAXMS010000006.1, forward strand.
CGAAGAACTCGATCCGCGCGCCGGCGAAATCGCTGTCGTTCGCCGCCGCACCAACGTATCCCGACAAGCTCAGGTTCCCACCGACGAGGTTGGCTGTTTCGATGATCGGGTGATCGATGCCGTCGTTGGCGTCAGTCGCCACTAGAAAGCCGTCGTTCACGCCGGTGTCGTTGTTGTCGATGCCTTCGCTGGTGTTGCCGTAAATCGAGTTCATCGAGATGACAGCGTTCTGCGCTTCTTCGTGGCCCGAACCATCGCCGCGAATGACGATCGCGTTGGAATTGGTGTGGACGACGTTGTATCGAATCGTTGTGTCGACCGAGCCGAATCCGGCGACGATCGCCCCGTAACCGGTCGTGTTGCGGACCGTGTTGTTTTCGATGGTGACGCCGATGCGTGGACCGTAGAACGTTCCGATGCCGAAACCGGACGTGATGCCGTCGATCAGGTTGCCCGACACGGTCGCCGCATCGCTGTAGGCACTCAAGCCGAACTGAAAGGCACCGTCAATTTCGTTTCCTGAAACGGTCGCTCCCGTGGAATCGGTGACGCTGAGTGCGGTTCCGATCGCGGCCCCGGAAACGCCGAAGTAGTTGCCGGTAACCGAAGCCCCCGACGCTCCGCTGAACGCGGCAAAGTTGCCACTGGTTCCGGTCTGAGCGTATTGCGTTCCGTCGGCGGAGGTGCCGAGCAGATTATCCGACATCACGGCGTTGTCGCCTTCGAAATACACGATGCCGCTGTTGGTCGTGCCGTCGGCGTCTTTGCGAACCGCAACGTCACGCAGTTCCGCATCGTCGCCTGTGAAGACCAACGTGCGAACGCCATTGGCGACGCCGACCAATTCCAGTTCGGTGCGTTCGAATTGCGAAAGCGTGACATCGTCGCCGGTGCCCAACACGCCATCGACGCCCAGTCCGACGGTTCCGCCGCTGCCGATTTGCCCGGCGTTGGAATTCAGCACGGTGGTGCCGTCGTCGGCCGAATAAGCGGTCCCGTCGATGATCGTTCCGATGTCTTCGATGTCAGCCAGCAGCGAAGTCAATTGGATCGTCCACCAATCGTTGCCACCGCCGTCGGTGTCGTTGGCGGCGACACCGGGAACGAATCGCATTTCGTTTCCGCCGGCGATCGCATTGGCGTTATCGACAAACTGGCGGAAGCTGCCTTGAACGCTGCGTCCTTCGCCGCCCACGTCGTCGCCGTCACGAACACCCGTCACAACGTTGAAACTGAAACCGCTATCGATGTTCGCCGTGTCCGATCCGCTGACGGAAACTCGCGTCACATGTTCGGCGGTCAACAGGGAACTCGCGTCGTCGGATACATCCGCCGCACGGCCACCAAAGAGTGCACCACTGCTGGCCAAGAAACCTGCGCCATCGGCAGCACCGGCGACGCCATAAGTTTGTTCCGCCCATACATCGGTCGCGCTGAACGTCGCGTTCAAGCCAGCCGATGGAGCAATCGTTCGCGAATCAACGACGACAAAGTAAGTGTCATCCAGCAGACTGTTGAACTGGTAGAAACCATTGACGTCTGTCGTGGTGGTTGCAATCAGCGTGTCCGCCGCGGTGATCGCGTTGTCGTCATCGACATCCTCGTACAAGTCAACGGTGACACCCGAGAGTCCAACCGCGTCACCGAGTTGCGAATCGCCGTTGATGTCTTCGACGATGTTTCCTTCGATCCGATAGGCATCATCGACGTTGATGGTCATCGTGTTCGGCGTGGGGTCGGTGTTCACGCCACCGTCAAAGACGCCGCCGTCATCGCTGACTTGGAACGTGAAGCTGTCGTAGGCCGTTCCGGTTTGGCCCGCGATCGCCGTGAACATCAAACGACCGGCGGTGATTTGCGCACGGCTGACTGAATCGGACGCCGATAGTTCTTCGCCCGCGTCGTAATCGCCGTCGGCGTTGGCATCGAGGTACAGATATCCCACGCCGGTGGTCGAGTTGATAATCAGGTTGGCGAACGTGTTCGCGTCGATGTCGCTGTATCCGAAATCGCCCAACGTGAAGGTGTAATCTTGGTCGCGCAGCGTGGACACCGTGTTGTCGGTCCCCGACGGTGCATCGTTGACTTCGGTGACGTTGATTCTGGCAACACCGGCCTCGTCGCTGAAAGCGGTGCTGCCGCCCGTCGTGCTGGCGTTGACTTTGGTGCCTGGCGTTGACCCGTCGGTTTGATCCCAAGCGACAAAAGTGAAATTGCCTTGTTCGGCGGCCACACCGTCGGGAACAAAGCGAACATGGTCGGTGTCACGCAACACCAACGCACTGGTGGACGATACCGTGCCGACATCGTTCCAGTTCGTGCCGCCGTCGGTCGAAAATTCCCAGTGACCGTTGCTGGCTGTGATCGCACGAATCGCGATGCCTTCGGATGCACCGGCGTCGGTGTCGGTGATTCCGAATCCCGCGTTGCTGGAGAGAATGGACGCGACGGTTTGGCCGGCGTTGTTGGTGGCGTCTTCGTTGATCGAAGTCAGCGTGTAGAGGTAAGTGTCATCCAGCACGGGCGCGTCGTTGACTGCGGCGATGGTCAAGTCCGCGGTTTCGGTGGCACTGGAAAAGGCGGTGGTGCCGCCGTTGGTGCTGGCGTCTTGCAGTGAACCATTGCTGCCGGTGCTGCGGTCCCAAGCTCGGAATGTGATCGCGTCGCTGATCGTGCCGTTGAAGTCCGCATCGGCTTCGAAATAGATTCGCGTGTTGCTGTTGGCGTTCAGGACTCGAGCCGACGCGTCGCTGACGCTGCCCAGTGCGTTCCAGGTGCTACCGTTGTTGGTCGAATACCACCAAGTCCCGTTGGTCGTGTCGGCGGCGGTGATCGCGATGCCGGTTTGTGGTGACGAATCAACGTCAGTCACGTTGCCACCGAGGCTGACAAGGTCGGTGATGACAGTGCCGACGGCGCCGGATGGCGCACCGGGGTCCTCGTTTTGGGTGGTCAGTGACAGCGCACCGGAGTTGTCGAGTATCGGTGCATCGTTCACATCGGTGACCACGATCAACGCCGTTTCGGTACTGGAACTGAAGGCCGTCGTCCCACCCACACCCGCGATGTTGTGTTTCGTTCCGGCGGTGCCCACCGTTTGGTCCCAGGCCCGGAATCCGATGTCCGCGGTCGTGGTGCCTTGTTCACCGTTGGGGTTGAACCGCAACAGATCCGTCGATCGCAGCAACAAGGCGTTGTTGCCGTCGACCACGCCCACGTCGGTCCAGTTGGTGCCGCCGTCAAGCGAGTATTCCCAAGTTCCGTTGGAAGGATCGGAGATGATGATCGCAATGCCTTCGGGGTCGCCGTCGACGTCGGTCAAAATATCTTGGCCGGACGAGGCGAGGATATCCGCAACGGTTTGGCCCGCGTTGTCGATGTCGTCTTCGGTGATCGTGTCGAATGAGGTCGTGTAGCTGTAATCCAGCTCCGGTGCGTCGTTGACCGGCGTGATGGCAATGTCCGCGGTTTCGGTGGCGGACGAGAACGCGGTCGTGCCGCCATTGGTGCTGGCGTCTTGCAGCGAACCGTTGGTGCCCGCCGATTGATCCCAGGCTCGGAACGTGATCGCGTCGCTGATCGTTCCAGTGAAGTCGGCGTCGGATTGAAAGTACACACGGGTGTTTGCGTCGGCTGTCAGCAAGCGTGCCGACGCATCACTGACGCTGCCCAGTGCGTTCCAATTCGTTCCACCATTGGTGCTGTACCACCACGTGCCGTTGGTCGTGTCGGCGGCGGTGATCGCGATCCCCGTGACCGCACCATCGTCCACATCCGAAACATTGCCGCTGAGCGAAACCAAGTCGGTGATCACCGAACCGACCGCGCCGGACGGGGCGCCGGCGTCTTCGGCCTGACTGGTCATCGTGACCGTGCCGCTGTTGTCCAGAACGGGCGCGTCGTTGACATCCGACACCGTGATTTGAGCCGTTTCCGAGGCGGAGCTGAATGCCGTCGTGCCGCCGTTGGTCGTCGTGTCGGCGAAGGTTCCGGCGGTGCCGCTGGATTGGTCCCAAGCACGGAACGTGATCGTTTGAGTGATGCCGTTTTCGCCGTCGGGGTTGAATCGGACCAGATCCGTTGACCGCAGAAGTCGTGCGTTTGAGTCGCTCACACTGCCGATGGCGTTCCAGTTCGTCCCGCCATTGATGCTGTATTCCCATTGACCGTTGCCGTTGGTACGGCCGGTGATCGCGATGCCTTCCGGATCGCCATCGACGTCGCTGATCGGGTCGCCGCCCGCACCGGTGGCCAACAAATCGGCAACGGTCATGCCGCCGTTGTTGATTTGATCTTCGGTGATCGACGTGACGGTCGGTGTGCCGCTGTTGTCCAGTTCCGGTGCGTCGTTGATCCCGGTGATGTTGACGATGGTGTAAGCCGTGCCGGTTTGCTCGCCACCGGTGCCTTGTTGGGTGCCGAAGTTGTCGTCGTCAAACTCCCAGTTCAGTTGCACGCTGGCCGGCGGCGCGTCGCTGGTGTTTTCGTACGTGATCGACTGCAGGACTTCGTTCAGTTTGGCCGCGTCCAAGTTAAAATTGAATCGCAGTCGGAGTTGTCCAGCTGAGTTCTGTTCGACGGTACCGATCGTTTCGCCGCTCAGGACAACGCTTCCGCTTTCGGTCAACGCGGCCAGGTTGCCACTACCGCCGAACACATCGTCTACGCTGGCTCCACCGTCACGTGAGATTCGCAGAATGGTGTTGTCGTAGTTGTCCAATCCTGCGGCGATTTCTTCGTCAAACAGCGTTAGGTCGCCGTCCAGAACCACAGCGGATCCGCCTTCGGTGAAGCTGACCGTGCCGACGTGGCCATTGATTTGTTGGACCGAGACGTTGTCAACGCGGCCGTCGACGTTGTTGGTATCGTCGGACACCCCGGCGGTGTCGGATGTGTCGGTGAAGGTGATCGTTGATGCGGCCGAGTCAGCGGTGAACGTGTACTCGTATCGCACGTACGTGTTGCCATCAATGTCGGTAACGATGTGCGAAGTCGTCAGCAGATTGCTGTCGCCGTCGACGGTGACTTGCATGGATTGATTTTTCAGATCCGAACCGTCGCGATAATCGAATGTCAATCGATAAGTCTGGCCGGCTTCGGTAGCGATCGTTTGCGAGGCCGTGTGTGGCCCCACGGCGTTGCCCCCACCAAAGTTCATTTCGCCACCGATGTGGGCGACTGCTCCGGAGGTCGACCAACCGCTCAAGTCGGTGTCGAACGTGCCGTTGCTGATCAATTCCGGTCCGACGAATTCGGGGGCATCGTTGACACCGGCGATCGTGATGACCGATTGCGTGCCGACAACCGTCGTGTCGTTGACGCCGTCTTGTTCGAATTCGGTGACCGATTCCAAGGTCACGGTGCGGGTGGTCCCCGTGGGCGCTTCGCTGGTGTTCTGATAGGCGCTGTTGTTGATCAATGCCGCGGCGGTGCCGGAGCCAATGCCGAAATCACGCGAGATCGTCAGGGTCGCAACGCCCGCGTTCACACTGACGCTGTAGCTGAATCCGGAGGTGTCGGTGGTCCCTTCGTTGCCGTCGACCAGTTCGATGTATTCGCTGTTAACGCGGTATTGCTCATGAGCACCATCGGAAATACCGGCAATGGAGATTTCGAAGGATCCGATCGTGTCGCCGAGTTCGACAGCGTCGATTGTGGTGCCCGAGAACACCGAAACCGCCGTGCCCCCTTCCGTGAACGTCGGATTGTCAGCGGTCGTGGAAACGACGGGTGCGTCGTCAACCGCGTGGACTTTGATGACCAGGTTTTCGGCCGCCGAATCGACGTCGCCGTCGTTGACCACGAAGGTCATCGTGCGATCGGTGGTGTCCGGATCGTGGCTGTTATTGTCGAACGTGATTTCGTTGAGCGCGGTTTGGTAATCCGCAAACGTCACGCTGTCGGGCGTGTCGCTGGTCAGCGTCAACGTGATCGAGCCGTCCGCCGTCAGGTTGCCGGTGGGGATGCCGGCCACCGAGATTCCGAGTGCGTTGATGGCACCTTCGTTGACGTTCAGGATGTCGCCGATCTTGCCGTTGGTCAGTGTGACCGTGACGGATTCAGCGTGGGTGTCGTCGATGTCGGTGATCGCAAAGTCGTCGTCGATGATCGCAATCGGTCCGGCGTCTTCGGTGAACACCGTGGTGCCTTGCTGAGTCGTGACACTGAAATCGCTGATGTTCAGTTGATTGCTGGTGCCGGTGTAATTGGCCAGGACCAGCGGCGCGATGTAGGCGGTGCCGTGACGGAACTGCGTTTGGCTGGTCGCGCCGGTATCGTTGGCACCTCCGATCACGATGGAATAGTCGCCACCGGTTTCGTCGATCGGTCCGTTGGACAACAACGGGTATTGGTACGTTCCGCCCGTCGGTGACATGTTGCGAACCGCTTCGCCGGCAAGAATCGTCGGCCCAGACCAGGCTTCACGCAGGGTGATGACGCCGGTCACGTGATCGATGGCGTTCTCGTCCCACAGGTCGTTCAACGTGTTTCGGGTGTAGGTGTAATCGGCGTAGGTTTCGCCCAGGCTATTGGTGTAGCCGTACCAGGCCAGCGATCGGTTCGTGTCCGATCCACCGTCGTACCAACCGGTCGCATCGTTCAAGACGATTTGCGTTGCACCGGCGACCAAATCCACGGCCAAGGTGGTGTCGACCGCTCCAGCGTATTTCCCGGTGTGTTTCGACGTGATTTGATTGCCGTCGATGTCGTAGCTGTAGAAACCCAGATAGTGCGTTTCGCCCGCGTCATAGTTGCCGCCCACGCCATCGCCCGACCATGCGGTCACCGACAACTCGTACGTCTGGTCCGAATCGATCGCAATCATGTTGGTCGATTCGAGTGTCGCTTTGCCGATCACCGAGGTTGTCGTGTTGCCACCGAATTCGCCGACCATTTCGTCAAAGCCGGTCGAGATCGTTGCCGCATCGTTTTGCGGCGTGACGTCAAAGGTCAAAGTGTTGGCAACCGGATCGGTGTCGACGCCGGAGTTGGCCGTGCCGCCGTCGTCTTGGACGCGGAACGTGAAGCTGGCGTAGCCGGTGCCGTTTTCATCAGCGACGGGTTCGTAGGTCAGCAGCCCGCTGTTGATGTCGCTGAAATGAACGAAGTTGCCCGCACCCAATGCCGAACCGCTGTAAAGAATCGTGCCGCTGCCGGGCAGCGTGTCGATGTGAACAAATTCGAGTGTGTCTCCATCGATATCGCTGAAGCCAAAGTCGGCCAGCGTGAATGTGTGCGTGGCGTCTTCGTTGATCGTGATCGTGTTGTCGCTGCCGCTTGGAGCGTCGTTGATGTTGGTGATGTTGACTTGGACCGTGCCCAGCGTTCGGTCGGTGCCACCGCCGTTTCCGGTGTTGCCGTTATCGTTGGCGACGACGGTGATCGTGTCGGCGCCCGTGCCTTCGGTATGCGTGACGCCATGTTGGTATTGCACGCGACCGCTGCTGGTCATGAACGTGTTCAGGTCCGCTCGCGTGCCCGACAACGTCATCGTGTCGCTGTTGTTGCCGGTCACGGTCACGCCGCCCGCGTCCGATGCGAACAGCAGACCACCGGTTGCCGTCGACAGCTCGATCGTCAGAGTTTCGCCGTTTTCACCATCGGCATCGCGGAGGTCAAATCCGGTGAAGACGAAATCCGAAAGTGTGTCTTCCAGAATGGTGAAGTTGGCTGGCAGCGTGCCGTTGTTGTACGGATCATCGTTCAAGCCCACGACGGTGATCGTTGATGCCGAGTTGATGGTTCCGGTGTCCGATCCGCCGTTCGCCGTGCCCCCGTCGTCGGTGACCGTGGTCAGCGTGACGGTGCGCGATCCGTTGGTGACGATTTCGCTGGTGTTGTTGTAGGCCACACTATCCAGCAACGCATTGGCGTCCGCGACGGTGAAGCCGCCTGTCTTGCTGATCGTGACCGTTGCGGTGGTTCCCGACACCGTGACGTCGACGTCGTAACTGCGGTTGCTGGTCGTTTCGCTGTTCAGATCCGTCAGCTCAATGGATTGGCTGTCGATGACGAGGATTTCATGGGCTCCGTTCTCCAGGTCAGACACCGTCAGTTCGATCGAGTTGACGCGGTCGCTGCCTTCGACGGTGCTGATCGACGTGCTGCTGAAGATTCCCACGCTACCGGCGTTTTCAGTGAACGTCGGATTGTCGGCGGTGATGGTGGCGACCGGCGCGTCGTTGACCAGCGTCATGTCCATCGTGCGGCTGATCGTGTTGCTGGTTCCGCCATCGCCGTCGGTCACGGTCATCTCGATCGTGCGTTGATTGGCAAGCGGCGTGTCGCTGAGGTTACGGAAAGAGACTTGGCGTGCGACGGCCTCGACCGCGGTGGCGTCAGCGTCATGGTTGAACGTGATCACCAAAGCGGTGGCGCCGTTACCGCCGGTGAACGTTCCGACTTCGGTCGCACCGCTGCCGGAATCGTAGTAAACCCGGTTGCTGGCGGTGGTGACGTTGTTGCCGGCTTGGATGAAAATGCGATCGGAGGATTGTGCGTTGGTGACGATGTCCGTCGTCAGTGTGCCACCAAAGAAGTCACCGCTGTCCCCGTCCGTGATCGTCAACGTGTTTTCGATGTACGTTCCGGTTCCGTTTTCGGTATAAGAATCGCCGCCCCCCGCCGCTGTGATCACCGGCGCGTTGTTGGCGACTCCAACGTTGATGCTGGTCGATCGCACCAGGCTGGTTCCACCGTCACCATCGGTCATTCGAAATTCGATATGTCGGACGGTTTCTGTTGCGGAAATCGTGTCGACGTTTTCGTAGGTGATGGCTCGCACGAGAGCAGTAACGGCTGTCGCATCGGCGTTGGCATTCAGCGTGATCACCATCGCGGAACCCGATGTTCCACCCGTGAAGGAACCGATCGTCGTGCCTTCGTAAGTGATGTTGCTGCCGGAGACACCAATTTGTCCGGCACCGGTGCCTTGGTTTTGCACCGCTAAGACGTCTTCGGCGGAATCGCCGCCGGAGACGATGTCGATGGTCAGCGTCCCGGTATCGAAGTCACTGCTGTCATCGTCGGAAACGACCGCAGCGGTGCCTTGGTCAATGATGACCGGGCCCTCACCCTCGGTGTAGTTGTAGGTGTCGCCGTGCAGGTTGTTGATCTCTGGACGATCGACCACGGCGGTGACGGTGATCGCGCGCGAGGCGGCCAACGAGTTCGCTTCGCCATCGTTGACGACGAACTGCACCGTTCGAGTCGTCGCGTCAGGGTTCTGGCTGCTGTTGTTGTACGCGACCGACCGGAGAGCGGCTTGGTATTCGGCGACGGTCGCGGTTCCCGTCAGCGTCAAGACACCGGTGCCGGAATCGTAGGAACCGGTGATGCCGTTTTGGTCCGCGAAAACGAGACTGTCTTCGGTGGAACTGAACCCACCGGTGATCGACACGGTCGCCGATTCCAAATCTGTGTCGTCGGCGTCGCTGAGCGTCAACGAATCGGTGATGGCAACATCCCCGTCGTCTTCGGTGTAGTCGAGCGCTGTGCCTTCGATAGACGACGCGACCGGCGCGTCATTCACAGCCGTCATGGTGATATTGAATTGGCCGCTGCTGGTGGTACCTTCGCCATCATCGACCGTGAAGTCGAAGTCGTCGCTATGGTTTTCGCTTCCGTCGTGGCTGTAGCTCAATCGGCCCAAATCGATGTCTTGCTGGGTGAACGTATCGTTTGTGACCAAGGCGACGGCATCGAGATAGAGCACGCCATAATCGGTATTGTTGGTCAGCGTGTAAACCAACTGGTCCGGAGTGTCATTAGTGTCGACATCGGTCGTTTCCAGCATCGCATCTGTGATCGTGCCACCCGAACCTTCCGCGAACGTCACGCCGGTGTTCGTGGTGACAACTTGTTCGTCGTTGACGCTGGTGGTGTTGATCGTCACCGTATCGTTCGCGGTGCTGAATGCGGTCGCTCCGCCTCGCGTGGTCACGTCAACCGATGTGCCCGCCGTTCCGGTTGTCTGATCCCAAGCGTAGTAGTCCAGCGTCATCGTGCCGCCGTTTTCGGTGTCGGGCGTGAACCGGATCAGGTCGGTGGCACGCAAGAGCAACGCGTTGTTGGCGTCCAATGCGGGCATCACGGTCCAGTTGCCGCCACCGTTGGTGCTGTATTCCAACACGCCGCCATCGCCGCTGCCTGCGTAGACCGCGATGCCTTCCACCGCACCCGGGTCGACATCGGAAACACTCGACTGCAAAACCGATGAGACAGGGGCATTGAAAGCCGCCGCATCTTCGGTGGTGTTGTAGACCGGGCCCCATGGCGTCATCACTGGTGCATCGTTGACGTTGGAGATGTCGATGTTAACGTTGCCCAGGCTGACGTTGCCTCCGCCACCGCTGCCCGTGTTGCCGTTGTCGTTGATCACCACGTACAGGATGTCCGCGTTATCCCCGGCTAGATTCGCGGTTGGATGCAGAAAAGTCAGGTTCGTCGTGTTGTCCAAATAGGTGTTCAGGTCCGCCAGCGTTCCGGTCAACTCAATTGCATCGCTGCCGTTGCTCGTGATCGTGATGCCGGCCATCGCGGCGGCGGTGATCTCGCCGTTTGCATCGGTGCTCAGTTTCAACGTCAGGTTGCCGCCGCCGTGATCGACATCGCTCAGGTCAATCGATGAGAGATCCAACTGGCTGGCGACGTCTTCGGTGACCGTAATGTCAGTCGGCAGCGAACCGGCGTTGGTCGGATCATCGTTGACCGATGACACCGAGATGTTGGCCGTGTCCGTGGCATCACTAAACGCGGTCGTGCCGCCGTAGCTGGATGTGTCGACTTTGGTGCCGGCCGATCCGGTCGTTTGATCCCAAGCGGCGAAGACAAAGGTTGCGTTCTCGCCATTTTGGCCGTCAGGAACAAACCGCAGGCTGTCGGTCGAACGAAGCAGCAGCGATTCGGTCAGCGACACGGTGCCGACATCGGTCCAACCGGATCCGGTGTTGTATTGCCATTTTCCGTGGGTGCTGCTTGATGAGAAGATCGCGATGCCTTCCGGGTCGCCATCGGCATCGGTGATTCGGTCACCACCATCGCTGGCGATGATTTCCGCGACCGTGTTGCCGCTATTGTTGGTGTCGTCCTCGGTGATCCCGGTCAAGTGAAAGAACGCGGAGTTGTCCAGCACCGGCGCATCGTTGATCGGCGTGACCGTGAGGGCAACGGTGTCGGTCGCTTCGGCTGAGCCGGGAACACCTGCGAGCGAGGCAATGTCGGTTTGAGTCAGTGCGCGGTCATAGACACGCACGTCGTCCATCGTTCCGTTGAAGTCGTAGCCGTCGACAGCAAGCCCGCCAATTCGCGTCACTGCGCCGGTATAGTTGATGGAAGTGCCGATCGTTTTCGTGGCGACCAATTCGCCGTCCAAGTACAGCGAAGCGGTGTCGGCAAGGTTGTCAAACGTGAAAGAAACGTGACGCCACCCGGTGCCGGCGACCGTGCCGTCGAAAGTCACCGATTGTGGGTCCGTTCCGTCGTGAAAGAAACCGACCATCTGTCCCGACGCATTGTCCAAACGCAGTCCCATGTTCGAACCAATTTGAACCACGGTGGCACCCTGCGTATCGGCCGCGGTCAGGTTCACCCAAGCCGCGATGGTGACGTTGGCGGGTTGCGTCAACAGATTGCTAACCTCGACGCGTTGTCCATCGCCGTTGAGCGACAAGACGTCACCGTAGTCCGCATCGGTGGTCACCGTCGCACCGATCATCGATCCGTTGTTGGTTCCGACCGGTCCGGAGTCATTGGCCGGATCGGCAGAGTCGAATTGGAACAACGCTTCCAAATTCGCGTCGATGTTCAGTTGATAAACTTGCTCGTCCTGCGAAGTGATCGTCAGCAAGTCGCCACCGCTGAAATCGGCCGTTGGGTCATACCGCAGTCCTTCCAACGCCGCGTTGATATTTTCCAAAGAACCGGTCACGGTCACCGTCGCCGTGCCATCGCCTCCACCGACAATGGTCAACCCGTCGGTTTGCGAAAGCGTGAGTGTGCCGTCACCGACCGACAGCGTCACCCGCATGCTTTCGCCCACGTCGTCGTGCAACACGATCGCATTTCCGTTGGCATCGTTGAATGTCAACGAGGAATCTTCATTCAGGATTTGCCCACTGGGGACCACATTGCTGGGTGATTCATCGGGAAGATTGTCGACTGCGACCGTGACCGTCTGCGCAAATGTGTGTCCGGCCGCGTCGGTGGTTTGAACCGTCAAGTCATACGTTGGCGATTCTTCGTGATCCAGATAGCCGACGCCGGTGAAGCTGATCTCGCCCGTCGCGTTATCGATCGCGAAACGTCCGCCCGCGTCATCGGTCAGGCTGAACGTGTAACTGGAAAGAACTTCGCTGGCGTCCCACTCGACAACGTAGCCGATCACGTCAGAACCGTTTGCATCTGCCCACTGACCGGTGGAGGAGATGAATACCGCGTAGTCTTCCCCACCGGCGTCATTGGGTTCTGATCCTGCCCAGTTGGCGTAGGCTCCGTTCGGTGCCGACCCACTGGCAGTTCCGTTCCAAAAGCGATCGGCTTCCACGCCATCATCGATCCAATTCCAAGCACCTTCGCTGGTCGCGTCGGTCGCCCCCATGTGATAGTTACCGCCGATGTGATCGACCAAGTCTCGAACAATCTTGTTTTCGTATTCGGTTCGAATGGTGACCAATTGACCTTCGACCCCGTTGATCCTGTCGGCCGCTGCGTTGTTCATGGCTGTCGCAACGTCGGCTCCCGACGTGACCACCTTGTAGAACTTGCCCGTGCCTGCGTTGTATGACAGCGTGCTGTCGCTTTGCAGAATCACCGAGACCGCTTCGGGGACCTCGATCACACGCACATCGCCGATGCCGGCTCCAAATGGTCCTGATGTGAACGATTCGAAACGCAGGTCGGTCGAAGTGGAATCGGCGGTGAAGGTCAGTGAAAGTGCTTGCGGCAAGAGATTCGATAATGACCAACCAGTACCCTCGGTGATCACGAAATCTTCGGAGACGCCACCGGCACTGGCACGAAAATCAATGTGGTCCGCACCACCGCTGAAGTTCCCCGCGGCGCTGAAGATGACTTGGTATTGCTTGCCGATTTCGGTCGTCAACGTCTGCACGATCGCGCCTTCGGTGTCGCCGTTGAGTTCAACCGATCGACCGCCCAGTTCGGTAGGTCCAACGATCGAACCCAGCAAATCCACGTTGCCGCTTTCCACCGTCCAACCACCGAACGTTTGGCCGGTGGTGTAGCGGGTGTACGAACCCGGGTCGGGGGCATCCATAAACAAGCCGTCGTTGACGAGGTCCACGACGACATCGGGATCGGTCGCGATCACGTGACCTGCGGCTGTACCACTTGTGGCGTTCTCCGCGATGTGAAGCCCGTCCTGCGCGTTGCCTTCGGTGAATCCGCTCTCGGTCGCATGCCCAATTGCCAAGGTATATCCGTTGACGATGTCGACGACTTCGTTGGAACCGTTGAAGTCCATCTGCCAATTGGCCAATAAACCGATCGCGGCCGCTTCGAGGGCCGTTACATCCAATTTGTGTTGATAGCTGTGGGAGATTTCTTCGATCGAACGCACGTGATCCCAAACACGAACGTCATGGAACACGCCGGAGAAAGATTCGGTCGCGTCAAAGCTGCCACCTTCGGTCCCTTGATCTTGCCCCAAGACAAAGTCGCCGCCACCGTTGGTTTGCGGTTGTGTCGGAGTCGAAACGATCTCGACCAGTTCGCCGTCGATATAAAACCGCAAATCGCCGTTGGGAGCATCCCATGAGAAACCGACGCTGTGGAATTCACCATCGAACAGTTCGGTATAGGTGCCCGTGGATGTGAAGCCGGTCCAGTTGAGCGTCCCGTCCGCTTCGACACCGAAATAGGACCCCGATCCCGCCGACCGACGGGAGTAGAACGTCGAAATGGTGTCAGGCGTTTGCAGATCACTGACTTGGAACTCCATCGTGATCGCTTCCAGCGCGTCCCAGTACGGCACGCCGCTGGCCGCATCAATGAGGTAGGCATCATTGCCGCCGTCGGTGTTCAGCGCAATACCTCCGGACAGGTCGGTTGGGGCGACTTCCGATTCGTCCACATCATTGACCGCGATCGTGAACGCTTCGTCGTATGTGCCACCATCGTTGTCGGTGACGCGAACGGTGACGGTGTGGCTGGCGTTGGTTTCGTAGTCGATCAGTGATCCATCGGCGACGGTGATCTGGCCGCTATCGGAATCGATCGTAAAGGCACCGGCAACGGTTTGAGACTGAATCGTGTAGGTAAGGGCTTCGGAAGCATCCAGCACCTCGTCGGCGTCCCATTCGACCAGGTAACCGTTCTCAACATGCGCCGCATCTTCTTCGTTCCAGAAGCCGTCGCTACGGACAAAAACGTAGTGCTGATTGCCGTTGGAGTTGTCGGGGCGGCCTGACAGCCAATTTGAGTAGGCACCATCAACGGCATAGCCACCTCCATCACCTGACCAAAATTGATCAGCCTCGACTCCGTCCTGCACCCACCGATGTTCGCCCTCCACCGTTTCATCGGTTGCACCGATCCACAGGTCACCACTGGCCGAGAAGGTCGCTGCGATCTGCTGCTCGACAGCAGAGCGTATTGTGGCAAGCTGACCGTCGACGGAGTTCAACGTCGTTGCCAATGCTTGCGTTGACGCTGTACTCCAATTCGTGCTGGCCCAAACGGCCTTGTAAAACTGATCGGTTTCAGCTGAGTAGACCAGGTCCGGATCGCTCGCCAACAGCGCAGCGATCAAAGCCTCGCGTTCCAGATCGGTGCCGGTCACCGATCCGATGACTTCGCCGGTCGTGACATCTTCGTCAACACTGAGATTCAGCGTTGGAGTGGACGGCGTGAACGAGCCGTTGTCGACGCTCTTGAGCTTCAAGTTGTTTCCGTTGACCGTGTCGGTCACCACGCCGCCGGTGGACAACTCATTGAATTGCCAGTTGGCGAGCAGTCCCGTTTCGTCGTAAGGCAAGTCGCTTCGGTAACTGGACCCGATGGCTGCGTCCGTCCGGACTTCGTTGAAGATCCGAATGTCATGAAGCGTGCCGCGGAAGATTTGCGTCGTCGTGTACCCACCGTCGACAGCATCCTGTTCCTGCCCAAAGACGAGCGTCCCGCCGGTGTCAATGGACAGCCCCGTCGCAACTCCGGTCGCGGTTGCTTTCTGATCCCCATCGATCAGCAAAGCTGCATTGCCGGTGGCACTGTCCCAGGTCACCGCGAGACTGTGTTCCAGGCCATCCGACAACGACGTCATGTCAAAGCCGGAGAACGCGTAGTTGTTTCCGCCGATATGAAGCTGAAACGTCGTGCCGCTGACCAAGCCAGCCAAAGCGTTGAAGTCTCCGCTCGTTGCATACGAAAAGAACGTGAATTGATTGCCAATCGACGTCGAATTGAATTGCATCTCCAACGTCAACGCGGTCAATCCGCCTAGGATCGCGTCGCCGTCGTCAGCGATAAAATACGCATCGTTTCCGCCATCATGGTTGATGCTGATTCCACCATTGGTCGTCGACGTGATGGCCAAATCCGACGGAGCCTCAGGGACGTATTCATACGAACCGATGTCGGCGGAAGCATCGCGAGCCTCACCACGGATGTCCGTGGTTGGTGGCGTTCCACCACCGGCATCATGCGCGGCGCTGCTATCCGTGATGCTGTGGTAGTACTGACCCGAGGCGGCATCAAGCGTCAATGCGGAAAGAACCGGATCGGTTCCTAGAACGCCGCCGTTGTCTTCGATCAGGTTGTTGGTGTTGGTGGCCAGTGTTCCGTTGACATCGGCTCCACCAAACGCGGAAACGTTGTCCGCGATGATTGAGTTGGTCACGTTGACCGTGCCCGCAATGACCTGAATCCCGCCACCGTTTCCACTGGTCGCTTCGTTGGCCGCGATGGTGGAGTAGTCGACGTTCAACGTGCCCGAATTAACACGAATGGCTCCGCCGTCGTACGTTGACGTGTTTCCGCTCATCGTGACATTGGTCAATGTCGTGACACCGCCGTCCACGTTCAACGCACCACCGTCGCTGGCCGCGTTGTTGATCAAAGAAACTTGTGTCAACGTCGTCGTGCCGGTGCTGTAGATTGCTCCGCCTGCTTGATTGATTGCGGTGTTGTCCTGGAACACGACGTTGGTCGCCTCCAGTGTGCCTTCGTTGAAGACGGCTCCCGCTTCGTAGACGTCACCTTCTCCGCCGGTCACCGTCAAATCGCTGAGCGTGAGCGAGTTGGATGACGTGACATGGAAGACCCGATCGGCCATCCCCGAGGCGTCGATGATCGTGTCGCCCGCACCGCTGCCGGTGATCGTGATGTCCGACAGAATGTCCAGGTCACCGGTCGCTGCGAACTGTTCGGTATCACCGGTGACATCCATTGAATACGTGCCCGATCCCAGCACGATTGTGTCGGCACCGTCGGTGTTGTTGGCTGCGATAATTGCTTCGCGCAGCGAGATGAATCCGTCCACGCCTTTGTCGGCATACAACGCCGATAGGCTGCTGGTGTCTCCGTCCAGCGTGTCGGCAAACGTGTCGACTTGGATGCCCGCACCTTTGGCCATCAATGAATTGACGTCATTGTCCGAGATCGCACGGGTGTAGATGCGAACGTCGTCCAGCTTGCCTTCGTAATCAGTTGCTGCGACGCTGGTGCCGCCGATCGTGACGGTCGAGCTGACATCGACGACGCCGACATTGGCTGTGGTTGGGCCAGAGGTCGTACCGTCAACGTACAGACGCAGATCCGTTCCGCTTCGAGTCGCGGTAACATGATGCCAATTGCCGTCGGCGACGAAACCGGATCCCGCAAGAGTGGCGGCCGAAGAGGTGCTGCCTTGCAGGAAGAAAGTCAGGCTTCCATCGCTGTCGGTGTAGATGGAGAACCCATCGCTGCCGTCGTGCGATCCGATCAAGCGAGTCGAGTTGCCTTGCAAAGCGTCCGCGTTGTACCAGAACGAAACGGTGAAATCGCCGCTAAAGTCCAACGATGGATCATCCGCGATCTCAACGACCGCGTTCGCACCAGGAGCATCCTGCGAAAAGTCCATCGCGTATTCACCAACGGCCGCATCGCTGGTCCACGCCGGATCATTGACCCACGTTCCATCGTTACCACTTCCCGACGCATCGGTTTCCGTCAGCGAACCCGACGTGTCGTATTCGTGATGCACGACTAGGTTGCTGGTGATGTCCAACGTGCTGTGCCAAGACACCTGTGCCGCATATCCAAACGCGACATCCGTCGTCACATCCCCGATGGTGTATTCCAGCAACCAGTCACCACCCAGATCCTCGTGTCCGGTGACGTCATCGGACGCGGCAACATCACAATCGCAGACCAACGCCAACAGTTCGATCAAGTCCTGTCCGTCGGTGGTGGCGGCTAGGTCGCAGCCGTACACCAGCATGTCGGCACCCGCATCCATCGCATGTCCCCACGACGCGATGTCGCCGGCGTACTCCGGTGCAGTGTCTAGGTTCAGTTCGGCGTTGCCCAGCCGGATCGTTCCCGCATCGCCGTGGCTGACCAGATGCACGGCGTCGACACTGGACAGCTGATTCAGTGTTTCGGTGATCGCATCCAATCCGTTTTGATCGGATGCGATGCGGACGATGATCCACTGGGTGTCGTCGGTGCTCGAACGCAGATGGTTGATCAGCATATCGGCATCATCGACCGCCTGATCGACAAAGACGACTTCCAGCGGGCGGGCCGGATCGATCGGTTCGCCGTCGACATCGACGGGGTCGGCCACTTGGGATCCATCGAAACTGTCATCCTCGCTGGTGGCGATCGACAGGTACGAATCGTCCGCGGGGCCCGGCGGCGGACTGTAGGTGTGCGTTTCGGCATGTCCATCGGCATCGCCCAGACCATCAGCCAGCGCTTCTAGATCGACATCGACCGCGGCGTCGGCGTCACCGAGGACCTGGTCGGGGCTTTCGCCGCTGAGCAGGATTCGGTCTTCGAGCGCGTAAAAGTCGAAAACGCGTTTCTTTTTGTCGGCCATCAACGCCATCCGGTGGGGCTTGGATCATCGGATCACCGACGGGGCAACAGAATGGAACCCTGCCACCAATCGGTGGTATTGCCGCGCATTTTTGTGAGCACAGCCGGCCGCACTTTGACCGGGTCACAAAACCCCCAGCACAAAAATACGACGTATCTACAACAACGGCGGAACAATGCGTGAACTTTCACGATCCGCTGAACCGGTGGGGACACATAGGCCGTGCGGCATTGGCAGGATTTGACGATTGGCGTGTCTGTTCGGAATGTCGGGGTGATTCGCTGTCGCACCCGGCCTTGACCAGTGAATCGTTGACGCCCGTGAACGTTCGGCCAGACGTGCGCCGATTCCCTGATGTGGGGCTGTATGGGTGAGGCGGCGGGATCGCTGTCGACAATGGATTTGATGCACCTAACAGATTGGCGAAACGGAATTCGCGTTGTCTTTGTCCTGATCGGGACATTGCCAGCGTTCTGTGCTGCGCCGATCTTGGTCGCCGAAACACCGAATGTTCCCGCATCCGCCCCCCCGGCAGTGCCGGCCGAACGGATGATCGTCCCTGCGGCCGAACCGTCGACGGCATTCTTGGCGGCCGACAGCGACACGCTGGCATGGTGGCGTGAAGCGTCCCAGAATCCGACCCTGCACAAGCAACGCTTTGTCGCGTTCGATTTGCCGACGGTTCTGATCGATACGTTGGCCAACAGCCCGATGATTCAAACGGTCCAGGAATCGGCCAGCATCAAACTGGAGCAGATCATCCAGCAGGACGCCGCGTTTGATTCACGCTACGTTTTGGACGCCGGGTACGATCAAACCAACGATCCGGTCGGTAACGCTTTGGTGACCGGCGGGCCGCCACGGTTGCGTGAACGGTCATGGGCGTTCAACGGTGGCGTGCGACGCACCGCTCGCACTGGTACCCAGATCGACTTGACGCAAGAACTGGGCCTGCTGGACAGCAACAGTCAGTTCTTTGAACCTGCCGATCAGGGCAACGCACGTCTAAGCCTCAGCCTGACTCAGCCCCTGATGGCGGGCCGCGGGCGTGTGTTCAATGAACGACTGTTGGTTCAAGCCAAGTTGGACAGCCGCATCGCCTGGCAGCAAATGCAGCGTGATGTCAGCGATCGAATCACCGAAGTCATCTCCGCGTACTTGTTGTTGTACCAGCGACGTTGTCATCTGATTCAGCAAGATGAACTGATTCGACGCGGACAAAACATCGAACGCGTGCTGCGCGGTCGCAGCGACTTTGACGTCAGCCATCTGGAACTGACCAAGCTGCGTCAACGCGTCTCCAGCCGCAACGATGAACGACTGCAGTTGGACGCCGGCGTCCAACGACAACAAGCGACGCTGCGGAACCTGATCGGATCGGATGAACTGAACGTCGCCCCGTTGTCGCTGGAACTGATCCCCGACGCACCGCCATCGACGGCACACCGGCCGATCACCTTGGCCGAAGCGATGCGAGTGGGCATGGAATCGCGTCCGGAAATTCGCATGGCGATGGAAGACATCCAGTCGGCCGCTTTGGGGATCCAAGTGACTCGGAATCAGCTGATGCCGCGTTTGGATGCGGTCGTCAACGGATACTTGGCGGGTCTAAGCGGGGACTACGGCGTTGCCCGTTCCTTCGGCGAACAGTTCTACGAATCGGGCCCGGGCATCATGGCGGGATTGGAGTACGAATTGCCTCGCGGGAACCGGCTGGCTCGTTCGCGACACCGCGAAGCGATGCATCGGTATCGCCAAAAATCGGCGCGACTTCAAGAAGTGATCCAGGACGTGCGGCTGGAAATCGAAACGGCGTTGATCCGATGGGAAACCGCCGAAAAGCTTCGCCAAACCAAACGCATCACCTTGGCCGCGGCTCGCGAAGAAGAGGAAATGCTGACCCGGCGTTTCGCGATTGTCGGTGCGGACGGATCTCACGCCGGCCTGGTCTTGGAATCACTGTTGGAATCACAGCAGCGCCGCACGATGGCCGAACGCATGTTGGTGTCCGCCGAAGCGGAATACCACATCGCATGGGTCGAAATGCAACGCGCGATGGGAATCTTGCTGAAACGCGAGGGCATCACGGCGGTGCGTGACGCATGCAATGACGTTCGGTTCGACTACGCCCAAACGATCGATTCGTCATCGTTGGACTTGGACACGGTGACCACCGATGACGAACCCGCGGTCATTCCGTTGCCTCTGGATCGCCTGGAATCGATGGACGAACCCGTGCCCGCCGAACCCGAGATGCGAAACGATGTTTTCGCGCCCGGCAGCACCGGCGATTCCAGCGGCGGCTATTCCGACGCCGTGCCCGTTCAAATCGGCGACGCTCAATTCCAGCCCATTGAAACGAACAACGCACCGGAATCCGGATCGGTGCGATCGTACTTGCTGATGGAAGCGGCTTCGGCCGACGTCAAGGAAGGAAAACGATGAAGCCCGACAATTTGAACCGCACCCGCCTGTACCGTCGCCGGCGACCGTCGTCCGTCCAATGGATGGCCTGCGTCGCGTTGATCCTGTCCGCGGCGATGATCGGCGATTCGGGACGGGCCGCGGCACAGACCCGTTCCGCACCGCCCAGCGTTCCCCTGGTTTTTGATGGCTTCACCGAACCGGCCGAAGACGTTTTGGTGTCCGGCGTCGATCTCGGGCGGCTGACGGCGATTCACGTTCGCATGGGCGACCGGGTCAGCAAAGGTGACTTGCTGGCTCAACTGGACGATCAACTACAGGAATCGGCACTTCGCATCAGCCAAGCTCAGGCGGACATGACGGGCGAGATTCGCATGGCGGTTGCCGAACAAAAGCTGCAACAGTTGAAGACCGAATCGCTGCGAAAACTGGCGGCCGACGGGATGGCGCGACCGGAGGAACTGCAGCGTGCCGAGGCGGATTTGGAAGCCGCCAAAGCACGCGTGGAAATCGCTCAGGAACAACAACGTCTGCGACGCTTGCAGGTCCAGCGTGACCAGATCGAATTGAACCGACGAAAAGTGCTGGCACCCTGTGACGGCCGAATCGCCCGCGTGATGCACGCGGCCGGGGAATATCTGACGCCCGCCGATGCGGTGATTTTTCGATTGATCGCCACCGACACGCTGGATGCCGTCTTCAACGTGCCCGTCGAACACATCCACCATGTCCAAATGGGCCAGACGGTCAGCGTTTTTCTGCGCAGCCAAGGCAAAACGGTGGACGGAACCGTCGATCGCATCAGCCCCGCCATCGACGGCGAAAGCGGTACCGTCCAGGTGAAAGTCTTGCTTGACAATCGCGACGAAACTTTCTTGGCCGGTGATCGCTGTACGCTTCAGTTGACACCCCAGCGGACCGCCCGCACCACATCCGGATCCCGCAATTCGGTGACCAGGGTATCACGCATCCATTGGCAACCCGTTGCACCGGAGGCCGTGGCCCAATGAAAGACGATCACGATTTGCAGCAAGACATCCAGCAGATGCTGAAGTCGGAATCCGTCGTGGCGACGGCGGGGCACTCGGTCCGTACGGCGCTTGCCAACGCCGACGAGGGAATCACGCAACTGGCTCACATGTTGGGCCAGATGGAATCGCCTGTGGAAACCGAGGCGGCCAAAAGACCGACCGCGGGTCTGCAAACACCTCTGGACTGCGTTGTTTGCATCGCCGGTGCAAAAAATCTTCGCGAATCGGCTGAGCGTGTCGTACAACGGCTTGCATCGGAGTATTCCGGATGCCATGTCCGCATCGCATTCGGCCAGCGAAGCATGACGAGGCTGTACGACCATCGATTGGGCTGGCTCAGTCCATCGAATCGTTTGCGCCAGTCGATGCAGCCGTTGTTCCAGGAAGGCATCGAAAAGGAACAGAATCAATCGCACGGCCGGACCCTGCGTATCGACGGTGTTTGGGTGATCAATCTGTCGGAAATCGGCGGCAAGCGGCACTGCTTCTTGTGGATCCAGCCTCAGGCGGGCACCAAGACCGAACCGGCCAGTTCATCGTTGGTTTGGATGGGACGATCGTCGCGTGCTCTGGCGACAACGCTTTGGCGGCAACCACGTGTCGCAATGCCATCGAGTGCATCGGTCTTGGGGCGACGTCCCGTTTTGGCC
The DNA here is from genome assembly GCF_012290005.1 of Crateriforma spongiae. Taxonomy (NCBI): domain Bacteria; kingdom Pseudomonadati; phylum Planctomycetota; class Planctomycetia; order Pirellulales; family Pirellulaceae; genus Crateriforma; species Crateriforma spongiae. The sequence goes on from NZ_JAAXMS010000006.1 coordinate 519,275, forward strand.
GGTTTTCTGGCCATGTTGGTGGTTTCGTTGTTGGCGTTCTGGCCGGTCGCCTATCCGATACGTTGCACCGCGGTGATCAAGCCCCAAGGACAGCGAATGGTCGCCAGTCCGTTCGAAGCAACCTTGTTGAAAAGTCACGTGTTGCCCGGCGACCGTGTGCAGGCCGGCCAGTGCTTGTTGGAATTGGACGGTCGCCCGTTGCGTTTGGAATTGGAATCGATCGCCGCGGAAAGCCAGCGGGCGGAGAAGGCGGAAAACGTCGCCTTGGCGTCCGGTGACATCGCGGCGGCTCAGCAGGCGGCTTTGGAACAGCGACAGCTTTCACGCCGTCGCGATTTGTTGGAGGACCGTTTAAGCCGTCTGCAGATTTGCAGCCCAATGGACGCTCTGGTGATCAGTGGCGACCTAAGCCAGTACGTCGGCGCACCGTTGAAAATGGGCCAGTCGCTGTTGGAAATCGCACCGCAGGGTGACATGCGTGTGGAGGTGCAAATCCCCGAGTTCGAAATCGGCATGGTGGCCCCCCAGGCGGACACCCACATTCGTTTTCCCGCACTGGGCGGTGAATCCTATGACGCCGACTTGGGCCAGATCTATCCGGCGGCCGAAATTCGTGACGACCAGAACGTCTTTCTTGCCCACGTCACGATTCCCAACGACAGCGACGATTTGCGACCCGGGATGAAGGGGTTGGCCAGAATTTCTGGACCGACCCGTCCGCGGATCTGGTCGTACGTTCGTGGCATTTGGGAAAAATCGCTGTGGTGGATGGGGTACTGATCGAATGATGGAAGGATTCGTACCGCACCTGGATTCCGAGGTGCGTTTGTCACCACGAACGATCGGCGGACAATCCGGCGCGATCGCGCATCACCAAGGGCTTGAAAAGTTCTTTCGGTTCGGTTGCGAAGAAGCGTTGTTGATCGGCATGATCGACGGACGGCGCAGCGTCGAAGACTTGCTGTTGGGCATGCAACGCGCCGGTGTCGATTGGTCGGCGGATGATGTGGTCGGTTTTTTGTCGATGCTGATTCGCGAGCGATTGCTGTTGCCTCCGGTGCAAGAGTTCGATCAGGAAAAAGCCGAACAGCTTGGCCGAAAAACCGATCCGCTGCGTTGGTGGATGACCCCGCTATCGTCGGTGGTCAGTTTGCGAATCCCCTTGATGGACTTCGATCGCCCGGCCCTGCGCATGTGTCGGCACTTCGGGTTTTTGTTCCAACCCGTTGCTGTCGCGGTCTGGGCCGTCTTGGTCATCAGCGCGATGGTCATGATGGCATTGCGACGCGATGAACTGGCGGGCGAACTATCGCGGTTGTTCGACCGTCAGATGTGGGTTCCCATGCTGGGCATCTGGTTGCTGTGCAAGATGCTTCACGAAGCGGGCCACGCGGTTGCCGCCAAACGCCAGGGAGTTCGCATTGGCAAAACCGGCGTGATGTTCTTTCTGATGGCACCGCTGGCCTACGTCGATGTGACCGCGTCATGGATGCTGCCGCGGCGGACGTCACGGATGGCCATCGCACTGGCCGGTGTGTACGTGGAATTGGCCGTTGCATCGGTGGCGGCATGGTGTTGGTGGTGCTTGCCCGACGGACTGGTTCGACACATCGCTGCGCAAGTGTTTGTGGTGGCCGGTCCGGCGACGTTGCTGGTCAACGCCAACCCGTTGCTACGTCTGGACGGCTACTATGTCTTGTCGGATCTGGTGGACATCCCCAATCTGCGATCGCACGGGCGTCGGCAATTGGCCGGATGGCTGGAGTATGTGCTGTTGGCGGTTCCGCGTGAATCGTCACTGTTGGCCGGCTGGCGAGTCCCGTTTGCCACCGGTCACTCGATGGCGTCGGTCGCGTTCCAGTTCGTTTGGATGGCGGGATTGATTTTCGCCGTTTCCTACTGGGCCAAAGGCTTGGGGATTTTGGTCGCGGTCGTCGCGGTCTTGCTTTGGGCAGCGATCCCGCTGGGCAATTGGATGCTACGTCATGTGCGTGACGGGGATTGGCGGCGTCGATACCGCTTGGGGCTTTCGGTCGTTCTCCTTGTGTCGCTTGGTCAGTGGCTATGGAACCAACGTTCCCCGATCACCCGTCGTGTCCCAGTCGTGGTGCGATACCACGACGAACAGATCGCACGCGCACCGTCCGACGCGTTTATCGTCGGCGTTTTTGTCGAAGGCGGGCAACGCGTCGAAAGCGGCAGTCTGTTGATGCGGTTGCAGAACGACGAATTGCAGGTGCAGCACGACCAGACCGCTGATCGTTTGGACTTGGCAAAGCGGCGGGAGGTCCAACTGCGTCGGCAAGGAAAGTTGGCTGATGCGGAGATTGAAAAACGCCAAGCCGAAAACCTGAAGCACCAGTTGGATGATCTGCGTCGGCGTTTGGACGAATTGCAAGTGACCGCAAAACGTGACGGCATGGTCACGACGTCAAATCCGATCGACTTGCTGGGCCAATTCGTGACCGAGGGCACGGAACTGGTGCGTGTTTCCGACGCCCATGAAAAAGAGCTGTTGGCTTCGATCGGTGAATCCGATGCCCCGGCGTATCGTCGAGCGGTGAAGTCGGCCCAGCCTGTTCGAGTTCGATTGCGGGGCGGCGTTGGCATCACGGCGTTGCCCGTTTCGCTGCGTCCGCGTGCCGACATGCAATTGCCCCATCCGGCTCTTTCGGTGGCGATCGGCGGTCCGTTGCCGGTACAGCCGGATCCCGAATCGGGCGAAAACCGTTTGATCGCTCCACGGTTCACGGCGACCAGTCCGATCGAACCGGTGGCCGCGGCATCGGTTCGTGCAGGACAACAGGGCACGATGGTGATCAGCGATGACCGCACGATCGGCCAACGCATCTGGGAACGCTTGGATCCGCAATCAATGCGATAGCGGCGTTCACGCGGGAAATCGATTCCGACGCTACGTCGTGTATTCGCTGTTGAAGCTGACGTAAGCTTCCGTCAAATCGCTGGCCCAAAACCGACTCTGGCCCGGTCCGTCGCCGACGGTCAGATGGATGTGTACGTCGCTGGCGGATTTCATCGAACCGCTCAGCGTCGCCGCATCGAACGAAATCGGTGCGCCGGATTGATAAATCTCCACGCCGTTGATCGACAGACTGGTCTTCGCGACGTCGATCTTAGGACCCGCATATCCCGCGGCCGAAACGATGCGCCCCCAATTCGGGTCGTTCCCTTTGATGGCCGTTTTGACCAGCGGGCTGTTTCCAACGGCTCGTGCGATCACGTCGGCTGACTCATCATCAGTCGCGCCGTCGACTTGCAAACACAGCACATGCGTCGCGCCTTCGCCATCGGCCACGATCATTTTACCCAAGTCGATCAGGGCTTCAGCGATGGCGTCGGTCAGCGTGGAAAGATCCTCCGCATCACTGCACGCGGTGCCTTCGTTTCGTGCCAACAGCAACAGGGTGTCGTTCGTGCTCATGTGGCCGTCCACGCTGATTCGGTTCAGACTGGCTGACGCCGCGTCGGCGATGACTTTCTGTGCCGCGGCCATGGGCAGCGCGGCGTCGGTGACCACGACCGATAGCAACGTGGCCATGTCGGGTTGGATCATCCCGGCACCCTTGGCGATCGCAGCGATCTTGACCGCCCCCGCCGAAAGCTTGGCCGTGGTGCAGTGCAGCTTGGTGTATTGGTCCGTCGTGCAAAACGCCGTGGCGACATCACGAAACGCGGATGCCGAATGATCCGCACCGGCAATGGCGGCATCGATCCCCGTGACGACTTTGTCCATCGGCAACGTGTGGCCAATCACACCGGTGCTCATCACCAAGACTTGCCGGTCCTCGCAATCGATCCGCTGGGCGACTTCCGCCGCCATTCGCGCCGTGTCGTGTTCGCCCCGGGGCCCGGTGCAAGCGTTTGCATTTCCACTGTTGGTCACCACGGCACGAAAGCGATCGGTGGGCGTCAGCCCACGGCACCACGTCACGGGTGCGGCGACGACTTGGTTGCGCGTGTACACCCCCGCAGCCACCGCATCACGGTCGGCGGTGATCACCGACAAATCGGGACGACCGCTGGGCTTGATTCCGCAGGCGGTTGACCCGAATCGAAATCCGGCGGGCAATTGATCGTCGGCCAGCGTTTCAGCAGCCTGGCAGTGGGGCAGCGGTTCAGTCACGGGCAATTCAGTGGTCGGATAGTGAAGGGACAGACGGGCAAGACGCAGCGAAATTTCAGCACAGTGGCACTTCGTCGGACAAGGGGTTGGGTTTTCATGAACCGCCGGCACCACGTCGACAGGACAGCCATTGATTGACGTGGGTTCACAATACAACGTGCGAACGTTGCCGCAGGCTGCCGCATTGCGTTATTCAACCACGCGACGAACCGGTTGAAGGAGACGAACCGGTCACCGAAGTCTAACCGGTCGACCATCAGATTCGTTTCAGGCACGAGGTGCCGGTTTCCACGCCTGCACCGGTTCACACGCGGGGTGACAGCACGGAAACTAGAGGAATCTGGACGTGTTTTTGTCGACGCCGGCTTTGCAAATCTTCCGTTTTTAAAGGTCATCCCCCCGAAGTGTCCCAGACTGATGTGCCGCACGACCGACCTTCGCCGATGGTCGTGTGCCAGGGGTTGTCCAAACGCTACGGTGATTTTGACGCATTGCGTGCTTGCGATTTGACCGTCACCGCGGGCGAGGTTTTCGGATTATTGGGACCCAACGGTGCCGGCAAGACCACGTTGATTCGGCTGATGCTGGGATACATCCACCCGACGGCCGGAACCTGCCGGGTTGCCGATGTGGACGTTGTCCAAGACAGCGTCGCGGTACGCCGGAATGTGTCTTACCTGCCGGGTGACGCCCGCTTGCCACGTCACATGCGGGGCAAAGGGGTTCTGGAATTTTTTGCGGCCATGCATCCCGATGGTGATTTGAAACGTAGCCTGGACGTGGCACAGCGACTGGACCTGAACCTTCGCACCCATGTCGCGTTCATGTCGACCGGGATGCGACAGAAACTGGCGTTGGCCGTGGTCCTCGGCCCGCGGACACCGTTGCTGGTTTTGGACGAACCGACCGCCAACCTGGACCCGACCGTTCGCGCCGAAGTGCTGCAGATGGTTCGCGAGGCGCGGGCCGATGGTCGGACGGTGATGCTGTCGTCGCACGTGCTAAGCGAGATCGAAGAAACGTGCGGCGAAGTTGCGTTTCTGCGTCGTGGTGTGTCGGCTCACCGGTTGACGATGAGCGAGCTTTTTCAGCAGCACCGAATCACCGGAGACCTTGATCGACCGGTCGCGGACCGCTTGGTCGACCCGAATTCTGACGCAATACCAATGCAGCTTGCCGATCGCTTGGTGTGCAGCCTGGCCGACGATGCGGCGGGAGGCTCCGGTGCAAGTGGAAGTAACAAATCGGCCACGGTGCGTTTGGACACCTCCGGCGATCTGGCGTCTTTCTTGGGATGGCTGGATGAACTCGGAATTCGACGCATGCGTGTCGAGCCGTTGGGGCTGCGTGCGGTCTATGACGCGGTCCATTTCGGTCAGACCATTCCCGTTGGTTTTTCCACCGCACCGCAAGACGTGATTCAGGCGGCCGACGCGTCGCGACCGTCAAAGGAACCGGTGTCATGATTGATCGCGTCCTGGTCGGCAAATACGTTCGTCAATCCATGTTGTTATGGGCCTCGTGCGCGTTGGCCTTGTTCGCGTTTGCTTGGGTCCGCGTCTGGGTCGTCGGCATGATCGACATGGGCCAGTTTCAATCGGTGTTGGATCTGTTTAAAGACTTTGAACGCTTCGCACCGATCGAATTCAGTGCGCTGGCGACGCACACTGGACGGGTGGGCATGACGTTCGACGAACCGATTGTGATTTTGTGCACAGTGATTTGGTGCGTCTCTCGCGGCAGCGACGTTGTCAGTGGTGAATTGGGACGCGGGACTTTGGAAATGGTGCTGTCTCAACCCATCAGCCGCATCCGGCTGATGTTGTCGCATGCGTTGGTCAGCGTCATCGGACTAGCATTGTTGTGTTTGTTGTTGTGGTTGGGCATCGGGATCGGCGTCCAGTTGTCGACGGTCAAGGAAACGTTGCCGCCCCAAACGGTAACGATTCCGTGGATCGAAGTGGAAGTGCCATTGGGCGGCGGCCAGCCGGTCGTGGAAACGTTGCCGATGTACCAGCGTGTGGATGTGGGAGATTTTGCCGCATCCGTTTTCAACCTGTTTGCGTTCGGATTTTTTCTGCTGGGCTTGGCCACGATGTTCAGCAGTCTGGATCGCTATCGTTGGCGGACGATCGGCGCCGTGATGGCGATCTACATCGTCCAGTTGGTGTTGTTGGGACTGGGAAAAGCCGCCGAGCCGCTGAACTGGCTCCAGAAAATCACCTTCTTTTCGTGCTACAAACCACAGCCTTTATTGGCTCTGGTGACCGACGGCGATCGGTGGGCGCCGTGGAGTCTGACGACGTCGATGCCCGACGCGGTGATGCCGCCGCTGATGTACCCGTTGATCCTGCTGGCCGGCGGGGCCGCCTTTTACGCCGTGGCGTTGTGGCGTTTTCATACACGGGATTTGCCCGCGCCGCTCTAGCTGGTTTCCAAGCGATCGCCGACCGAATCGGCTGTGCCAAAGGATCGGCGACGGGCTAGAATCGTCAACGCCGACTTGAAATGATGTTGGACGTGATTGACGCGTCGCGCGATCGGTCCGAATACGTGCAATGAAAAGACTTTTGATGCAAAGCAACATGATCAATCGACGCGTGCGATGGTGTCTGGCCGTGACACTGGCGTCGCTGTGGATGACTTCGTCGACAGCGCCGATCACCGCCCAGGATGCGACCACCGCTGGCCAAGCCGGTGTCGCCCAGTCTGCCACCGGTCTCACGGCAGACGACCCTGCGATGGTTCAGATCTCGCAAAGTGATTTGGCTCGCTTGGTCGGTCCACGGGCGCTTTCCCGCGCCTTCCGATACGCATCCAAGCGTGCCACGCCTGGTGTCGTCACCGTGTTGTGTTACGGCCAGGGCCAACCGCCTAGCAACGATGATGATGACAAGTCCGAAGAGAATTTGGACGAACAACTGGAGGAGAAGATTCCCGATCCTGGTATTCCCGGTATGCCAACGCCGGACCCGCCGGAAGGAAACGAGGGGGAATCGCCGCTGGATGAGGAAGAAAAGGCACCGGTGCCCGACGAAGACCTGGGCCCCGTACCGCCACCCAAGGCACCCGATGATCCCGACGCGGTTTTGACCGGACTGGGCAGCGGCGTCATTGTCGACCCCAGTGGCCTGGTGATCACCAACCAACACGTCGTTCGCGGTGCCAGCAAAGTCGTGGTGCAAATGTCGACCGAAGTGGAATACTCGGCGGTGAAGATTGTTGGTGATCCGGCCAGCGATATCGCGATCCTGCGAATCGAATCGGACGAGGCCTTTCCTGCGGTCGAAGTCGGCGACAGCGATTCGCTGGAAATCGGTGACTGGGTGCTGGCGATCGGCAGCCCGTTCAAATTGGACGCGACGGTCAGCGCGGGAATCATTAGCGCCAAAGACCGCAAACTGCGTCGAATCCAACGGGGGCGAATGCTGCAGACCGACGCTGCGATCAACCCGGGGAATTCTGGCGGACCCTTGATCGACTTGGACGGCAAAGTCGTCGCGATCAACACCGCGATTGCTTCACGTAACGGCGGCAACCAGGGAATCGGTTTCGCCATTCCGATCAACCACGCGTTCTGGTTGGCCAATGAATTGGACCAGCATGGCAAGGTCCGCCGCGCCGCGATGGGCATTCGTCTGGCCGAATTGAACGCAAACATCGCGGCACAGTTTTCACTCCAGCCCGGAATCGGTGTGCTGGCTTATCAAGTCATCGAAGACAGCGCCGCTGACAAAGCGGGAATCGAAAACTATGACGTGATCACCAGTTTTGCCGGTCAGCCGACACGCAACATGGTCGAATTTCAGGAGATTGTTGAACGGACCCCGATCGGTTCCACGCAAACGGTGACGATTTTGCGCGACGGCGAATCGATCGACCTGCAGATCCAACTCGCCCCGTTGGAAGACGTCACCGCGGTTCCCCAGCCGTAAACCCTGTAGGTGATGCTCCGCATCACAAGGGCACTTGCCTTCATCTAAACAGGCCCAACGGGCCGACAGCTCTCTGCCGGTGGCGCGAGCCATCGGATCCGATCCACAAGTACACCACTCAAAACCCAACGGGGCGATAGGCCGAGCACCCGGAAAAGAGGCCTGACCCCTTTTCGGGCATCTGTAGGTGATGCTCCGCATCACAGAGACGCTTGCCTTCGACCCAACGGGTACGAAGAGCCGCCAATTGCCTGTCGATATCACGAGCCACCGGATCCGATCCCCAAACCCATCACCCAAGACCGCAGGGTCGACAGGGCAAGTACGCCGAAAAGAGGCCTGACCCCTTTTCGGGGCTCGGAAAAGAGGCCTGACCCCTTTTCGGGGCGAGGTCAGACGAGTTCGTGTACGACGTGGCCGTGGACGTCGGTCAGCCGGTAGGGACGCCCGGCGTAGGTGAAGGTCAGGCGTTCGTGGTCGATGCCCAACTGGTGCAGGATCGTCGCCTGGATGTCATGGACGTGAACGGGGCGTTCCACCGGATGAAACCCCAGTTCGTCGGTTTGTCCGATCGTTTGACCGCCGCGGATGCCCCCGCCGGTCATCCACATCGTGAAGGCTTGGGGATGGTGATCGCGACCCAGGGAACGCCCCAGCGCCGCACTGGCTTCGACCATCGGCGTGCGGCCGAATTCGCCGCCCCAAACGACCAGCGTTTCATCCAGCATGCCCTGGCGTTTTAGATCCGCGATCAAGGCCGCACAGGGTTGGTCGACTTCGCTGCATCTCGCCCGCAGACCCTTTTCGACTTGGCTGTGGTGGTCCCAACCGGCATGGTAAAGCTGGATGAATCGGACGCCCCGCTGGGCCAACCGTCGCGCCAGCAAACAGTTTTTGGCAAAACTGGTTTCTCCGACATCCTTGATCCCGTATTGCCCAAGCGTTTCGGCGGATTCCGATGCCAGATCCATCAGCTCCGGTGCACGCGTTTGCATCCGGTATGCCATTTCAAACGCATCAATGCGGTCTTGGATCCGCTCGACGCCGGTATCGATCATTCGCCGCTCGTTCAAACGCCGGATCAAATCAATCGTGTCCCGCTGTTGTGTCGGGCTGACCGACTGGGGCGTTTGCACGTTCAAAATCGGTTCGGATCCGCCACGCAGCGGTACCCCCTGGAATTGACCGGGCAAAAAGCCATTGCTCCACATCGCCGCGCCACCGGACAGATTGCCGCCACTTGTCAGCACGGTGAACCCGGGCAAATCATCGGCTTCGCTGCCCAGACCGTACGTCAACCAGGCGCCCATCGACGGACGACCCGGTAAACCGCTGCCTGTGTTGACAAGCAGTTGCGCCGGAGCGTGATTAAATTGGTCCGTATGCACCGTACGAACAAAGGCAAGATCGTCGGCGACCTTGGCCAGATGCGGAAGGCGATCGGAAAGTTCCGCGCCGCTGTCGCCGTGTTTGGCAAAGGGAAATCGAGGCGATAAAACGGCGGCATCGGGCTGGATGAACGCGTAACGTTGGCCTGCAATGACCGAGGGTGGGATCGGTTTACCGTCCAGTTCGACCAGCTTGGGCTTGTAGTCGAACAGATCCAACTGGCTGGGCGCACCCGCCATGAACAAATAGATCACCGTTTTGGCTTTGGCCGGATGGTGGGGCACCTCATGGGGGGCCGATTCGGCACGCAGATCACGATCGCCGGTCAACAGCGAAGCCAATGCGATCTTGCCGAGGCCGATCCCGCACGTTTGGAACAACTGGCGTCGTGTCGTGTTCATGCCAATGATCGTTGTGGAAAAGGTGGGTGGGCAAATCGTCCGCGAAGGAACGTTGCGATGCGTCGGGGATACGAAATCGTGTGTCACGGGATCGTGATCGATTCGTCTAGGTTCATCACCGCGCGGACCACCAACGGCCAGCTTTGGTGTTGTTCGTGAAATTGAAGTAACGCTTGGACTTCGTCCTTGTTTGGTTTGCGGACTAGAACGCGGCGGAAAATGGTGGTCGCGATTTCGCCGGGGCCCGCGTTCGGCATGGCTTGCAACACATCTTCGGAGAGACGCTGGGCGATTTCAAAGAACATTGGATCGTTCAGCGTGGTCAATGCCTGCAGCGGGTTGGTGCTGTTTTGACGCCGGGGCACACACTGTTCGCCGGTCGGTCCGTCGAAGGTCAAGAACGCTGCGAACGGTGCGGTGCGCTTGCTGAACGTATAAATTCCGCGTCGATATCGATCATCGCCGGTCGATGTGGGCCAAGCCGGGCTGCCATAGGCGGTCTTCATCACCGCGGCCGGCTGGGGCGGGTAGACACTGGGCCCGCCGAAGCGTCGGGTCAGAACGCCGCTGGCGGACAGCAGCGAATCTCGCAACGTTTCGGCCGTCAATCTTCGATACGGGAACACCGACAACAGCCGGTTATCGGGATCCGACACCGGAGGTCGCCCGATCGATTGACCATAGGTGGATGAAAGGGCCAGATCGCGAATCAGCCGCTTGGCCGACCAACCACCATCGATCCAGCGGATCGCCAGATGATCGATCAGATGCGGATGGCTGGGCGATTCACTTTGCGTCCCAAAATCGCCATCGGTGCGAACGATGCCGGCGCCGAACAACTGACGCCAATAGCGATTGGTCATCACGCGTCCGACCAGCGGGTTCTGCTCGCTGGCCAAGAAGCGTGCCAAGGCCAGCCGATCAAAAGACGCGGGCTTGTTGGCATCTGATGTGGCGGAAGCGAACAGTGACAAGTTTCCTGGCGCGACGACTTCCGCGGGTTGCAAGTATTCGCCGCGATGGTGGCGGTGAGTCTGCCGAGGCATTGCGGCGGGACGTTCGGCCATGACAAGACCACGCACCACATCACGTTTTGGCCACGACCATTTTCCGCGAATTGCTTTGCAGTGATCGCTGGTGCGCAAGAACCAATGGCGAAGATCCGTTGCCAGAGCATCCGGTAATGTTTCCGAATCGCCCAAAGCCAAAAGCCGATCTTCCAAATCGGCCGGCAGTTGCACGGCGCTGGCACCGGTCGTTCGATCCGTCACGGAGACACGAAAATGCCCCAGCGCCGCGGCAAAGTGACGTTCAAACAACATGCCGATCGACAGTGTTTGGCCCGCAACCAGCGGTTTGGCAAACTGAATCACCAAGTGGTGGGCTTCGCCGGGGCGTCCCGAGGTGGACCAGCCGGTGGAACCCTCACCGTCGATCACATTGTTACCGGTCGCTGCACCGGAGCCCACGCTTAGCTTTCCATAGCTTTGCGTCGCATTCCGCAATTCCATCGGTTCGCCGTCGGCCGTCGCGGTCAACTCGCTCAGAAAGAAATCCCCGCGGCGGCCCTCGTAATACGCCATCCCGGGTCCACCGGCGGGCAGCGAAGGGTGCGGCAGTGCATCGATTCGAATCGCGGTCGCCTGGCCGATCGACTCGGGAATACGGAACGATAGCTGGTACTGGTCGCGTTTGGTCACATCGCCGCGTGCCAACACCGAACCGTCGTCTTGGACGGTCAAGATCGGCTTGGTCGAATCCAGCGTCTGTGGACGCAGCGTGGTCCAGGAGGTCAGCGATCGCCGCTGGGCGGTGACGAATTCGTCGAACGATTCACGCAGCGATCCATCATCGCCCAAGTGTTCGGCGGACCAACGATCCAGTTGCATGCGCGCATGATCGACCTTGCGTTGAAAGTCGGCTTCGGCGGATTCGTTTTTGACGACTAGATCGGGTTCATCCGCATTGTTCAGCACTGCGAACAGTCGGTAATAGTCCGTGTGTGTGATCGGGTCATACTTGTGCGTGTGACACTGGGCACAACCGGTGGTCAGCCCCATCCAGACCGTTCCCGTGGTGGCCACGCGGTCGACCACCGACAACCAGCGATATTCCAGCGGATCGATCCCGCCTTCTTCATTCAGCATCGTGTTGCGATGAAACCCCGTGGCGATCCGTTGGTCGTCGCTGGCTCCATCGACCATGTCACCGGCCAACTGTTCGATCGTGAACTGATCAAACGGCATGTCGTCATTGATCGCCGACAAGACCCAATCGCGGTACGGCCACATCGTGCGAGGTCGATCTTTTTCGTAACCGTTGGTGTCGCTGTAGCGTGCAAGATCCAGCCAAGGTCGGGCCCACTGTTGGGCAAAATCGGGCGATGCCAACAAGCGATCGACGATGCGTTGACGTGCCATCGGAGAATCATCCGAGACAAAGCGATCGACGTCGCCCGGCGTGGGCAACGTTCCCGTCAGATCCAGATAAACGCGGCGCAGCCAAGCGACGTCATCAGCCGGCTGTGATGGCGAGAGATCCTGGTCCTTCATCGCTTGCAGCACGAAAGCGTCCACGGCATCGCTGCACCAGGGATCCGTGTCGGCAGGCGGTGCCTCGGGGCGTGTCGGCGGGACGAACGCCCAGTGTTGTTCGTACGCCGCGCCGTCGACGATCCATTGACGCAGAATGTCTTGTTCGTCAATTGAAAGCGGGCGGTGACCGTCGGCCGGCGGCATCCGAATGTCGGGATCGTCCGTTGTGATTCGAAGCCACAATTCGCTGGCATCGGGATCGCCGGGAACGACGGCGGCATAGCCGCCCAAATCCGCTCGGCTGCCGTCGGCGGTATCCAAACGCAGGCCGGCTTCGCGCGCCTGGTCGTCGGGGCCATGACAGGTGAAGCAGTGTTTGGCCAAAATCGGCCGGACATCACGACCGTACTGGGCGGTGGACGCCGGCCGTGGCGATGCGGCGCGTCGTGGCGATTCAGCGTGACTGGTGATGCCGGTGACACCGCAAACGATCAGCGCGGCAACGACACGACAAAGGGTGGGGCTGTGGGCGGGATGCATGGCAACCAGTTTACACCGCAACCAGCCCGTTCATGGGGCTTAATCGGTGCTTGTCTGCCCGCTTGCGATGGCTTCGGACGGATCAATCGACGCCGGCGTCTGTGATGGTGAACTTGGCGCCGGGGACGTCGTCGCGGATCCCGCTTTTACCGACTGGCGGGGCGCCTCCCGAGACTCGTGGTTGATTTCTTCCTTCGCTTCCTTGGCCTCCAGCGCACCGACGTAAATCTCGTGGGCGACCAAGGTGATCATGCCGAGCACCAGCGGCAAGAAGAAATACAGCACACGAAAGATCAGCACCGCGGCCAGTACGGGTTTACCGACCGTATCTTTCAGCAACGCGTACAGGATCAATTCCAAAACACCCAAGCCGCCCGGGACTTGGGTGATGATGCTGATTGTGATCGCCACCAGGAACGCCGACAGGACCAACGGGAACGGCACATTCGCGTCGCTGGGCATGCACAGGTATAGCGTCATCGCGCTGATGATCAAATCGACCGCTGCGACCGAAGCCTGGGCGATGGCCAAGCCCGGTCGTGGCAAACGCAAATGAAGTTTGCCGATCGGCCAAGGCTTGCGCCACAGAAAACACAACGTCGTGTAGGCGACGGCGATGGTCAGTAAGCCAACGCCCAGCGTCCGGGTGCCGAACGGAATCGGAACGTCGGCCGGCAACTGGATCGGGCTGAGAACCAAAACGGTGCCGCCCAACCAGGCCAGCCCGCTCCAGAACGTTAGCGCCAAGACGCTCATCATGCCCATCAGTTGATGATGGCTCAGCCCGAACTGGCGGTAATAGCGATAACGAATCGGGGCGGCCGCCAGCAGGGTTCCCAGATTATTTCCCAGCGAAAATCCCAGGAACGAAACCAGCATCACCCGCGGCAGGGGTAACGGACGCAGCACATATCGCAATGCCAGGATGTCGTAACAGGTCAGCAGCCCGTAATTCAGCGCGACCAAGAAAGCTGCGATGCCCAAGTACATCGGGTCGACGCCGACCAAACCACCCTTGAATTCTTCCCACGTGATTTCTTGGGCTTCGTGGATCAGCAAACGGATCGCCAACAGAAACAGACCGATCGCAAAGACCGGCCCGATGGCGTTTCGTAGGTGATGCTTTTTGATCAAACCGAAAGGTTCCGTCGGACGCAAACGCGGCAATGGGCAGGGCGCCGGGATTGTGCGTTACGTCACGGACATCGAAAAGAGGGGCACACATGTCGGCCCCATGACGGTGGTTGCCGGGGTAACCGACCGTCAGGGTGGTGAAACAACATTCGGTCTGCCGGGATCATTCCGGCTGATCAAATTCGGTCATCTTGAAACCGGTCCGTTCGTCCAACGCTTCATAGAAACCGCGTCGGATTTCATTGTTTTCCGTATTGGTCAAGAACTGGGCCATCATCCGCTCGCCGCGTTGCAGGAAACGGTTGCGGAGTTCTTCGACCGACGGCTGGAAGGAACGCGGAACGATCACGTAGTAGACACGCTGGGGGGCGTTGGCCGCGACTCCCGCGTTTCCGACTTCCGTGTGGAACGTTGCCCGCATGAATTTCGGACCGACCGAATCCAATTCCGGAACGTTGCCGATCGTCATCTGGCCGAAACCCATCATGTTCATCCAGCTGAACGGACCCAAGCCGGTTTTCAGTTGGTCTTGTTTGTCATCCGGAATGGCTTCTTCCAGCGACTTTTCGTTTTCAGCGGCGACCTGTTTCGCGATTCGTGTCGCCTCTTCCTCGGCGAACTTGCGTGCTTCGCGGGTGCGGATGGCCATGATGACCTCGTCGCGGGCTTCCTCCAGCGTCGGTGCATAGCTGTCGATCTGGTCGGTTTTCCACGACACGTACGTCTTGCTGGCGGTCAGGTCGACGGTGACCAGCGGTGACAAAACGGCTTGGCCTTGCATGCCGCCGCCGCCGAACATCAGGAACGCGTAGGGCGGTCCACGTTGATCCAACGAAGTGCCCGTTCCGACGCTGTTGCCGATCGCTTCATCCGCAATTTCTTCCGCGTTGCGTTCGCCGATGGTTCCGTATTCCAGTCCCAAATCGTCGGCCAGTTTTTTCAGATCCGGACGTTCCGGAGCGTCGGCCTCGGTCGCCGTGCCGACCGCCACGTTGCTCTCGTGGATCGACAGTTCGCTGAAGTAGCGTTGCATCCGGCTGCGGACCTGCTGGACGGCTTTGTCCAATTTTTGGGCCGCGATCGGTCTCGCCAAGTCGTCCAGAATTTCGTTGCGGACGTCTTCGAAAGATTCCGCTTCGTACTCCGGTTCGCCTTCGCCGTCGTCGGCATCCGCTTCGGCATCGGTCGCCTGGGCGTCTGCGGAGTCCGCATCGCCGGCGTCGTCGGCCGTTTCGGTGTCCTCCGATTCGTCTTGGACCAATGCGACGAGGGTGGTGCCGTTGCCAGGCGAACGGATCGCCGCGCCGTCTTCCTCAGCGGGTGCGTCTTCGCCCGATGCCTCTGGTTCAGCCGGTGATTCCTCGGCGGGTGCTTCTTCCACCGAAGTTTCCTCGGCCGAAGTTTCTTCAGCAGCCTGCTCTTCGACCGTCGTTTCTTCGGCCGGTGCTTCCTCACCGACGGGTTCTTCGGTCATCGGTTCCTCGGCCGCCTCTTCGGCAACCTCCGCCATCTCTTCCTCGGCGGCGGCTTCTTCTTCCGCTGCCTCTTCTTCGGCGGCCGCCTCGGTGTCCATGCCCAAGTCCAGCAGGTCTTGGTCGGCTTCCGGTTCGACCGGCAGGCGGAAATCACCGCCGTCCAGGCGACGCTGGTATTCCGCCTTCAGTTGTTCTTCGGTGAAGTTATCGATTTCGCGATCGATGAAGGTGTTCAGGTTGGCGGCAACGAATTCGAATTCCGCAACGGTGGGACGGCGGAAACCCGGTTCGGGCGATTGGTCGTTGGGCAACACGTCCTTGCCGGCTTCGTAGACCTCCTTGATGTCCGATTCGCTGGGGTTGGGATCGGTTTTGTCGATGAAGTCGGCAACCAGCACGCCGTAGGCATCGACGGTGGCTTGTTGGCTGAGCTTCAAAAAGTTTTCCCACTGCTGGGCGGGGGTGACGATCGGGATGTCGCCCATGCCGGGGATCGAACCGGCGGCCAAGCCCGAATCAACGCTTTGCTGGAACGCCTGGGCCAGCAACAGCTGTCGCAAAACGTCGTACAGGTGGTATTGCCCCAGCCGGTTTCGGGTCGACTGCATCAGACGGCTGATGATTTCGCCGTCGGACATCGTGCCGTCGGTGAATTGTTGCAACCAGTATCGGATCGCGCCGTCATCCAATTCGAAGCCGGCTTTTTTGGCTTCGGAGGCAAATTGCAGCGTTCGCACCGTGGCGAATTGGCTGGGCGCGGAAAAAATCCCCAAGTCTTCGACCTGGTTCGTCTGGGTGTTGTAGCGGAACCCGGCGGTCCGCGGCGTGCCTTGGCGGCGGATCGTTTCGTCGGCCAGTTCGTTCAAAAAGCGAACGACGCTGTTGTGACTTTGGGTAAAGTAATCGACCCGCGACGCTTTGACCGGGGTGCCGTCAAACGTCGCAAAAACCGGGTCGGCGCCGACGGTCGCCCCACTTTGCAGGTACGACTGCAGGGCCGGCAAAACCACAAACGCGAACAACGCCAAAAGGGTCAGCGCCACCATCAATGGCTTCAGGTAACGCCTAAAAATGACAAACGGACTGCTGCTCATGCCTGTGCTTTCAGACTTGCGATGGATTTGACGGGCGGTCTTGACAATTCTTCTACGTGTCCCAACTCTCTTTGGGCCAAGCCGCCAAAGGTATCGCCACCACTTTTCTAGGGTCAAGGCGAGTAATACCGCCCACACCGAAACGAATTTCGGTTTCCGCCACCCAACTGACATCCTTTCAACGCTGAGCCCCATGGCCGAAACGACCGCGAACGCTAATTCAGGCAAACAGGGAAAGAGCCTGGTGATCGTCGAATCGCCGGCCAAAGCGCGTACGATTAGCAAATTTTTGGGCAAGGGATACCAGGTCGAGGCCAGTGTTGGCCACATTCGCGACCTGCCCGGTGGCGCCAAAGAAATGCCCAAGAAGTACAAAAAAGAACCTTGGGCCTATCTGGGCGTGAACACCGAACAGGATTTCACGCCGATCTACATCGTCCCGGCCGACAAAAAGAAACAGGTCGACAAGCTGAAAGCCGCTCTGGCCGACGCCGACAGCCTGTACCTGGCGACGGATGAAGACCGCGAAGGGGAAGCGATCAGCTGGCACTTGCACGAGCTGCTGAAGCCCAAAGTGCCGGTGCACCGTCTGGTTTTCCACGAAATCACCCGAGAAGCGATCCAAAACGCGTTGAATTCGCCTCGCGAAATCGACGACGGTCTGGTCCGCGCTCAAGAAACGCGTCGGATTCTGGACCGCTTGTACGGTTACGACGTTTCGCAATTGCTGTGGAAAAAAGTCGGTCGGGGACTATCGGCCGGCCGCGTGCAAAGTGTCGCGGTGCGGCTAATCGTTCAACGCGAACGGGAACGCATGGCGTTCGTCGACGCGACGTACTGGGACTTGGAAGCCGTCTTCAAGACCGCCGCCGGTGAATCGTTGCCCGCCACGTTGTCGGCAGTCGGCGGACGAAAGATCCCCAGCGGAAAAGACTTTGATTCGACCAACGGGCAACTGAAAAATCCCGAGTTGTTACAGCTCAGTGAATCGGAGGCCGCGGATCTGGCGACGCGGTTGAAAGAGTCCGATTTCGAAGTCACGTCGGTGGAGGTCAAGCCGTTCACCGAGCGGCCGAGGGCTCCGTTCACGACCAGCACGATGCAACAGGAAGCCAACCGCAAACTGGGCATGACCGCCCGGCGATGCATGCAGGCGGCCCAGCGGTTGTACGAAAACGGTTACATCACCTACATGCGGACCGACAGCACGACGTTGTCGACCGAAGCGGTCAACGCGGCACGCAACAAAGTCCTCAGCGAATACGGCGAAAAATTCCTGCACAGTTCGCCGCGGGTTTACAAAAGCAAAGTCAAAAACGCCCAGGAAGCTCACGAAGCGATCCGGCCCGCGGGTACGGATTTCCGGTTGCCCGAATCGGTCCGCGGCGAATTGGAACGCGATCAATTTCTGCTGTACGACTTGATCTGGAAACGCACGATCGCCTGTCAAATGGCCGACGCGCAAAAGCAGCGCATCAGCGTGGTGATCGAAGGCGGCGATGCGACCTTCACCGCCAGCGGAACCAGCATCCTGTTCGAAGGTTTCTTGCGGGCCTATGTCGAAGGCAGCGATGACCCGGCCAAGGAATTGGCCGACAAAGAACGCTTGTTGCCGCCGGTCAAAACGGAAGACCCGCTGACCGCCGATTCGCTGGATCCGAAAAGTCACACGACCCAGCCGCCGGCGCGTTTCAGCGAAGCTTCGTTGACGCGAACGCTGGAAGAAAAAGGCATCGGTCGCCCCAGTACGTACGCGTCGATCATCGAAACGATCCAGAACCGCGATTATGTCTACAAAAAAGGCAACGCGCTGGTTCCCAGCTGGACCGCGTTCAGCGTCGTCCGGTTGATGGAAAACCACTTCGGCCCACTGGTCGATTACGAATTCACCGCCCAGATGGAAGACTATCTGGATTCGATCAGCCGCAACGAAGCGGAGGCGTTGGAGTATCTGAAGAAGTTTTACTTCGGCGATGAATCCGTGGCCGAAGGCGGGGAATCGAAATCGATCGGCCTGAAACCTCGTTTGGAAAGCAAGGTCGAAGAAATCGATCCGCGGGTCACCGCCAAATTCTTGCTGGGTGTTCCCGAAGACGGGCCACACCGCGAAGAAGTTTTTGTGCGGGTCGGCAAGTACGGACCGTTTCTGGAACAGGGGGAACGCAAGGCGCCGATTCCCGACGGCCTGGCACCGGATGAACTGAACCTGGCCCTGGCCATGGAACTGTTCGAACAGGCGTCCAAGGAAGACCAACCGCTGGGCACGCATCCCGATACGGGCAAGCCGATCTATGTGAAGGTCGGTCGGTTCGGGCCGTACATCCAGTTGGGCGAAAACGACGACGAAGAAAAGAAGAACAAGTCGTTGCTAAAGGGCATGTCGATCGACGACCTGACATTGGAAACCGCTTGTCAGTTGTTGTCGTTGCCACGGACGCTGGGCAATCATCCCGAATCGGGCCAGCCGATCGAAGCCAACGACGGACGTTACGGGCCGTACATCAAATGCGAAAAGGACACGCGTTCGCTGCCCGCCGGCGTGT
The DNA here is from genome assembly GCF_012290005.1 of Crateriforma spongiae. Taxonomy (NCBI): domain Bacteria; kingdom Pseudomonadati; phylum Planctomycetota; class Planctomycetia; order Pirellulales; family Pirellulaceae; genus Crateriforma; species Crateriforma spongiae. Next base: position 538,464 of record NZ_JAAXMS010000006.1, read on the forward strand.
CACCGCTCAGTGTGACCTTGGACGAAGCGATCGCGCTGTTGAAACAGCCCAAGACTCGGGGGCGTGCGGCACCGAAAGAGCCGATCAAGGTTTTCGAACAAAAATCACCCGTCACCGATAATGAAGTCAAGGTGCTGGAGGGTCGCTATGGACCCTACGTTACCGATGGTGAAACCAACGCATCGACGCCCAAGGGCACCGACCCGAAGGAATTGAAGTTCGAAGACGCGTTGACGCTGTTGGCCGAACGGGCCGCTCGGGCGCCGAAGAAAAAGAAAAAGGCCAAGAAGAAAGCCGCCAAGAAAAAGGCGACCAAGAAAGCGGCCAAGAAGAAAACCACGAAGAAGAAAGCGGCAAAGAAAAAGGCCGCCAAGAAAAACACCAAGCTGAAAGGCTTGCCCAGCGACGAATAGCACCGCCGGCTTTGCCCGCGACGGTTCTGATCAACCGGTCGCATGCGGTCTTCGGCGGCAGACAACGTCACCGTGATTCGTCTATCCTGTTTGCCCTTCCACCCTTTTTGAAATCTCGAAACGTTAAACGGAGCCCCCATGGCTGGAATCGAACGCGTCCGCGAAATCAAACGTCTGCGCACCCGTCGCAAGAAGACCAAGTACCTGGTCAATCGTGCCAAAAACGGCTCGATGGAAAAAGCCGAAGTGATTCGCAAGCTGCGTGCGTTGACCCCGGGCGCCGAAGACATCATCAAGCGTGAAGGCCTGGCCTGAACCTGACGAGTTTTCGTTCGGTTTGCCCCGGTCTGGCCGCTTCGGCATCGGATCGAACGTCCGGCGCGGCCGATTCTTTCTTCATTTTTTTGGCGAACCGTGTGCCGGCATGTGGCGTAGCGGAGCCAAAAATCTGTGATGGTATGTCCTCATTCATGCCCCACCCGCAAGAAGTTAGCTGATGACAGAAACGCCTGCTGAACAGGCTTCTAGCGAGCCCACCACCGCGGCCAAACGGCCGATGATCGAAGCGATCGGACTTTCCAAGTTCTACGGTCCCTTCGCCGCCAGCCGTGACATCACCTTTTCGGTCGGCGAAGGCGAATTGGTCGCTTTCCTTGGCCCCAATGGTGCAGGCAAAAGCACCACGATGAAGATGTTGACCGGTTACATCGCGCCCAGCGAAGGTGTCGCGAAGATCGCCGGGCACAACATGATGGAAGACCGAATCGCCGGCAGCCGTCGTCTGGGGTACCTGCCCGAAAGCGGCCCGCTGTATTACGAAATGACCCCGATGGCGATGCTCAGTTTCTTCGCCGACGCCCGTGGGCTTTCATCGGCGATCAAGAAAGACCGCATCGACAAAGTGGTCGACATTTGTGACTTGTCGACCGTCATGTACAAACCGATCAGCAAGCTGTCCAAGGGTTTCAAGCAGCGTGTCGGCATGAGCCAAGCACTGTTGCACGAACCCGACGTGTTGATCTTGGACGAACCGACCGCCGGTCTGGATCCCAACCAGATTCGCGGCGTCCGAAAAACGATGCGACGGCTGAGTGAAACCAAGACGATTTTGCTGTCGACGCACATTCTGCAGGAAGTCGAAGCGATGGCCGATCGTGTCGTGCTGATCAACGAAGGTCGTATGCGTTACGACGGCAGCGTCGAAGGTTTGCGTCAGCGCGGCGACGGTGACCTGGACGATGCGTTCCATTCGCTGACCCTTGGCGAAGCGATGGAACCGTCGGAGACTTGATCGGTCCCCGCCGCCCGGCCGGCATCATCCGGCTCCGGTGCGTCGGTTGGTTTGGACCCTCTGGGCCATCAACCGGCCACTTCCGCGGCTGATGCTTTGTCGGCCGACGTTCGCGGCCGACAGAAATTTGGTTCGGCCAGAATGCCGGACTGGAAAACACGGGGCGACCCGTCACCGGCAGCCTTCGGTTCTTCGCACCGAATGTGATGCGGCGACTGGACCATCCCCTTTGCAATGCGTACCCACCCAATTCCATGACGAAAGATCGACTTTCGTCTGACCCACTGAATCACCACCATGGCACTCGACAACGTTACATCCGCCTTGATCAGTTTGCTGATCATGGACCTCGTGTTTTTGTTGGTCTTGGTTGCCGTCGTCGCATTATTGGCGGGCACCAAGAAGGCCGCGTTCGCGGTGATGAAACGAAACTTCGTCGGATACTTCAGCAATCCGACCGGTTACGTTTTCCTGTGCATCTTCGTCTTCCTGACGTCGGTCGCCGCGTTTTGGCCCTATGAGTTCTTCAACAGCAATTTGGCCACGCTGGATCAACTGAATTACTGGTACCCGTTGATCATGCTGGTCTTCATTCCGGCGATCACGATGTCGATCTGGGCGGAAGAAAAGCGTCAGGGGACCGATGAATTGCTGCTGACACTGCCGGCCGACGACTTCGACATCGTGATCGGTAAATACATGTCGGCGGCCGCGATTTTCACCGCGTCGCTGCTGTTCAGCCAACTCAGCACGTTCACCACGCTGGCCATCTTGACCCAAGGCGGTCTGGATACCGGGCTGATCTTCACGACATACTTGGGCTATTGGTTCGTCGGATTGACGATGATCGCCATCGGCATGATTGCGTCGTTCCTGACGGGGAACTTGACGGTCGGGTTCATCCTGGGGGCTCTGTTCAATGCCCCGCTGGCATTCGCGTCGCTGGCCGATTCGATCAGCCCCAACCGTGCGATCGCTCAGTGGATCGCCGGCAGCGGAATCGCTCGGCCATTTGATGATTTCGGTCGCGGCGTGATCAGCAGTTCGTCGGTCGTCTACTTCATCCTGGTTGCCGCAGTCGCCCTATACGTTTGCATGATTTTGATCGGCCGTCGCCACTGGACCGGCGGCAAAGATGGCAGCGGGATGGTGTGGCACTACCTGGCCCGGACGCTTGCCCTGGTCGTCTTCACCGTCGGTGCCGTTTTGGCGTTCCGAAACCAAGACGTCGTTCGGCACGACGCGACCGAAGGCAAAGTCAGTTCGCTGGCCGGTGCCACCAAGGACCTGATTCAAAACTTGGATGCCGATCGGCCGATCGTCGTCGATGCTTTCATCAGCAGTGACGTTCCGGAACTGTACGCCAAGACGCGGTACGAATTGATCAACCTGTTGAAGGAGTTCCGCAGCGAAGCCAGCAAACGCGGCCGAACGATCGAAGTCAACTTGTACGACGGTATCGAACTGTTTAGCGAGGAAGCCGCGTTGGCCGCCGAGCGATTCGGTATCGAACCGGTCGAACGAATGGTCCGCGAAAAGGGGGCATTTCAACAGAAACAGTTCATTCTGGGTGCGGCGTTCAAATCGGGGCTACAGAAAGTGACCGTGCCCATCTTTGAGTATGGCATTCCCACCGAATACGAACTGGTCCGCAGTATCAACACGGTCGCCAGTGGTGCGAAGAAGCGTCTGGGATTGGTCACCACCGATGCCAGGTTGATGGGCGGCGTCGTCACCGCGGGCATGCAAATGCAGCGTGTTGAAAAGCACCCGTTGGTCGACGAGTTGTCCAAGCAGTACGAAGTCGAAGAAGTCGACATGAATTCGCCGGTCACCCCGGGCATGTACGACGTGTTGGTCGCGGTTCAGCCGTCGTCGTTGTCACCGCCTCAATTCGAGCGCTTCGTCGATGCGGTCAAAGCGGGCGTGCCCACGGCGATCTTCGAAGATCCGTTGCCGGTCGGTCGCAGCTACATCACCCCCACCGGTCGTCCCAAACAGGGTGGTGGCGGTATGGCCGCGATGTTTGGCGGCGGACAACAAGAACCCAAAGGCGACATTCGCCAACTGTGGGACGTGTTGGAATTGGACGTTCCCGGCCAACCCAACATGAACCAGCTGTATGATTCCAAGTTGGCTTGGCAGGCACACAACCCGTACCCGAACTTGGCCGAATCCGCCAATGAATTGTGGGTCTTCATCGACGAAAATCAGCAAGGCCTTCGCGAAGGCGACGCGATGAACGATGAAAGTCGCATCACGTCGGGACTGTCCCAAGTCTTGGCGATCATGCCCGGTGTGGTCGACGGGAAAAGCGAATCAAACCTGAATCACATCCCGTTGATGTCGACGGGCGAAAACAGTGGTTCCTTGTCCTACACCGAAGTCGAACAGGCGCTCAACACTCGCCAGCCGATTTCGCAACTGATCAATTCCGTCCAGCCCGGCCGTCACATCGCGATCGCGATCGAAGGCAAGGGCGGCGACGAAGAGGATGACACCGTCGATGAAGGCGATGCCGAATCCACCGATGATGATCAGGCGGACGCCAAGGATCATCCGATCCGTGCCGTCTATGTCGCCGACACGGACTTGATGTTGCCTGATTTCCTGTTGATCCGGGCCGATCCGAACGCCGCACAAGATGTTCGGTTCCAATTCCAAAACGTGACCTTCATCCTGAACGCGATCGACTGGCTGGCTGACCAGACTCAGTTCATCGACGTGCGAAACCACGAACCGATTTTTGCCAGCCTGAAGATGATCGACTCGGTCAAAGACCAGGCGATGGGCGACGTGCGTTTGCGATCCAAGGAATTCCAAAACGACTACGACGCCGCGGTCCGCGAAGCAGAAGAAAAGATGCAAAGCGAGATTCAGTCGCTGCAGAAGGAAATCGAAAAGCTGACCAAGCAAAGCCAGGACGGAAAGATTCCGACGTCCGTCCTGCGTGAAAAACAAACGACGTTCGCGATGATGCAGGAAGCACAGCAACGAGCGTTGGCGGTCAAAACCCAAAAGTTCGAACGTCAACGGGACAAAAAGGTCCAGGAAATCGAACGCCTGGCTGACCAGAAGGTCACCGAGATCCAAAACAAAGTGAAAACCGCCGCGGTCGTTTTGCCGTGTATCCCACCGTTGGTCATCGGCGTCATCGTCTTTGCGTCACGTCGATTGCGTGAACGCGAAACCATCACCAAGGCACGATTGAAATAGCGTCTTCGGACCCTCGAATCCAAAAGCACAGTTTTTGATATGAACGAAAACACCAAAACCGGAATTTTTTGGGGGGCCGCCGCTGTCATGATGGGCATCGGCGCGATGCTCGCTTGGCCCACCAAGACGACCAACGAATTGGATTCCGTCATCGGGCAACCGTTGTTCGGCGAATTCAAAGACCCATTGGCGGCACAGAGTTTGCGCATCGTTACGTACGACGCGGAACAAGCCAAACTGAAACCGTTCGAAGTCCGCAAGGACGGGGAAACCGGGCTGTGGACGATCCCGTCACGCAGCGGTTATCCCGCCGACGCGGTCGATCAAATGACCGATGCGGCCAACGCACTGGTCGACCTCAAAATCTTGGACATCCAAACCGAGAATGCCGAGGACCATGATGATCTGGGCGTTTTGGAGCCCAAGTTGGAAGACTTGGAAGGCGGTGAAGACGGCGTCGGACGCTTGGTGACGTTCAAGGATTCGTCACAAAAGACCCTGGCATCGCTGATCGTCGGTTTCCCCGTCAAAGACGAAGAGGGCAAGATCTATGTCCGCAAACCTGGTGAAGATCCGGTCTACGTCGTCAAACTGGACGATTCGCCGCTGACGACGAAGTTCCAGGATTGGATCGAAGAAGATCTGTTGCAGCTTTCCAGCATTGAAATCAGCCAGGTCCAAATCAAAGACTACACCGCATCGCTGAACGCGACCATCAACGGTTTGACCGTCCAGTGGGACCGGAATTTCGAAGCCACCGCCTCGGTCGATGGCAGCGATTGGTCGATCGACCAGTTGTTGGTGTACGACGCAAACAATCCGCAAGCCGAACCCACGCCGGCGGAGATTCCCGAAGACGCTTCGGCCAACAAAGAAACCTTGGACGAAATGAAGAACGCGTTGGATGATCTGCGGATCGTCGACGTCGTTCGAAAACCCGAAGGGATGTCGGCAAGCTTGAAGGCCGACGAATCGCTGGTCAGCAATAACGAAGCCCGGCAATCATTGCTGGATCGGGGGTTCTTCCCGGTCGGCGATGACATCATCAGTGCTTATGGCGAAACCACCGTCACCCTGGACGATGGCGTGCAATACGTCCTGCGGTTCGGCGATGTGACGGGGATGACCGAAGAACAGGAAGATGCATCGGAGGATGATGAAGAAGGATCCGACGAAGAAGCGTCCGGAACCGGTGTGAACCGCTATCTGTTGGTGACCACTCGTGTCAAAGACGATTTCTTTCCGGCGCCCGAACTGGATGAAGTCCCCAAGGATCTGGACGACCTGGACGCGCTGATGAAACAACGTATGGAAGCGTCGATGCCGGCCGAGCCGACCGAAGCCGAACAACCGGAAGACGAGGCAACGCCACAAGAGGCGGACACCGCCGAAGCGGAATCTTCGCCAAGCGACGAATCGGAGTCGATGGAAGCCGACGATGAATCGGCGGCCAGTGAAGAAGCTGAGGAGCCGTCGGCCGACGAAGGATCGGAAGAATCGACGCCGTCTGAGGAAGCATCGACCGAGGAAGTATCCGACGATGCGGAGGATGCCGATGGCGACGATTCGCAGGCCGACGCACCCGAACAGCAAACGGTCGAAGGCGAAGCGGAAGGCCAGGGCAGCGGCGGTGGTATGCAGGCCGACGATGAATCAACCGCCGATGACGCCGGGCAGGCCCCTGAAGATGAGGCTTCGGAAGAAGAGGCCGAGGGCGATCAAGAGACCGCTTCGCAGGAAGACGCCGCTTCTTCTGACGAGGCCTCGGATGACACTTCCGAAGCAGCACCGGAGACCTCGGACGAAGGCGATGACCAAATCTCCTATGAGGACATGACCGAGGAGGAGAAGCTGGAGTTGCTGGAAGCCGAGCAGGAGAAGATCACCAAGGCGAACCAACGCAAGTTGGATGAACGCAAGGAAAAAGTGGATGCCGCGGCACGCCGCGTTCGCGAGCTGAACGAAAGGTTTGCGGATTGGTATTACGTGATTCCTGAATCCACTTACCGTGAATTGCGAATCAGCCGCGATGATCTGTTCGCATCGGAAACGGACGATGCGGCTGCCCCGGGTGGACCGACTGCACCGGGCGGGATGCAATTGCCAAGTGGTCCCAGCTTTGGGATGCCGCCCACGCCTCAGACGCCCTGATCGAATCGTCCGAACGTCGCTCCGGCGATTCAAATTTTCGCTAATGGCCTCCCTATTTCGGGAGGTCATTTTTTTTGGGCTTTCACGCGGCAAACGACACCTGACGATTGGGCGTTGATTGGGTTTCAGGGGCTTTCTTGATCCCTCAGGCAGGGCGTGGCACCATGGCACATGTGCTGGTGAATACCCACCCAATGCTCAGATTTTTACCGAGGTTGCCAACCACTCGTTCGGATCGTACCGAATCTACGGTCGTCCTTTGTTGCGCAATCGCGAACCGTCCGCCCGTCTGTACAGGTTTGGTGCGGTGACGGGACAAATGAGTGCTAGCGTTGAATCAGATGCGGGACGATCGGTTCTCGCACTGGTCTGTGGTGGGAATACCGAAGCGAGCCTGGAATACAAAACATGAACGCGTCAGGCTTGGGGCAGTTGTCGGGTGAATCCTTCAGCGACAGTCATGTGATTGCCTGGGCGTTTGGGGCAGTGGTTGCCGTCGGCCTGGATCGTGCTGTCCGCTATCTTCGCGAATCACGCCAACGAAAAACCGAACGCAAGCCCATTGATTCGCCGGCCAATCTCAGCACTCAACATTTGCTGGATACGATCGTTAATAGCATCCCGAGTTCTGTGTTTTGGAAAGATCGTGATTCGGTCTATCTCGGGTGCAATCAAGCGTTCGCCGATGCCGCAGGCTTGGCCGATCCCGCCCAGATCGTGGGGCTGACCGATTTTGATCTGCCCTGGTCCAAGGAAGAAGCCGAGTTCTATCGGCAATGTGACCGCGATGTCATGGAGCGTCGTCAAGTCATTTTGAATCTGGAAGAACCGCAAACGCGCCCCGGCGGGCAGGTCGAAGTCTTGTTGACCAGCAAAACGCCGCTGACAAGCGAAGACGACGATGTTATCGGCATCGTAGGCATCTTCAGTGATATCACTGAAATGCGTCAGGCCCAGGCACAGCGAGACCGCTTGCTGGTCGAAGCAGCTGAGTTGGCCCAAGTGATTCGTGATTCACCCGACGAAGTGTTCATCTTTTCTCGCGATGACTTGCGATTTGTCGACGTTAATCAAGGTGCCTGTGACGCAACCGGTTACAGCGTCGAAGAATTGCGTCAAATGACGCCAATGGACTTGCGGCCTGACTTTGACGAACAGGAATATCGATCACTGATCGAACCTTTGGCGACGGGCGAAGTGTCGCATTTGGAAATCCAAGCGACGCACCAAGATCGTGACGGCAACACCAGTCCTGTCAAAGTTAACCTTCACGCGACGGACTATCGTGGGAAAGCCGTGTACGTTGCCTTCGTCAGTGACTTGACCGAAGTGAAACGGTTGGAACAGCGGTTAGTCCAGGCACAGAAACTGGAATCCATCGGTCAACTATCAACGGGCATCGCCCACGAAATCAATACACCGATGCAGTTCTTGCACAACAATGTTTCGTATTTGAACCTTTGTTGTTCGCGGCTGTTCGGCGCGGTCGATGGGCTTCGTGACATTGCGTTGCAAGCGGATTCGCTTGATCTGGCGGCGCGGGAGCAATTGGTTGCCGATCTGGAATACAAGTTCAACCTGGATCACACACGCAGACAGCTTTCCCAGGCGATCAGCGACAGCGAAGATGGCATTGATCGGACGGTCCAGATTTTGGAGGCGATGAAACAGTTTTCGCATCCTGGCGTCCGGGAACGTTCCGGGTTCGATTTGAACGAGATGGTGCAGAGCACCCTGACCATTTCACGACATCGATGGAAGGATTCCGCAGCAGTGGAGGTCGATCTGGCCGAACCGCTGCCCGTGGTTCAGGGGTATCCCGCCGACATCGGCCAAGTGATTCTGAACCTGGTGGTGAATTCCGTTGACGCGATTGAAGATCGTTTCGGCGACTCTGGCAAAGGATTGATCCGGATCAGTTCTTGCGAAGACAACGGCGGTGTTGTCTTGACAGTACAAGACGACGGCGGCGGGATCGACGAAGCGATCATACACCGTGTCTTCGACCCGTTCTTCACGACCAAGGAAGTCGGCCAAGGAACTGGGCAAGGTCTTTCGATCTGTCATGACGTCGTCACGAAGATGCACGGCGGTCAACTGGAGGTCGACACGGTGCCGGGTGACGGCACAACGTTCAAAATGTGGTTGCCGGCGGAAGCCCCGGCGGTGGAACCCGAACTTGAACCGAGCGTGACCGACCAGCAATTAGCAATGCTGGGATTTTGACGCCGCATCGACAATCGCTGCCGCCGCAACTTTGCTCACCGCGGTCCACATCGTCGCCTTTCGCTCCGCGAAAGTAGCGTCCGTGAATGAAGCCCCATCACCGATCCGGCATTGCACCGCCAGTCGCTGCCGCCGCAACTTTTCCCACCGCGGTCCACATTGTCGCCTTTCGCTCCGCGAAAGTAGCGTCCGTGAATGAAGCCCCATCACCGATCCGGCATTGCACCGCCAGTCGATGCCGCCGCAACTTTTCTCACCGCGGTCCACATCGTCGCCTTTCGCTCCGCGAAAGTAGCGCAAACAAATCACCGACACCGGCAACGAACGTTTGCACCTGCCAAATCGCGTCACGCCAGCAGGTCGCCAATCACATTGCCCTCAACATCGGTCAGACGAAAATCACGACCTTGGTGTTTGAACACCAAACGTTCGTGGTCGATCCCCAATTGATGCAGCATGGTCGCGTGCAAATCGTGAATGCTGACCGGGTTTTCCACCACGTTGACGCTGTAGTCGTCGGTTCGGCCGTATTGTGTTCCGCCCGCGACACCGCCGCCGGCCATCCACATCGTGAAGCAACTGGGGTGATGGTCACGTCCGTAATTCTGTGGCTTCAGTTCGCCCTGGGAATAGATCGTGCGACCGAATTCGCCGCCCCAAACCACCAAAGTGTCGTCCAGCATCCCCAGCTGTTTCAAGTCACGCAGCAGCGCTGCGGTTGGTTGGTCGGTGTCTTTACACTGTTTGGCGATTTGTGCCGGCAAGTTGTTGTGTTGATCCCAACCCTGGTGAAAAAGCTGGATGAAACGGACGCCTCGCTGCGCCAGCCGACGAGCGATCAGACAGTTAAAGGCGTAGCGACCGGGTTTCGTAGAATCTGGACCATAGCTTTCCAATGTCGCAGCGGTTTCATCGGAAAGGTCCAGCAATCCGGGCACCGAAGTTTGCATCCGATACGCCAATTCGTACTGACCGATCCTGGCCAAGATGTCGGCATCGCCGCGATCCTGGTAACGAAGCTCGTTCAATTGATTCAGCCGCTGCAGCATTTCATGACGGTCCTGTCGCGAAACGCCCGGAGGATCTTGGATGTCCAAGACCGGGTCGCCCTGATTGCGAAACTTCACGCCCTGGTGTTTGGTCGGTAGAAATCCGCTGCCCCACAGACGATCGTACAGCGGCTGGCCTGCCCGTCCGGTCCCACGGCTGCTCATCGCAACAAACGTCGGCAGGTCTTCGTTTTCGCTGCCCAAGCCATAACTAAGCCAAGCACCGATACTAGGCCGGCCGGGAATCTGCGAACCGGTCTGCTGGAATGTGATCGCGGGATCATGATTGATCGCCTCGGTGTGCATGCTGCGGATCATGCACAGGTCGTCGGCCATCGAAGCGGTATGCGGCAACAGGTCACTGATCCAAGCCCCGCATTGGCCGTGTTGTCGAAACTTGAAATGGGTGGGGGCGACCGGAAAACTACTTTGAGCGCTGCTCATTGTCGTCTTGCGATCATCGGGATAGACGCTGCGGGGCACGTCCTGGCCGCGCCGGTCCGCCAGCGCGGGCTTGTGATCGAAGAGGTCCATTTGTGCCGGACCGCCAGACTGGAACAAAAAGATGACCCGTTTCGCCTTCGGTCGGTGATGCGGAAGCATCGGCAATCCGCCGGATCCCAGCAAATCACGGCTCAGCAAGCTGGAAAGCCCCAGTGTTCCCAGGAACAGGCTGCGTCGGCTCAGTGGCGTTGGTTGCATGGCGTATCAGAGACGAAAGATGCTGAGAACGAACAATTACACATGCCTGAAACTTTGGTCGGTCATCCACAGACCCCACAACGTATCTCAGGTGCAAAAAGGTGTCACTTGTAAACCCGTCATGGTTTGGTGACCGCTTCATCCAAGTTCAAAATTGTTGATGCGACCATGGTCATGGCGGCATGCTCTGGTGCCGACGCGACACCGGGGCCGACGGCTTCGCCGGTGTCCAACAACTGCTTGGCCGCCGGTTTGTCTCGAGAATACACGTCCAGGAAATGATCGTGGACTTCTTTCAAGACTTTGCTTTCGGCATCCACCGGCGGTCGGCCACACACCAGACGAAAACCGTGGTCGATCGGCGTATCCGATTCGGTCATCATCCGACGCGCCAGCCATTTCGCGGCTTCAACGAACGTCTTGTTGTTCATCAACGTCAACGCCTGCAGCGGTGTGTTGGTCGACTGGGTCTGCACGGCACAGACTTCACGATCGGCCGCATTGAAACCGACCATCGTGGGTGGCGGAATCGTTCGTCGCCAATAGGTATACAGGCTGCGTCGAAACAGGTCGCCGCCATTGTCTTGCTGGTATTTGTTGTTGGACATGGCCGACCAAATTTTGGGCGGCATGTAAGGTTTGACCGATGGGCCGCCGACATTCCGGACCAGCAAACCGCTGCTTGCCAAAGCGGCGTCACGAATCTGAAACGCAGTCAAGCGAACCCTCGGAAACCGGCTGTACCATTGATTGTCGGGATCGTTTTTCGCTGACCGCTGTGTCAGACGACTGGATTGTTGGTACGTCTGGCTATCCAGGATCAAACGTTGGATCGCTTGGATATCCCAGCCCGATTCGATCAGCTGATTGGCCAGGTAATCCAACAGTTCTGGATGGCTGGGCGGAGTGCCTTGCACGCCAAAATTGTCAGGTGTCGGGACCAGACCGCGTCCGAAGAAATGCTGCCAGATTCGATTGACCGCCACCCGCGCGGTCAGCGGGTGATCGTCACGAAACAGCCAACTCGCCAATTCCAATCGATTCGATGGTGGTGATTCATCGGAACTGGCCATGGTCGCAAACGCCGCCGGGACATCCGCGCGGACTGGACGATTCTTGTCCGGTTGGTCGTAGCGTCCGCGTGCAAGTACGAACGTGCGCCGCGGTTGGTCCAATTCGTGCATCACCATCACGGTCTGTGGCGAACCAGGTTGAGGACGCCGCAGTGCATTGCCCGCCGCTTCACGTGATCGTCGCAATTTCACCGGTTCAGGCGTGACGAATCGATCCTCATCGTCTGACAGCAGAGGCCAGCTTTCTGGGACCGGAACAAACGGCGGACTGTTACCGTTGTTCGGGCCGACACCGGTTTCCGCGACGTTGTTGAAATAAGCGAACAGTTGGTAGTAGTCTTGCTGGGATATCGGATCGTATTTGTGGTCATGGCAGCGTGCACAGCCGACCGTCAGCCCCAGAAACACGGTGCCGAAGGTGTCGACACGATCGGCCACATACTCGGTCCGCCACTCTTCCGGAATCGATCCGTCTTCGGAATTGATTCGGTGGTTTCGATTGAATCCGGTGGCGATCTGTTGCCGCAGCGTCGCCGCCGGCAACATGTCACCGGCAAGTTGTTCGATGACAAACTGGTCATAGGGCATGTGGCGGTTAAACGCGTCGATGACCCAGTCACGCCAAACGTGTTGGTACCGGTAGCGATCGTTTTGGTACCCATCGGTGTCGGCGTAGCGTGCGGCTTCCAGCCAAGCCACGGCCATGTGTTCGCCATAAGCGGGCGTTCGCATCAATCGTTCCGTCAAACGTTCGACGGCCCGTTCGGGAACGTCGTTGCAGAACCGTTCGATCTGTTCGACCGTCGGAGGCAGGCCGGTCAAGTCCAGGGTGATGCGCCGGCACAACGCGATCGCGTCGGCGGGGGCCGAGGGGGTGATCCCTTGTCGCCGAAGTTCGCGCAAGACAAATTGATCCACCGGAGATGTCGACCAGTTGTCATCTGGCACCCGCGGAGGATTCACATTGGCAATGGGACGAAATGACCAATGCCCGTCATACGGGGCGCCTTGTTCGATCCATTGACGAAGCGTTTCGATTTGCTCCGTCGACAGCGGTTTCTTGACGGCCGGCGGCGGCATCACCATGTCGGGGTCATGCTCGATCACCCGCAACCACAACTCGCTGGCATCGGCGTCACCCGGCGCCACCACTGACATGGCCGATTCGGACTGGTCCAACCTCAGACCGGCTTCGCGTGTTTGTTCGTCGGGACCATGACAGGCGAAACAGTGATCCGACAGAATGGGCCGTATATCGCGGCTGAAACTGATCTGTTCAGCCGCGCCGAACGCCACAACGTGCGTCGTCGCGGCGATCAACAATGCGATGCGTGCAACCAACGGTGAAAGGCGAAAGGCGGCGGTCATAACGGGGCGGGGCAGGCGGGCATTGCGATAGGTGGGGGCGGGCGAATTGCCGCAGATCCACTTTATCACAACCAGACTCTGGTTTCGCCCAAAACCGTGCTACCGGACCGTCTTCAAACTTCGCCGTTGTCCCGCTGCGATTCGGATCCCCACGGCATCGCATCGAGAAGGTCGATGCCGATTGGCCGGTCGGTGGCGACCAAATTCGCTTGGTTCCGATCGATCATTCGCCTGGATCGATTGGCTTTTCGTACCGCACGCGATAAACGGGAATGGCGTTTTCGCGGCTGCGTTTTTCAAAGTGGGTGTGATAGTCCAGCGCGTGCGTCGATTCCGCTTGTTGTTCAGGGATCGGGACGCCGAATCGGGGGACTTCCGCGGCGATCATTTCAATGGTGATTTCGAAATAGTCCAAGACATCGGTCCAGAAATGAAAGCGACCACCGGGACGAAGGGTGCGATAAAAATTTCGCACGCTGTTTTCGTTGACCACGCGGCGACGACGGTGACGCTTCTTCCACCAGGGATCCGGAAAATAGACGTGTACCGCAGCCAAAGATTCATCGGGGATCCGCTTTTCAAACAGCGGTTCGGCGTTCCCCGAGACCATCAACGCGTTGCCCGGAGGCGGTGTTTGACCCGTCAAATCGGTTTCCACCGGCTTGCGATCGGGATCGGCGTGCCCGTGCGCGGTGGCGATCCGTCCGGCGGCGTGTCGGGCATACCGATCGGCAATCTCGATGCCCAAGAAATCATGGTCCGGCTGGCGTGTCGATGCGGAAGCCAAAAACAGTCCTTTTCCAGATCCGATTTCGATTTCCAACGGCCGCTGATTGCCGAACAACGATTCGCTGGTCAGCGTTTCGGGCAGTTGGTCGGTGGTGCGAAACCAGGGACCCCAATCGACGTGGTGGCCGGGAAGACGAATGGTGCTGCGGGGCATGGGCGCGAAGGGATCGGCGGCGTGTCAAAACGGGGTGAATCGGACCGGCATGACGGATCGCCCCATCGTCGCGACTGGATGGATCACGTCGGGCGTGGCGAATGCGCGTCGTCGGCGACCGATGAAGTTGGTCGAACCGTGCCGGATCGCTGGTCCGACCAATCGTAGCCCACGATGAATTCTCTACAATCACCGCGGAAGAATCATTCGGTCCTTCGATTCCACCTTTCGCCGGACCGTTTTTCATTGAGTGAAAACGAGATCGTATGAAACAAGCCGACTTTGCCGGATTGCGTGTGGCGGCGCTGGAAAGCCGACGCGCCGACGATATGCAGCGGCTGATCGAACGACAGGGCGGCCAAGCTTTTGTCAGTCCATCGATGCGCGAGGTTCCGATCGAACCGAACCGCGAGGCGATCGATTTTGCCTATCGCGTGATCACCGGCGAAATCAACGTGGTGATTTTGATGACCGGCGTCGGGTTTCGATACCTGTTGCGGGCGATCGAGCGACACGTCGACCGTCAACGGTTCTTGGACGCCTTGTCCGACGTCACCACCATCTGTCGCGGCCCCAAGCCCGTTGCCGCCATGCGCGAAGTCGGAATCCAGCCGACCCATCGTGTCGGTGAACCCAACACGTGGCGCGAACTGTTACAGCTGATCGACCAACAGGTGCCGGTCGCCAACAGCACCGTCGGTTTACAAGAGTACGGAGTGACCAATTCGTCGCTGGTGGCGGGCTTGGAAGCACGCGGGGCGACGGTCGCCAACGTCAAGGTTTATGGATGGGAGTTCCCGGTGGACACCGGACCGCTGGAACAGAACGTTCGTGCGATCGCCGAAGGCCAGCGTGACGTGTTGTTGCTGACCAGCGCGCACCAAGTCGTCAACATGTTGCGAATGGCCCAACAGATGAACTTGGTACGTTCGCTGCGCGATGGGCTTTCACGTACCGTCGTCGCGTCCATCGGTCCGACGACGAGTCAGATGTTGGAGGAATGCGAACTATCGGTCGACTTGGAACCGTCGCATCCCAAAATGGGGCATCTGGTGATGGAATCCAGCGCCGCGGCGACTCGACTGGTGAAACAAAAACGAAGTTCCCCGGACAGCCAACGCATCACCATGGTCGACACCCCCGACGTGCCCCACCCCGGCCAAGATCATCCGTCCATCAACAGCTTGTTCATGCGGGCTTGTCGTTGTGAACCGACCGAACGCACGCCGATCTGGATGATGCGACAAGCCGGGCGATACATGAGCGAGTATCGCGAGGTGCGGGCCAAGCAATCCTTCTTGGAACTGTGCAAGAATCCCAAGCTGTGCAGCGAAGTGATGTGCACGGCGGTGGAACGATTGGGCGTCGATGCGGCGATCATCTTTTCCGATTTGCTGCCGATTTTGGAACCGCTGGGTTTCGATCTGGAGTTCGTCAAAGGCGACGGCCCGGTGATTCATAATCCGGTCCGCAGCACCGAAGATGTTCTGCGGGTCCGACCATTGGATGATCCCGATCGTTTGGAGTTCGTCTACGAAACGGTCCGTCAGACTCGTGCCGACATGAACGACGATATCCCCGTGATCGGGTTTTCCGGGTCGCCGTTCACCCTGGCCAGCTATGCGATCGAAGGCGGCGGAAGCCGGCAATACACGCACACCAAACGGATGATGTTTGCCGATCTGGACGCTTGGAACCGGCTGATGGAAATCCTGTCCGATGCCATCGTCGTTTACCTGAATCGACAAATCGATGCGGGGGCACAGTGCGTGCAATTGTTCGATAGTTGGGTCGGCTGCCTTTCGCCGTCGCACTATCGCCAGTTTGTTTTGCCGTGGATGCAGCGCATCTTAAGCGGCATCACACCCGGCGTACCGGTCATCAATTTCGGTACCGGCAATCCCGAATTGTTGCCCCTGATGCGATTGGATCGTCGCACCGTGGTCGGTATCGATTGGCGGATCGATTTACCCGAAGGCTGGCGTCGTGCCGGCCATGACGGCGCCGTGCAAGGCAACTTGGAACCCGCCGTTTTGTTGACCGATCCCGACACCATTCACCAAGCCGCCGATGAACTTTTGCAGTCGGTCGACCAACGACCAGGGCACATTTTCAATCTGGGGCACGGCATTCTGAAGGAAACGCCGGTCGACAATGCGATCGCCTTGGTCCAGGCGGTGAAAGAGTTAAGCGTCAGGTCGGGTGAGCGGTGATCGGCAAAAGTGACCTTCGGATCTGTCCAATGTGCAGCCTGTTCTGTGATCAGGCAGACAACGAATCCAAAACCGGCAACGTTGACATCTGGGATTGCTCGCTGGCCAAAGAGGGTCAGCGTCAGTGGAGCCGGCAAGTCGCCAGGTCCGCCGATTCCGGTGTCGACTTGGCGGCTGATTTGGCGCAAGTTCGAAAGGCCCGTCCCATCACCGTCGAAGCCATCGCTGTGGACCAGGCGACCGCTCAAACGTTGATCCGCCTTGGGCAAAACGGTGAAATCCAATTATCGACGGTGCGAGGGACAACCTACACCGCGATCTCCGATGCAACGGTGCGCGACGGTGTGATCCGAGCCACCTTGGGCGATGTGGCGGTCCATGCAGATGTCATCTGGGCGTTGGGTGATTTGGATTCGATTTATCCACGCTGGCGGGTTCGCTGCGGGTTCCGTGACGAAAACTCCGAATCGGCTGACGACAAAACCTTGTTACCGTCCACTGGTCCGGTCGACGCAGCCACCATGGCCGACGTCGCACGCCGGGTGCGTGAAATCCGCCGAGACGAACGTGACGGACAAACGGATACGGATCACGGTGCCGATTGGATCCGAACGATCGCTGGTTCACAGTACTTGGCGGTCTGCGTCGCGCCCGATGCTTTTACCATCGACGATGCCGATTTGACCGCGGTGATGCTGTTGCGGTTGATCCGTTATTTGAATGAATCAACGCGTGCGGTGCTTGTCACCTTGGATGCCGCGGCGACATTGGATTGGATGTCGTTGACGATGACCAATCGAGCGACGCGGACCTCCGACGATGATGGCGGTGCGGTCGACATCCGGGTGGTCGGTCATTCGGCTCGGACCGATTGGCAACGACCCGCGAAACTGCAGATCGGCGGGATCGATCCGGGGCCCACGTTGGCGAAACAGTTTCAACCGGCATCCTTGGGCGGGCTGAACGGAAACGCGACCGTGATCCGCGGGGATTCATCGGTCGCTTTGGGGCTGACTGGACGGACCGCCGACGGATCGGATTCACCAAATCCGTCACCACGGACCATCCTAGAAGTTTTGGACACGTACTTGTCCGCATCCTGAAACGCGGACACCAGGGAGTTCAGATGATGCGACGATTGGCTTGGGTGGTGTTGTGTGTGGCAATGTCGGGTTCGTTGCGGGGCGATCGACCCAACTTTGTGATCTTGATCGCCGACGATCTGGGTTACGGCGAAACGGGGATGATGGGCCGCGACGACGTCCCCACGCCGGCGATCGATGCCTTGGCCGCCGACGGCGTTCGCTGCACTTCGGCTTATGTGACGTCGTCGTATTGCGCTCCGTCGCGTGCCGGATTCATGACCGGACGATACCAATCGCGTTTCGGTGCGGACGATAACCCGACCGGCAAACGCAACTTGTCGGCCGACGCGGGCATTCCCGAATCCGAAACGACGTTTGTCAAACGTTTGGATGATGCCGGCTATCGCACGGCGTTGGTGGGCAAGTGGCACTGCGGGACCGCACCTCAGCGGATTCCGACGCGACGTGGGTTCGACCAATTCTTTGGCTTCTTGCACGAAGGACACTATTACGTTCCCGGTCCACCGTACAACGATGTCCTGACGATGATTCGTGACAAGTCGTTGCAACAGGGAACCCGCACACGTACTGGCGATTTGATTCGCGGCAATTATGCACCGATCAACGAACCGCCCTATGACGCGGATAACCCGCTGTTGATCAGTGATGAAAGCGGAAAGCTGAATCCCGTCGATGTGGACGTCTATCTGACTGATGCGATCACGCAACAGGCGACCAAGTTCATCGCCCAGCCGTCGCAGGACCCGTTCTGTTTGGTCGTCGCCTACAACGCGGTCCACAGTCCCATGCAGGCGTTGCTGGAAGATCTGAGTCATCTCAGTCGGATCGAGGACGTCCAGCGCCGCATCTTTGCAGGCATGTTGATCGCCTTGGATCGCAGCGTCGGTCAAATCCGTCAATCCTTGCGTGACGCCGGCGTGGACGAACAGACCATGATCGTTTTTTTAAGTGACAACGGTGGACCGACGAAGGAACTGACCAGCAGCAACGGCCCGCTTCGCGACGGCAAAGGTTCCGTCTATGAAGGCGGATTAAGGGTACCAATGGTGTGGACGTATCCCGGGACGTTTCCGGCCGGGCGCGTCGAACCGAGAACCGTAATCAGCTTGGATGTCGCGGCAACGGCGTTGGACTTGGCCGGATTGGAAGTGCCCGCGGACATGGATGGACGCAGTCTGGCCCAGTGGTTCAACGATCCGCTAGCCAAAACACCTCACCACGAATTGTTTTGGCGGATGCCACGTGGGAAAGCCGCCTTTCGCAAAGGTGATTGGAAAATCGTTCGTCCCAAAGCCGGTGAACCTTTCGAGCTGTACCACTTGCGGGCCGATGTGGCAGAATCCAAAAACTTGGCCAGTCAGTATCCCGACGTGATGAAAGACTTGGTCAACGGCTGGCTGGCCACCGATTCGATGATGCCCGAATAGCCATTCATCGATGGCTGGACTGCCACCTGGCGATCAGGTGGCCAGAGGGTCAGGATCAATGATGCAGCACAAGACGCAGGGTTAGTAGCTGTGTGATTCCAGCCGGGTTTTGCCGCGGAACGTCCAGTAAATGATCGTCGTGTAAATCAAGACAAACGGCAGCCCGATCCCCACGACGATCAGGCCGATCGTCAACGTCCGTGTGCTACTGGCGGCATCGACGATCCGCAAATCCATGGCGGGGTCGGTCGCGTTGATCAGGTTCGGAAACAACGCCGCGGCCAACAGAATCACCATCGATGCGATCGAACCGGCGTTGCACAGGAAAGCCGCAAACGCAAAACGTCGCCACACCATCCAACCGGTCAAGCCGACCATGGCGACGTTGAACGCAGGGATCAGCCACAAGGCGGGCACATCGGCAAAGTTCTCGGTCGCGCGCGGGACCGAGGCCAACGTCCAAATCGTCACAATGCCATAGACGATCGCAAACAGCACCCAACTGACTTTCGCCGCATTCGCAATTCGCTGTTGATAGTCGCCGGTCAGCTTCATGTACAGAAAGATGGCACCATGCAAAGTGAACAACAACACAATCAACAAACCGCAGGTCAATGGATACGGTGACAATTGGTCCATCAGCGACCCGGTGTAATCACCTCGCTCGTTCAGTTCCAACCCGCTGACGACGTTGCCGCCGGCGACACCGAACAAAAATGCGGCCAACAAACTGCCGATGCCGAATCCGACGTCCCACATGCGACGGCCCAATTTGCTATGCATCTTGCCGCGAAATTCCATGCTGACGGCACGGAAGATTAGGGCGAACAGCAACAGAATGAAAGCCGTGTAAAACGCGGGGAACGCCGTCGCATAGGCGTAGGGAAACATGGCAAACAGGGCACCGCCAAAGGTGACCAACCAAACCTCGTTGCCATCCCACAAGGGGCCGATGGAATTGACCGACAACCGACGCTCGGTCTCATCTTTGGGAACAATCAGGTGCAGAACACCGACCCCCAGGTCAAAACCATCCAAAATCAAATAGCCTGTCAGCAAACATCCGATCAGAGTGAACCAGACAAATGGCAGGCTTTCGGCTGTAAACCATGACGTCATCGCAATCATGCGCCGGATCCTCCGTTTGGTTCGATCATGTGTTTCGAATGAGAAACGCGTGACGAGCTGATATCTAATAGGTCTTCGACGCTGGCCGATGACGTGTCGGCATCTTCGCTGATGTCCGGGCCCTTTTGAATCTTCTGGTGCAACACGGTGATCCAGACGATAAACAGCAAACCATAGATCAGACCGAATCCGATCAGACTGCCCAGCACCTGTTCGCCGCTGATCGCTTTGCTGACCGCGTCGGTCGTTCGCAAGCCTTGCGTCTCGTCATATTGGACCACGCCCGTTTCATCGACGACCACATCGCCGACCCCGGGTTCGCCGCCGGTCCATTGCAGCGGCGGATGAACGATCCAAGGTTGTCGTCCGACTTCACACGCGACCCAGCCGCCGTGGTTGGCGATCAGCGACAGAAACACCGTAATGACGAACAGAAACAACAACGGACGGTGGGTGTACAGTTTGTTACGCAACCGAAAGACCACTGCGACGATGGACAGCACGATTAAATAGGTGCCGATCCCCACCATCACCCGGTATGTGACAAACGGAATCCAAATCGGCGGCCGGTCCTCGGGAGCGAAACGATCAAGCCCGACGATTTCGGCATTCAAGTCTTCTTTCAACAAAAAGCTATACGCGCGTGGGATCGAAAGGTCATAGCGGACCGTCTCGTTCTTTACATCGGGGATACCGAACACCGTCAAGTGTCCGGGGCCGGTTTCAAAGTGGCCTTCATAAGCCGCCATCTTGGCCGGTTGATACGCATAGGTGATTTTGGCCTGCAAGTGACCGGTCGCCGCGGCGGTGAACGCACCAATCGTCATGACAATCAGACCGCCATTCAGGCTGCGGCGTGCAAATTCAATGTGTCGGTTCTTCAACAGGTACCAGGCACCGACGCTGGCAACCAGCGATCCGCCGACGATAAAGGCACCGGTCAACGTGTGTGTCAGACGGATGACGGTCGTCGGGTTGAAAACCATCGCCCAAAAGTCGGTGATTTCCGCACGCATCATCAATTCGCCGTCGACGACCCAGGGTTCACCGCGACGGTAAACCGGGACGATATGGTGACCGGCGGGCGTTTGTTGCCAACTGTTTGCTGCGACAATCCAGACGGCGCTAAAGATGCTGCCAAGCGATACCATCATCGTGCTGAACAGGTGCATCTTGGGACCGACTCGGTCCCAACCGAACACCAAGACGGCCAGGAATCCGCTTTCCAGAAAAAACGCAAAGATGCCCTCGGCGGCCAGCGCGCTGCCGAAGACGTCGCCGACAAATTCACTGTACACCGACCAATTGGTCCCAAATTCGAACTCCATCACGATGCCCGTCGAAACGCCCATCGCGAAGTTCAACGCATAGATCTTGGTCCAGAACTTTTGTGCATCACGGAACAAACGATCGCCGGTCATCACATAGCGAAGTCCCAGATAAACCAGCACCACCCCCAAGCCGATCGTCAGCGGCGGGAACAGGTAATGGAACATGATCGTCAGCGCGAATTGCAATCGCGATAACAAGACGGTGTCCAAGGCGGCAAACAATTCCATCGCTAGTCCGGCTGTGGCCAATGGGGCGAATGATTCCAGATTGGTGACTTCACGATCACCCAGAATCCAGACGAGGATCCGATGCGCGTCTGGATGTGATGGACCGACACGCCTGCGGCATCATGTGCAAAGTGGACGCCGACGCTGACGTGACCGACGCATTCTGTGACAGAACCGAGATCGATTCAAAGGACAAAACCGACAGACTGTCGCATTGCGTCAATATGCCGCGAGTCGACGAAGACGCTCACCAGTTTTCCAACAGCGCACTACCTATTCTGGGCGGTCCAAGGAGACGGAGCTCCATGGACACCTTGGTTGACCGGACACCCGGCAAAGTGGTTCTCGAACGCTCTGCCGATGAAACCAACGGGGCAAGGCGTCTTTGTTAAGTGGTCCAGCCGATGCGTTCGAGTGCAACGATGCTTGATGAGGCTGCTGCAAGGCGGCACCATCGGTGGGCGATCAGGACGCGGGCTTCGCGTATCGGTTGGCGTGGCGATCGATACGCGTGGTGTTTCGTCCCGTAGCTGGATGCACCAGCAAATAGGCTCCGCCTTCTCCCGTTGGTCCCACACATCACGCCCAGTCTCCACAACAACCCGCCTCAATGAGCGAGTGTTCGACTGTGATGTCCTCCATGTTCAAGACGTCCCTCTGGGCCTATCAACCCGCAGGCGTAACCGAGGAAAAGACGCCTGACCCCTTTGTCTTGTCTGACCCCTTTGTCTTGTCTGACCCCTTTGTCTTGTCTGACCCCTTTGTCTTGTCTGAACCCTTTGTCTTGTCTGAACCCTTTGTCTTGTCTGACCCCTTTGTCTTGTCTGACCCCTTCGTCTTGTCTGACCCCTTTGTCTTGTCTGACCCCTTTGTCTTGTCTGCCAACGTACCGAAAAGATCTCTTTCGCGTGATTTCCGAAGTCGCTAGCCTGAACCGGTTCGGCACGGATGTTGCGCAAAACTATTTGTTTCGATACAGCGTCGAAGACACGGGAAAGAAGTAGAATGAATCGTCTATTTATTTGCAGTTTGGTGATTTGTGGAGCAGCCTCTTGCTGTAACGCCCAGGGCGAACAGGCAAGCCTGCAGCCGTCGTCGCTCAATAAATCGCAGGCCCCTAGCGTGAGCCCTGCACGTAAGGGGATTGCTAAGAGAGCGACGATAAAGGAAAAATTAGCGAAGGAGTACGAGTTCTTGAAGTCCATACCGGACGACAAGTTTCCAGATGTGATATCCTATGAACTGCTAGTAGTTGCCCGCGACATTTCTCGAGCTAGATGGAAAGACTATCCTTCCGTACTCGAACGCAACATGTACTATGAGCTTGGAGCTCTGTATGGCTTGCGGAAAACGTACTACAAAAACGAAGTGGATCGCATTAACGCGGAATTGGCGGACGTGCAAATAGGCTCAAAGAGTAATCATTGCGAGGATCGCGAGACAGTTGAGGCGATGATTGAACAGCGTGAAAAGGCACTGTCGAACATGAAGGAGGCTTCCCGTCTAGAAGAAGAGATAGGAATGCCCGCTGGTCGGAGATCATTCGTTCCCCCGCCTGGATTGGATGAGCATTTACGGAAATGGTACCGAGGAATAAAAGGGGTCAGGCGTGAGGAGTAAAAGGGGTCAGGCGT